>CAYFUR010000042.1:29459-31702 GCA_964346275.1 uncultured Candidatus Sumerlaeota bacterium
GGTATCCTCGTCCGTGAAATGAGCCCAATTCTTTCCGATTTCCGTCAGGGCGCTTGTCTGGTGGCAGACCACCGGCGTACCCATCGCCAGAGATTCCAGAAAGGGAAACCCAAAGCCTTCCTCGCGCGTGGTCAGCAGCGTCAGCCCCGCCCGGGCGTAGAGCCGCGCCAGCTCCGCGTCGGGCACGTGGCCAAGCGCCTCCACCGGCGGAGACGACAGGTCCGGCGGCAGGCCCACCGCCAGCGCTTTCAGCCCGCGCCGGCGCTTCCCTGCCTCGCGGCAAACCGGCACCACCCAGTCCGCCCTCTTGCGGGCGATGGGATGCTGGGTCACGGCGAAGACGTCGTGCTCCGGCGCGGCGCCATCTTCCTCCATGCGGAATAGCTCTGTCTTGATTCCGGAATGAACGGCATGAATCCGCCCGGGATCGACCGCGGAATAGTGCTCCTGGATATCCTTGGCCACAAAGCGGCTCGGCGTCAGGATTGCCGCGGCCTGGGGCAGCTTGTTGGGAAAATCCTTGGCGAAATGCGACCCGGCCAGGATTTCCTCTGTCTCATCGCGCAGAAAGGCGATGTCGTGAACGGTGACGACCACCGGCGCGTCGGCGGGGGGAATATAACTGGCCGGAGCGTGGACCACGTCGCAATCAGCGCGAAGCAATTGTTCCCATCGAGGAACGCCATAGCAACGCCAGCCCTCGACGATGAGCGGCCCGGGGAGGCGCCGCTGGACTACATGAACGCGCGGCGACTGGAACAGGAAGTCGTGCTCGGGGCCAGGAGCGTGGCGCAGGGAATTGAGAAGAACCTGGAATTCCAGGTCCGGCTCGTCCAGCTCAACTAGCGCCCGCAGCAGCTCCAGCGTATAGCGCGCTATACCGCCTCCGCCCCGCGCGAGCGTGACCGAGGCATCGTATCCGATTTTCAGCGTCTTTCCCATAGCGCGAATTCAATTTCCCTGATTGCGGCGCCCAGTGGCTAGCGGGAGGATCATCCCAATCCATCGGAGCCGAAAGAGGATCCCATGAACACCCCGGAACTGATCCGTCGCAAGAGAGAAGGTCAGGAACTCCTGCCCGAGGAAATCCGCAAGCTGATCGAGGGCTACGTGGAAGGCCGCGTCAACGAATACCAGATTTCCGCGTTTCTGATGGCGGCGTTTTTTCGCGGCATGGGGCCCCAGGAGGCGGCGGCGCTGACCCGCGTCATGCTGGAAAGCGGCGATCGCTTCGACCTGTCCGATCTCGACGGCCCCAAGGTGGACAAGCATTCCACCGGCGGCGTGGGCGACAAGGTGTCCCTGATTCTGGCGCCGCTCGTCGCCGCTGCGGGCGGTATCGTGCCCATGGTCAGCGGCCGGGGCCTGGGCCACACCGGCGGCACGCTGGACAAGCTGGATTCGATCCCGGGTTACCGCTGGGCCCTGGGCGAGGCGGATTTCAAAAAGGTTCTGGGCCGCGTCGGCTGCGCCATTATCGGCCAGACGGACAACTTTGTTCCGGCGGACAAGAAGCTCTACGCCCTCCGTGATGTGACGGCGACCGTGGAAAGCGTGCCGCTGATTTGCGCCTCTATCCTCTCGAAGAAAGTCGCCGCGGGCACCGACTCTCTCGTGATGGATGTGAAATGCGGCAGCGGCGCGTTCATGGAAACGCTGGACAATGCTCGAGAATTGGCGAACGGCCTGACCAGCATCGGCCGGGCGCTGGAGAAAAACGTCAGCGCCGTCATTACGCAAATGAACCAGCCCCTGGGCGTGGCCGTGGGCAATGCGCTCGAAGTGCGTGAAACGATCGAGCTGCTGAAAGGCGGCGGACCCGCCGACGCCCGCGAGATCATCCTCGAGCTATGCGCCGACATGCTGGTGCTGGCGGAAATTCAGCCCGGCCACAAGGAAGCGCGCCGGGAACTGGAGCGGCTTCTCGACGGCGGCCAGGCGCTCGAGAAATTCCGCCAGTGGGTGGAAGCCCAGGGCGGCGATCCCCGCGTGGCGGACAACCCGGAAATGCTCGAGGTCTCTTCCGAAACCGAGGTGATCCCGTCCCCTTCGGCGGGGTCTATACAAACCATCAAGACGCGCGACCTGGGCGTGGCGGCGAACATGCTCGGGGCGGGACGGCTCTCCACGGAAGACGAGGTGGATCTCACCGTTGGCCTGGAAATTCACAAAAAAGTCGGCGAGCAAGTCGAAAAAGGCGAGCCGCTCGTGACTGTCTATCACCGGGGCGGACGAAACCTCGA
>CAYFUR010000043.1:0-4127 GCA_964346275.1 uncultured Candidatus Sumerlaeota bacterium
GCATCCACCGCCAGCTCATTCCCTCGTTTCATCTCTCGGGCCACGAGATCTACTGCACCACCAGCATCGGGATTGTTTTCTGCACGAGCGAGGCTGAAAGCCCGGAAGAGTTCCTCCGAAACGCGGATGTCGCGATGTATCGCGCGAAACGGCAGGGGCGCGGAACAACGCGCATCTTTGACGAGGAAATGCATACCTCCATTAGAAAACTCCTCCATATCGAAACCGATCTGCGCCACGCCCTTGAGCAAAATGCTTTCTTCCTGCAATTCCAGCCCATCGTTTCATTGGAAACCGGACAGATTCAGAGTTTCGAAGCCCTGTTGCGGTGGCGGCACCCGCAAAAGGGAATTATCCCTCCGTCCGATTTTATCCCCATCGCCGAGGACAGTGGACTGATCATCGGTATTGGCCAATGGGTTCTTGAGGAAAGCTGCCGGCGCGCCGCCCAATGGAGAAAACTCTCACGCGGCACGGAAGTCCCTTTCCATATCCACGTGAACGTCTCCAGCAAGCAGGTCACCCACCCGAAGTTCCTCCCCCATTTAGAAGAACTTCTCAATGAATATGATCTTCCCGGCAACGCCCTGAATCTGGAAATCACTGAAAGCCTCATTATGGAAGACACCGCGGCGTCCGGCGAATTCATCAGCCGGGTTTCGGAATTGGGAATGACCATCTCTATTGATGATTTCGGGACCGGCTATTCGTCCCTGAGCTACCTTCAGAAGTTCCGGGTCCACATGATCAAGGCGGACCGCAGCTTTATCCAGAAACTCCCCGGCCAGGAAGAAGACACCGAACTGGTGCGCGCCATCATTGTCATGGCGGACCACTTGAAGCTCCAGGTCGTTGCGGAAGGAATCGAAACCCAAGAGCAAGCGCAACTCCTCGAATCCATGGGCTGCAGGCTCGGCCAGGGATATTACTTCTCACGCCCGGTGGACGCCGAGCAGGCGGAAGAACTGTTTTCCAAGGGGCTGCCGCTGCCCAGAACCGAAAGCGAATAAGCTTTCCCGGCGGAACCCTTCAACTTGACATGGTAGCGAGTCCGCTGGGAAGTAGCGGGGATTGCTATTTTCCCGGAAAAGGCGTTACCGGATCCATGACCCGCACGCTTGCTCGCTTCTTCTCTGTTTTCCTGTTCCTCGCTGCCAGCTCCGCCGTTTCTTGCGCCGCCCAGGTTCGGGAGATTCGCCTGGCCCAACACAACTTGTTTACCCGCACGGTGATCGAGCTGGACAAAAGCACGGATTACTCGATTGAAAACCACTCGGAAGACCGCGGCTATGTCACCGTCGTGGTGCAAGGAGTGGAGAAGGCAGGCCCCCAGCCCCAAGTCACCAGAAAAGAAGAATACGTGAAAGCGACACGGGTGGACTTTCTCTCGGGCCGCAAGGAACTTCGCCTGCACCTCAAGACGCCCCAAACTGTCAAGCACGAGCACTTCACCCTCGAAGCACCGAATCGTATTGTGGTGGATCTGTTTGCGGTGGTCCAGCGAGCCTCTGTCGAAAACGGAAGCTGGAAGCGGCGAATCATTATCGACCCCGGCCATGGCGGCAAGGATCCCGGCGCCGTTGGCAAAGTCGGTAGCCGGGAAGTTCACGAAAAGGAAATCGTGACCGCCGTGGCCAAGGATCTAGCCCGGCTTCTCCAGGCTGACCCGCGTTTCGAAATCGAACAGACGCGTTCAGTCGACAAGTACGTCAGCTTGACCGACCGGACGCATTTCGCGGCTATCCATCGCGGCGACCTTTTCATTTCGATCCACACCAATGCGGTCGGTGGATCCGCCGCGCGGCGGGCCCGGGGGTTCGAAATCTGGACCTGGAACCGTGACTCCAATCACAGCGCCGCGGCGAAGGCGGTCTCCCGCCTGGAAAACGCGGAATACGAGATCAGTCGCGACAATTCCAGCATTCTGACCCAAATGATGGAGGACGCCCTGGAATCCCAGGCCCTGGTCAGCCGCCGCCTGGCCTCCGCAGTGCATCAGACGTTCATGAAGGATTCTTACTTTCGCCGCCACGACCGGGGAATCAACAAGGCGCGGTTCAAAGTCCTGGAAAATTACGACATGCCTTCGATCCTTGTGGAAATGGGATTTATCTCCCACCCCGACGAAGCACGTCTCCTCCACACCCGCGATTTCCAGCGCCGTGTCGCCCGGCATCTCTATCTCGGAATCATCCACTATTACGCGGAGACGGATCCGACCTTTCCCAAAGGTTCCGCTTCGCAGGTTGCCAGCTCAAACCCCTGACATGATCGTATAATTGTTGCTCTCTTGATTTCGGGAACTCGATGCGACCGCTTTTCCACCAGTTTTGGTGAGCCTAATGGAGCTATTGAATGGACAATCTTTGGATCAACGGCGAATTTCAATCCCTGGAGGGCGCCACCCTTCCCCTGGAGGATCGCGCGACCCTCTTTGGGGATGGGATTTACGAGGTGATCGCCGCTTATCAGGGTGTGCCGATTCTTCTGAAAGAACACCTGGATCGCTGGGAGCGCAGCGCGGAGGGCCTTCGGATCAAGCTCCATTACAGCCGCCAGGAGCGTGAAGATGTGATTGCTCAGTTGATCCGCAATCTGCCCTCCGACCGTGCCATGATCTATGGCCAACTCTCTCGTGGCGTGGCCCGGCGCGCTCATCTCTTCCCGTCTGATCCCGAGCCCACGGAATTCTGGTTTGTCCGGGAACTTCCTCCGAAAAAGCCAGAGATTTACGAAAAAGGGGTGGCCGCAATGACCCACCCCGACGAGCGATGGGCACGCTGCTGGATCAAGTCCACGTCCCTGCTCGCCAATGTGCTGGCCAAGCAGGCAGCGAAGGATGCCGGGGCATTCGAAGCGATTCTCTACCGGGAAGACCAGACGGTGACGGAGGCCTCCGTCGCTAACTTTCTTGCAGTCAAAGACGGCGTCATCCACACGCCCCCCGCCAATGGACGTATTCTCTCCGGATGCAAACGCGGCATGGTGCTCCGCCTGGCGCGGGAGCATGGTATCGAAGTGCGCGAGGAACCCTTTAAGCTGTCCATGCTGCCGGAAATCGATGAGGCCTTATTGACCTCGACGACGATCAATGCGTTTCCGGTGACGACCATCGACCACAAACCTGTTGGCAATGGCGAAGTCGGCCCCGTTTCGCGCAAAATCCGCGAATTGGTGGAAGAGGAAATCGACCGCACCGTGAAGCAGTCCGTCGGCGCGTGAACGTCAAAAGCTTGACCCACCACTCTCCAGGCGCCACGATTCTTCTTTCCTAAGTTTGCTTTCCGGATCTTTCTATGCGCTGGTTTCGCCGACCCTCACCAGAATATATCAACATCACCCGGCCGCAGAGCAAAGACGTGCGCCAGAGCATCCCGAAGGATCTCTGGTATCGTTGCCCCCGCTGCACAACACTGACTCTTCGAAAGGACTTTCAAGAGAGCCTGTCGGTCTGCCCGGCCTGTGGCCGCCACGAGCGAATTTCCGCCCATGAGCGTATCCGCCAGATCGTGGACGAGGAGTCTTTCAAGGAGACTCATGAGAAACTCGGCCCAGCCGACCCGCTCAATTTTGAGGGCCGCGTGAACTATTCCGACTACATTCAGATCCAGCACAAGAAAACGGGAACCCGCGAAGCCGTGGTGACAGGAACGGCGGAGATCGGCGAAGTCCCCGTTTCTCTTGCGATCATGAACTTCTTCTTCATGGGTGGCTCCATGGGGAGCGCCACGGGGGAAAAAATCACCCGCGCGATGGAGCTGGCGCTGGAAAAGAAAATGCCATGCATCACGCTGACCAGCAGCGGCGGCGCGCGCATGCACGAGGGCATTCTTTCCCTCATGCAGATGGCCAAGACATCCATCCTTTGCGCGAAGATGGAGGAAGAGGCGATCCCCTTTATCAGCATTCTGACAGACCCCTCCACGGGAGGCACCATGGCGAGTTTTGCGTCTCTGGGAGACATCATCATCGCCGAGCCCGGCGCCGTTGTCGGGTTTGCCGGAAAGCGTGTGATCGAGCAGACAATCAAACAACAGCTGCCCCCGGATTTCCAGACCGCGGAGTTTCAAAAGGAGCATGGCTTTGTGGACATCGTTGCCGAGCGCCGCGAACTGCGCGGGGTGTTG
>CAYFUR010000043.1:4227-21364 GCA_964346275.1 uncultured Candidatus Sumerlaeota bacterium
TATCGCTCGGCGGATGAGCGAAACACCTATACCGCCCTGCATTTCCTTTTGAAGACGGAGTGCCCCATCTGCCTGCGTCATACGCGTGCGTATTACGAAGACGCTCCGACCGTGGCCGGCGTGGAGCACCTCTTCATCAAGCCCGACGATCCGGAGGCGACCCAGGAATGGGCCAAGGGCTTCGATGCGAGCCAGAACCCCGTCATCTATCAGGACCCGGATGCCCAGCTTGCCGAGGCTTTTAACGTCCCCGATGGCTATCAATTTCACGGCGAAGAGGTGCATTACCCGGCGCTGATCCTTCTGGATCCGGAAGGAAAAGAGGTTTTTCGGTATATCGGCGAAGATAACAGCGACCGCTATTCCTTCGAGCAATTCCAGAAGAAAATGGCGGAACTCAGAGCGGATTCGCGCACGTGGCATCTTCACGACGACGTCGCCTTCCAGGCCTTCGACCCGGTCGCGTATCGCACGCAGGAACAACCTGTCCAGGGAGAAATGGAGCTTTTTTCCTGGTATGGCGGTGCGATTTTCCACTTTGCCAGCGAAGAGAACCGGCAGAAGTTCAACGCGTCCCCGGAGAGTTATCTGCCTGAATTTGGCGGGTGGTGCGCCATGGGCATGGCGAGAGGACAGAAGTATCACCCCCAGCCGGACAATTTCATCCTCGAAGGGGATAAACTGTACTTCTTCTGGGCGGCTGAACGAGGAAACGCAAAAGACCTCTGGTTGCAGGATCCGGAAGAAAACCTGGAGAAAGCCGAAGCGAACTGGGAGTCCCTGGCCGGGGAATAATTACCTTTCGCTTTCGCCTGCGGGAACAAATCGCACTCGAAACAGCTTGGGCCAAAGTTTCCCGGTGATGAGAAACGTTTCCGTTGCCGGATCATACGCAATGCCGTTGAGCACGTCGGCGCGCGCATCTTCTTCCGGCGTCAGAAGTCCGCTCGCATCGATCACGGCTACCACACGACCCGTATTGGGCGTGATTTTGACGATGTTGTCGGTCTTCCAGACGTTCGCATAGACGAAGCCATCCACGTATTCCAGCTCGTTCAAGTTCTTTTGCTCTCTCCCGTTCAGGGTCACGCGAACCTGGCCCAGCGCCTCGAAGGTCTCCGGGTCCCGGAATGTGAGGAATTCCGATCCATTGCTCATGATCAGCATCTGGCCGTCGTAATCCACCCCCCATCCCTGGCCTGTATAGCTGAATTCGCCAATCTGCTCGAACGTCTCGATGTCGTAAACCGGCGCGACACCGCTGGTCCAGGTGAGCTGAATCAATCTTTCTTCAACCCGCGCAAGCCCTTCTCCGAAATAAGCATCGGGAAGGGAAATCATCTGCTCCACCGTGCCGGATGTGAGCTGGACCCGGCGCAGCGTGGAACGTCCGCGAATCCCCGTACTTTCGTAGAGCTTTTCTTCATGAAGGAGCAGCCCCTGGGTGAAGGCGTCGGTGGCGTGGGGATATTCCTCGATTACCTCGACCTTCAATTGTTCCGCGGGGGGTGCGGCCTGGAGCATCCACGTCGTCCCGGGAGCATAGAACGGGAAGAGTGTATAGACAATAAGAAAGAAAAACAGTTTCGGAACGGGGGGCATCAAGTGGCATCCTCTCGCGCAAACTCGGTGGCTTGATCAAACGGGTCCTTGTCCGCCGGGTATTTGACATCGCTCAGGCACAATCCGCAAGCGGCTTCGCACTTTACCCGCTTCGGGCGCCTGCCCTCGGAGAGAGCTTGGTGGAGATCCTCGAGGTGAAGCCGGCCCGAGCCGACAGCCACGATTCCCCCAACCATGAAGCGGACCTGGTGATGGAGAAAGCTGCGCGCGCGAAACAGAAACCGCCAATAAAGCGTAGGCTCTTCATCGTTTTGCGGCGAGGGGTTTGGAGGGATCGCCCGGGCCTCGTCGATGTTGAGAAACGTTCGCGTGGCCTCGCACATGGAGGAGCGCCACTCGCGGAACTCCCACTGGCCGCGAAAGGACTCGGCCGCAGCCAGCACCGCCTCCCGGTCCAATTCGTAGGCCGTCTGGGCGACGAAGCGGCGCATGATCGGTGCGACCGGCCGGCGGGCCATCATACGATAGACATAGGTCCGCTGGCGCGCGTCGAATCGGGGGCTGAAACCTTGCGGAGCGATGGCGGCCCGCCGCACGCGAATCTCTGGCGGAAGCAAAGCGTTCATCGCCAGATGAACGCGGTGGATTTCAAGCCGCTGAGGCAGGTTCACGGTCACGACCTGGCCCGTGGAATGGACCCCCGCATCCGTTCGTCCCGCCGCCACGAAACCCACATCATGGCTGCCCACGCGGCCCGCCGCTTTCTCGATTTTCCCCTGCACGGTTTCTTCCGTATGCCGCTGGCGCTGCAGGCCCTGAAAAGCCAGCCCATCGTATTCAACGAGGAGGGCCACGCGATTCAGCGCAAGAGGTTCCCGCGCGGCCTCATTCTTGTCCATCGAAGACGCGGACGGCATGATCGATCGCTTTGCAGGATTGAAGCAGGGCCTCCACGGCAGCGAGGGGGACCATATTCGGTCCGTCGCTTTTGGCCTCATCCGGTATGTCGTGGGTTTCCAGGAAAAGCGCATTCACGCCAACGGCACAGGCCGCGCGTGCCAGCGGAGGGACGAACTGGCGCTTGCCGCCGGTGGCCGAACCGAGGCCACCGGGTTCTTGAACACTGTGTGTGGCGTCAAAGCAGACCGGAAGGCCGGTTAGCTCGCGCATGATGGGCAGGCTGCGGAAATCAGTGACCAGCGACCCGTAGCCAAAGCTGACACCGCGTTCTGTCAGCAGCACCTCTTCGCACCCCGAGCCAGCCAGTTTCTTTGTCACATTGACGATATCCCAAGGGGCCAGAAACTGGCCTTTCTTGACGTTGACAGGTTTGCCTGCACGGCCAATTGCCTGGACGAAATCCGTCTGGCGGCAAAGAAAAGCGGGGATCTGGAGGATATCACACGCATCCGCGGCGGCCGCAGCTTGCTCTTCCGTGTGGACATCGGTCAGCACGGGCGCCCCGGTTTCCCGTTTCACACGCTCCAGCATTCGCAACCCTTCATCGAGGCCCGGTCCTCGATACGAATCCAGCGAGGTGCGGTTCGCCTTGTCATAGGACGCTTTGAAGACCAGTGGGATATTCAGGCGGGCACAGATTTTCTTAAGAGAATCCGCCATGAAAAGCAGGTGATCCTCGGATTCGATTACACAAGGACCCGCAATGAGGACCAGCGGCGCATCACCGCCGATGGGAATCCCCCCCACCGAAATCTTGCGGCATTTCTTCATTTGAGTGGTCATGTCCACTTGGGGAGTTTCGCCGTTCGCCATACTCTTCCTGTTTCCTCAGAGGTCGGTAGTCACCGGATTGAACCGGGCGGAGATTCTGTGGGGATTCGCGAAGGCGGCGCAAGAGGGCTCTCGCGCGGTTTGTATCCGATTCAGACCACGTACTGCCGTTGAATCGCGCGCCGTAGTAGTTCTCCGTCAGCGGCAGGAAATCCTGGAATTCGTCGCTCCGGCGGACAACGCGGCGGGCGTATTCCAGCGGAGTCTGGGAATCCGGCCGCTTCACCTGTTTCTCCACTTCCGAGAGAAGATTAACATATTCCCTGATCGGCTCGCGCGAACTCCTCCAGCTCACTTCTTCTTCCAAAGTCCTTTCGCGCGAGCGGATAAAGCGTCGAATTTCCCGAATGAGGAAAAAGCCCAGTCCGGCGGCAACGGCGAGAACAATGACGATGAGCCCCTTCCGCTGGTTGGAAGAGGTGCCGTCGAACAGATCGCCGATACTGTTTCCTCTCCCGGGAATGAGATCCAGTGAGCGGAACAGATTCATGTAGAATAACCCCTGGTCCCTGGCGTCGTAGTCGATGATGTTTTCATACCATTTCAACTTCATGGTATCCAGCCATCGGGACCACTGGCGATAGAGCGAGTTGGGGATGCGGTTGCCGCCGATGCCGCTGTCGGGGGTGGGATCGTAGACGAGCCAGCCAGCGCGTTCGTCGTAGACCTCGACCCACGAGTGGGCGTGCTCCTGTCGGATCAGATAATAGCCGCGATCCCCGTTGGCCACCCATTCATCGCTGGCATATCCATTAACCAGGCGCGCCGGGACTCCCTGGCTGCGCAGCATCAACGCCATTGCTGTCGCAAAATATTCGCAGTGGCCTCGGCGCTCGCCGGTGAGAAAACGGGTGAGATGATCCGGCTCCGAGGAGAAATCAATCTGGAGGCTGTAATCATAGCCCCTCTTCAGCTCCATTTCGATTTTCTTGGCGATTGCTGGAACCTGCTCCAACCCACTGGCCCATTCTTCTGCCAATCCCCGCACCGCCGTCATGTCGGGATGTTCTGGCATTTGAAGATAGGCTTGCTTAATCGGATCCTTCTTTGGCGGCAAAACCAGGCCGATGAGATTATTGAGGAATTTGCCTCCTTCTTTCTCAAAGGAAACTTCCCCATCTGTCGCCGCCGTATCATCCTTCAACTGCCATATTCCCTCGGGGACGACCTGGCTGCGCACCCGGTAGCTCAGAGGCACGGCCCAGTTTCGGATCAAGGCCTGGATCGACCGGGATTCCGTGTCGATGAGCATGCGGATTGGCGTTTCGATGTCATAGCGCACCGGGCGGTCCGGCCCGAAGAGATACCCTTTCCGGTTCGGCTCGAGCGTGATTTCCGTTTGGTAGAATTCCTCCTTCCCTTCCTCGTCGAGGTGAGGGAAGAACACGGCGGAGCGGCGCACAACGAATTGATTGCGTTCTTCGGTGTCAGGGTCTTTGCGCCAGCGCCGCCCGTCGTAATGACTCAACGCAACCCCCCGCAGGCGCAGGAGTGCGCGGTCCGGAAAGCCATTGGAGAATTCATAGCCGGAAACGGGAACCGCCCGCATAATGATCGCGGGGTTGGTTTGGATTTCATCGATGGAGGAAAACTCGACGGTATCGGAGAACCCCGAGATGGCCTGCGCCTGGCGCGGGCTTCCAATGCCGCTGAGAAAATTCTGGGCCTGGAGACGGGGGATGATGAAGAAAAAGCCCATGCCCCCGATGGCAACGAGCAGAAGGATGGTCACCAGGCGCATGGCGAACCACCTTGTCATAAGCGGACGATGCATGATGCCCGCGAGGCGCCGCTGCTCGTCTTTATTGATCCGAAGAGAAGCTTGGGCCGTCTTGCCTTGCGTCCGGCTTTTCTTCTTCAATGAGCTGCCGCTCAGGGCTAATTCGGCGTCGCGGCGCATGGTCAGCGTGATCAATCCGCCGAGAACCAGGAACATATAGACAAAAAGCGCCGGGGCGAAAAGCAAGGAGGCCGTCGAAACGGAAGCTGCCAGCATCTGGAAGAAGGTCAGCCCGTAAACCTGCAAAACATCGCGGGTCCGTTCGCCGGACCAGAGTTTATTGATCTCGAGAAAAAGGAACAGATAGACGACGGAATAGAGGTGTTCGCCGAGCGCGAACCAGCCGAAAAGCGCGATCACCAGCGCGGCGATGCTGAGCACGACCCAAATCGTGTTTGAGACTTTCCATCCCCTCTGGGTCTTCATCGCGCAAAGCAGCAGGCCAAAAAGAAAAAGAGCGATCCCCACCGGGTGCAAAACGATGAAAAACGCCATGACCAGGAATGCCCAAAGAGCGGTCAGATACGTGAACACCTGATAGGTCCGTTGAAAAGTCATACGCGGGCGGCAGCCTCCGTCATCGGAAACACGAGGGAAGATTCCTCACCGGAATCTTCTTCCAGTTCAAAGGCACGTTTCAGATCCTGTTCAAATTCGTCCACGGACAGAGGGAAATGCAGGGCTCGATTCTGCTCCTCGCCACGGAGCAGAATCGGGAAAAGGACAATATCAGCTTCGCCACCGCGCAGGAGACGCTCGTCGCCTTCTTCCGGGTCCACCATCTGCAACCGGGCCAGGGCCCTCCGGCACCTCGACACATGAGCCGGTCCCGTCCCGAAACCGACGACTCCGCTTGCCGTGCGCAATTCGACATCATGCTGGGTCTGGCAAAGCCATTCGACCACGGAAGCGGCGAGAACCACGGCTTTTTCGAAACGCTCGAACATATCGGCCTGCTCTTCCCGCGGAATGCGATTGTCGAGCACAACGATGGACCGCCGCCGCTCTTCGGATTCGTATTCCCGAACGACCAGGTTTCCACGCCGGGCGGAAAGCTTCCAGTGAATATCGCGGGCGGGGAAATCCGCCGAATAATCGCGCAAGCCGTAGAGGCCCGATCCGCGCCCTTTCTGGTGGCTCTCGTAATCGCCGAGATCCACACGTGCCTGCTCGAGCCGGCGGGAGACGGAAATGGTTTGGGGAAGCACGAGGATAGAAAGCGGCTTGGAGAAGCTGAGGACGCGTTCGATCAGGCCGAAGGGAAAACGCGTCGCCACGTCGATGCGCTGGAGGTGATAAACGCCTCGGCGGCGGAAAACGCATTCGTATTCCTGGCTGATGATTCCGCGACGCGGGGGCAGAAAGTCGAAAAAGGCCGCGCCAAGGATGAAGCCTCCAGCGAGGCGATCATATACGCGGAGGCTGTAGCTGGAAGTGAAGAGCTTTCGGTTGCGGATCTGCAACTTGACGCGAAGGGGCGTCCCGGCGGCCCAGGTGCGCGGGATATCGCGCCGGACGTCCAATCGCCGGATCGTATTCGTGGCCAGCATGGCCGAAAGAACAAAGAAAGCGCACATCATGGAGAACATGAGATAGAGGAGCGGAGCGGCTGTGTTCAGCGCCGCCAAACCGATGAGCAGCATGGTCACGACAAGACACCAGCCCTCCATGGTCAGGCGCAGGGCAAAACGCCGCTTAAGCGCCTCGGAAAGCGAGCGGCGGAGGCGGTTGACCTGGAGACGAAACTGGCGGGTGGCAAGAGCTCTCATGGCTTAAGTCAAGCATGGCGATACAAGAAACATACCCCAAAATCCCTTGATTTTCACATCAACACAAGAGCGTTTTCCCGAAAATATTTTCCGACAGGGCCGTCCCCTCACTTCGTCAGAAAAGCCCTTGCTCATCCCCGCCGCCGTTCGCATTCTCTCAAGCCGATTGATACCTCTCGCCCAAGAGGCCTGCCTTGCCTGTAAAGATCGTTCACCACCCTTTAATTGACCACAAAATGACGATTTTGCGCAGCAAAGAGACAAGCATGCGCAAATTCCGCGAACTCGTTTCCGAGATTACCCTGCTTTTGGCCTATGAGGCGACGAGAAACCTCCCCATGGTCCAGGTAGATATTGAGACACCGTTGTGTCCTTTCCGTGGAAAGAGCCTTGCCCAGACCGAGGTCGTGATTACCCCGATCCTCCGGGCCGGGCTGGGCATGGTTCAAGGGATGCTCGATATTATTCCCCATGCCAAAGTGGCGCACATCGGGCTCAAACGCGACGAAGAAACCAAAAAGCCAGAAACATATTACTACAATGTTCCCGAGGACCTCGAAGAGTCCACGGTCCTTGTGGTTGACCCGATGCTGGCCACCGCGGGGAGCCTCTGCGCGGCGCTCCATCTCGTAAAGAAGAAGGAGCCTAAGCGCATTATCGCTCTTTGTCTGATTTCCTCGCCCGAGGGGGAAGAACGTGTGAATCGCGAACACCCCGATGTGGATGTGTTTGTAGCGGCAAGCGACGAGAGACTGGACAAGCGGGCCTTTATCGTCCCCGGGCTGGGAGACGCTGGCGACCGTATGTTCGGCACTCTTTGAAGAGGAACGGCCACGAGATGCCTGTTCACACCACAGCCATGGTCCACCCGACCGCCCACCTCGCCGAATCGGTGAAGATTGGGCCGTACGCTCATGTTGGCGCGTTCACCCGCCTTGGCGAGGGCTGCATTGTCCGCGAGCACGCCTGGGTGGGCGAAAGGATCGATGCGGGGCCGGGAAACGTGTTTCATCCTTACTCGATGGTGGGCGGCGACCCGCAGTTTCTCGGCTTCGATCCCAGGACAAAGTCGGGAATCCGCATTGGCGAGAAAAACGAGTTTCGCGAGTTCTCCACAATCCATCGCGGCCTGAAAGACGATTCCTTCACAACGATCGGCAACGAGAATTACTTCATGGCGTATTCCCATGTCGCCCATGATTGCTTGCTGGGTGATCACATTGTGATGGTGAATTACGCGGCGCTGTCGGGGCATACCTCGCTTGAAGACCGGGTTTTCTTCAGCGGCCACTCTTCCACTCACCAGTTTTGCCGGATCGGCAAACTCGCCATGATCGGCGGAATGTCCGGCGTTGTGAAGGATGTGCCCCCTTTCATGACTTTGAAACACTATGGCGTTGTTGTGGGACTCAACCTTGTAGGACTGAGGCGGGCTGGAGTACCTGCCCCGACACGGACCGCGCTCAAGCACGCCTATAAGGAATTGTTCCGCAGCGGCCGCCCGGTTTCCCGTTCCATCGCCAGGCTCCGCGAAGAGTGGCAGGGGCGCGATATGCCGGAGGAACTGGCGCACCTCCTGGATTTTTGCTCTGCTCCGAGCAAGCGCGGCCTTTCCCGCGGCCCGACTGCCGCCAGCGCCAACGCCGTGCGCGGATCAAGCCCCGCTGAAGAACCGGAAGCCGATGAGTAAGCGGACTCTCCTGCTCTCCATCATTACCGTGGCCTGGAACCACCGGGATGAAATCGGTGAATTCCTGAATCATGTTCGCAAGGCGGAAAAAGAGGCGGGCTTTTCCATCGAAATGGTGCTGGTCGACAACGCCTCTTCCGATGGAACGGCCGATTTCGTTGCCGAGCATTATCCCTGGGTTAATCTCGTGCGCAACGCGCGGAACGAAGGCTTCGCTCCGGGATGCAATTACGGTCTCCAACGGGCCAGCGGAAAGTATCTTCTCATGTTGAACCCCGACGCGTTCGCAAACGGCAGGGCGCTCCGGGGAATGATCCGTTTCCTCAAAAAGAATCCCAGCGCCGGCTGCGTTGGTTGCAAGCTTTTGCATGCCGATGGCCTTCCGCAGATGAGCGCCTACGCGGGCCTCTCCCCCGCCAGCTACTGGAAGAATCATTCGATTGTCTATCCGCTGATCGAAAAAATCCGCAAGTGGCGCGACTGCATCGGTAGAGACAGCCGCGGGCCGCGTTCCGTGGGCTGGCTCATGGGATCCTGCCTCATGGTGCCACGCCGGGTATATGAAAAGGTTGGCGGCCTGGAACCCTCCTTCTTCATGTATGCCGAAGATATGGATTGGTGCCACCAGATTCGCCAGGCAGGTTGGAAAGTGGTTTTTCTGCCGAATTACTCCATCATCCATCGGCAGAAAGGGTCCTCCAGGCGATTGCGAGAGTTCTGTTTTCGACGGCTTTACCGAAGCATCGTCCACCACACGAACCGCCAGTTTCACGAACCAGAGAAAAGCCGGATTCTCGGCGCGATGCTTCTGGATATGTATCTGCGCCTCCCTGTCTATACCCTTCTGTCCCTGTTAAAGCCCGCCGAGAGGGAGGCCTACAGGGCGCGCCTTCAATCGATTCACCGCATGATCGAGATCATCAGAGCACGAAATCCCGATCTCTACCAAGACGCGGCGCCGGGAAGCTGATCCATGGCCAGGCGAACGGTCTCCATCGATGCCCGAATGATCCGCCACAGCGGGATCGGCGTCGTGCTGCGCGGCCTGCTTTCCGTCTGGGCCAAAGACCCGCCGCCATTTGAAATAGAAGTTTGCGGCGACCCGCAACTGCTCGAAGACAACCTCCCCGAAGGCCTGGCCGCCCGCATCGTTCCCTGGGCCGCGCCTGTCTATTCAGTGCGGGCCGCCCTTTCCCCCCCGGCGACGCGAAAAAAGCCGGACGCCTGGTATGCGCCTCATTACGCCACATGCCTGCGCCCCGGCGCGCCGCTGGTCTGCCATATCCAGGATGTGCTGCACATCACTCATCCGCCCAAAAAGGGCGCACGGCTTTATGGATCGCTATATCTGGCAGCGCTCCAGAGGCGCGCCGCGTATATACTAACAACCTCGCGCCACGTGAAAGTCCAGCTACAGACGCTGCATCGCTTTCCCGCCGAAAGAGTTCTCTGCACAAGCCTTGGCCCCGGCGTTGCCAGGACCGCAGGGCCGGCCACGGTCAAGCCGGCAGGCCTTCCCCGGGAGTATTTTCTCGCGGTTGGCATCGATAAGCCCCATAAGAACTGGGACTTTCTGCTGGATCAGCTCTCCCGAGCGGAGCCACCAAAACTCCCCCTCGTCTGTCTTGGCCTCGGGAAAGGCAAGGATCGCATCCTCGAATTCGCAAGCCGGGCAGGCCTGGGAAATCGAGTCCATCTCCTCGACCACCTCTCCGATGAGGAGATGAGAGGCGTCTATACGAATGCCACGGCGCTGCTTTTTCCGAGCATCGCGGAGGGCTTCGGCCTTCCCATTCTTGAAGCCATGTCCTTCGGCACTCCGGTTCTCATCGCCGACCGTTCGCCCATGAAAGAGATCGGAGGCGGCGCAGCATGGAAATTCAACCCCGATTATCCCGAGAGTTTTCTCAAAGAACTTTCCACTCTCCTCTCCGAAGAACAGGAACGCGGGCGGCGCGTTGCCTTGGGCCAGCATCTTGCCGAGCGCTTCCAATGGAAGAAAACGGCGCACCGGGTTGAAGATGCACTCTATCGCGCCATGACCGGGGACCTTCCTCCTGCCCGGCACCAGGAGCGGATGATTCTCTAAAAAAGCCAACGGCGCCGCGAATCACGGCGCCGCTGGCAGTGTCTATACGAGGCGAGGGGTCACTCGCGGGCGGGACGCGGCCGGCGGCGGCGCTGGCCGCCACGGTCTCCGCGGTCTCCGCGGTCACGCGAACGGGGAGAGCGGTCGCCGCCATCTCCACCACCACTCTCTTCCTCAGCCCCCTCGGGCTTGTCGAGAAGCGCCTTCCGGCTGAGGCGGATCCGGCCACGGCCTTCGTCGATTTCCAGAACCTTGACGGTCACTTCGTCGCCCACGTTCACCACGTCTTCCACGGTCGGCACGCGGCGGTGTTCCAGCTCGCTGATATGAATCATGCCGTCCTTGTTGGGGGTCAGTTGGACGATGGCGCCGTGTTCGGTGGTCTTCACAACCGGGCCGGTGATGATTTCGCCTGGTTCGATCTTGCGGATAATGTCGCGGATCATCTTGAGCGCTGCATCGGCGGATGCCTTGTCTTCGGACATGACATAGCAGGAGCCGTCGTCCTCGATATCGACCTTTGCCCCGGTTTTCTCGACGATGCCCTTGATGACCTTGCCGCTGGGGCCAATCACCGAGGCGATCTGGTCCTGGGGAACCTGCACAACCGAGATGCGCGGCACGTGGGGTTTCATTTCTTCGCGCGCGGTGCTGATGGATTCGGCCATCTTCGACAGGATGAACTCGCGTGCCGCCTTGGCCTGGTCGAGCGCACGCGTCATGACTTCACGCGTGATACCCTCGATTTTGATATCCATCTGCAGGGCCGTGACGCCCTCGCTCGTGCCGGCCACTTTGAAGTCCATATCGCCGACATGGTCCTCGATGCCCTGAATATCCGTCAGGATCGCCAGGCCGCCGGAGTCATCGGTGATCAGGCCCATGGCGATTCCTGCCACGGGGCGGGGGATGGGCACGCCCGCATCCATGAGCGACATGGACGTGGAACACACGGTGGCCATGGAAGAGGATCCATTGGATTCGAGAATCTCCACCACCGATCGAATCGTGTAAGGGAAGTCCTCGACATCCGGAATGACCGGTGTGATGGCACGCTCGGCGAGAGCCCCGTGGCCAATCTCGCGGCGGCCCGGGCCACGAGGCATCCGGCATTCGCCCACCGAGTAAGAGGGGAAGTTGTAGTGCAGGAGAAAGCGCTTCCACGTCACGCCAGTCATGTCGTCGATCATCTGCTTCTCATCGACACTGCCCAGCGTCGTCACGGAGAGGGCCTGCGTCTCGCCGCGAGTGAAGAGCGAGGAGCCGTGGGCGGACGGCAAGACATCGACTTCTGTCCAGATCGGGCGCACTTCCGTCGGCTTGCGGCCGTCGGCGCGTATGCCATCTTTGATCACCCGGCGGCGCATCGCCTTCTCGTCGAGAAGATTCACGGCCTTGGCAATCTCGCCTTCCCGTTCGGGGAAGCGTTCTTCCAGAGCGGCCTGAATTTCTTCCTCTGCTTTTTTGACGCGTTCGTCGCGGCTCTTCTTCTGATGGGTCCCCTGGATTTCCTTGATATGGGGAGGAATCAGTTCGGCCACGGCGGAGAGGATTTCTTTGTCCAGCTCCTTGGGCTCGAAATGCATCTTAGGCTTCCCGGCCGCTTTGCGCAAGTCGTCCAGCCCGGCGACGATCTTTCGGATTTGCTCGTGCCCCGCTTCCAGCGCTTCAGCAACGACGTCTTCCGGAAGCTCGATGGCACCGCATTCCACCATGTTGATGCCATCGGCGTGGCCGGCGATGATCAGATCAAGTTCGCTTTCATCCCCCTCGTCCCGCGTCGGATTGAGAACGAATTTGCCGTCGATACGTCCCACGCGGACGCCGGCAATGGGCTTGAGCATCGGGACATCAGAAACATGCAGCGCGGCGCTGGCGGCGGTCATAGCGATCAGTTCCGCGGGATGCTTTTCATCGCTGGAGAGAATCGTGAGGTAAATCTGCACTTCCTGTTTGAATCCCTCGGGAAAGAGAGGGCGGATGGTGCGGTCGATGAGGCGGGCTCGAAGCGTTTCCGCATCGGAGGGGCGTGCTTCGCGCTTGAAGAAGCCACCGGGAATGCGCCCGCCCGCATAGAACTTCTCGCGATAGTCCACCATCAGGGGAAAGAAGTCCTTATCGGATTCTTCCTCGGAGCGGACGACTGCCGCGAGGACAACGGTGTCGCCGACACGGGCCAGAACGGCCCCGGCCGCCTGCTTGGCCACTTTGCCGGTGCGGAGTTCCAGAGTTTTTCCCGAGCCAAAATCCAGCTCGGCGATATGTTCGGTGAAGTTCAGCCCCTCTTGGGACTGAATTTTGGCGTTACTGCTCATGAATAGGGACTCCTGGGTCTTTTGATATGATCCTGCGATCTTGCGTGGTCGTGTTTGAAGCAGCTCCTGGCTGCCATTCCGTTTTCCGCCCGGGAGTCTCGGAATTTACATCCGCCATCGGACGCAGGGCTCGGTGGCGCATGCAAATCCCGGCCTCCCGGGTCTGCATCACGATCCAATCAGGTTACTGTGAATAGAGAATTTCAGACCTCCTTTCGCGCATAAAAATCAGGGCGCAGCGGGGCCGTGCCCGCCGCGCCGTTTGGTTTCCGCCTGAAGAACGGCAGCCTGATTGTTTTTCGTCTGATTTTGCGTTTTGTGTTCTCCGCATGCGGCCGCCGTGTCGCCGGGCTTATTTACGCAGGCCCAGCCGTTTGATCAGCGCGCGATAACGCTCGATTTCCTTTTTCTTCAGGTAATCAAGGAGACGCTTGCGCTGGCCAACGAGCATCAGCAGGCCACGCTTTCCGTGGAAGTCCTGATGATGCTCTTTGAAGTGTTGCGTGAGATTCTCGATGCGCCGCGTCAAAATGGCCACCTGAACCTCGGGGGAACCGGTGTCACTTTCGTGCGTCTTATACTCTTCGATAACCTGCTTCTTTTCGTCTGCTGTGATCGACATCCGTTGATCTCCTGATCATTTGAACATGGCCGCCGGACAAAGCCATCCGCTGGAGACAGGCCAAACGCCTTGTCCGAGGCAGATGGGAGCGTGCGCGGAGGGTGGTTGGATGTCAAGTGCGAGTTCTCGGTCACAACTGCTGGCTCAGTGCCACTCCGGCTTGTGCTCGAAGCGTTCGTTCACGAACTCGCCGTCCACCATCCAGAACCGCTTGTTTTCGTAGGGGCATTTCTTCTTCGTCACGTGTTCCTCAAACTCGTCCCAAAAGAGGTTCAGGGCCGAGCTGACGGGCCAGGCAGCGGCATCGCCGAGGGCGCAGATCGACCGGCCGCAGATCATGCCGGTTCCCGGTCCCGTGCCGGCGAGCGAACGCAGCATCTCCAGGTCGCCATGATCGGCTTCGCCGCGTTCCACGCGCATGAGGATTTTGTGGAGCCAGGCCGAGCCTTCCCTACAGGGGGTGCACTGGCCGCAGGATTCGTGGCGATAAAAGGCGCTCAGGTTGGTGATCGCCCAGACCGGGCAGACCGTTTCGTCGAGCACCATCATCCCTGCGGAACCGAGGAAGGATCCAGCCTCTTGGATACCCTCCATGGAAACCACGGCGTCGAGATGCTTGGGCAGCAGCCAGGGCACGGAAGACCCGCCGGGAATGATGAACTTCAGATCGTGATCATTCCGGATTCCGCCGCACAAATCGTAGATGACCTCGCGCAGCGTGATGGTCATGGGAATTTCGAAAACCCCCGGCTTTTTCACGTGGCCGGAAACGCAAAGGAGGCGCGGGCCGGTGGAGCGCTCGTGGACATAGCTCTTAAACCAATCGACGCCCTTCTTCAGAATCCAGCCGACATTGACGATGGTCTCGACGTTATTGATAATCGTCGGTTTGCCGTATAGCCCCGTCACGGCGGGGAAGGGCGGCTTGAGCTTGGGGTAGCCGCGATACCCTTCCAGCGAGGTGAGGAGCGCGGTTTCCTCGCCGCAGATATACGCTCCGGCGCCACGATGAACAACAACGTCCACCTTCTTTCCGCTGCCCATGGCGTCGCCGCCGAGCAGGCCCGCTTCGTAGGCTTCGTCAACCGCCTGCTGGAGGATTTTGGCGGATTTGTAATACTCGCCCCGGATATAGACGAAAGCGAGTTCGCATTCAATGGCTAGACACGTCGCAATGATGCCTTCGATAAGCGTGTGGGGCCGTTGCTCCATGAGGGGACGGTCCTTGCACGTGCCGGGTTCCGATTCGTCGGCGTTGACGGTCAGGTACCGGGGAAAAACGTCTTTTGGCAGGAAGCTCCACTTCATGCCGGCAGGGAAACCTGCGCCGCCACGGCCACGCAAGCCGGCGTCTTTCACCATTTCAACGATCTTTTGCGGCTCCATGCCGATGGCGATTTTCGCCCCTTCATAGCCGCCGTTTTTCCGGTATTCTTCGAGCCATTCCGTGCGATCCTCTTCGATATTGGGAAGAAGAACGCGCTCGTATTCTGCGACTGCGGAGGGAATGGGCATATCAGCTTAAGACCTCTTGAATGGAGTGGGCTTGCGGCGTGCGGGACTCACTCGTGCTTCGCCAGTGCCTCGTCAATTTTCCTGGGCGTCAAATCGCCATACAGAGTTTCTCCCACGAGCATCGCCGGCGCTTCCGCGCAAGCACCGATGCATTCGACTTCTTCGATGGAGAAACGCCCGTCCCGGGAGATGTTCTTGCTTTCCTCGAAATCATATTTCCTGCGTATATAATCGATGGCCTCGAACGCGCCGCACACCGCACAGGACAAGGTATGGCAGAAGGCGATATGATGGCGGCCCACCGGATGCTGGTGGAACATTGTATAGAAGCTCACCACTTCGTAAACTTCCGCCGCGGTGACGCCAATGATCTCCGCGACTTCCTTCATGCCGTCCTGCGGCACCCAGCCGACCTTTTCCTGGACCATCCAAAGCACGGGGAGGATGGCGCTGCGGCGCTGGGGATATTTCGCGCAAACTTTCTCGATTTCGTCTCGACGGTCGTCCAAGTAGCCCATTCGGTGTCTTCTACCTTCTCTCAGTTAAAAGTGGCCCCGGGCGGCTTGCGGGGGATGGCCGGTTTATCTGTCTGTCTCGCCAAGAACCGGGTCCAGGGAGGCAATAATCGCCACGGCGTCGGAAATCGTATGGCCCCGGCACAGATGATCGAGAGCGCCCAGATTAATGAAACTGGGGGCGCGAATGCCAAGGCGGTATGCTTTCGAACCACCGTCACTGACCAGATAAAAGCCGAGTTCGCCCTTGGGCGCTTCTATCGAGCTGTAAATCTCGCACTCGGGAACTTTGAATCCGTCCGAAGCGAGGAGGAAGTGATGGATGAGATCTTCCATCGACTTTTTCACTTTTTCCTTCGGCGGAAAGATGATCTTGGGATTGTCGATATTGACGGGTTCGCTGCTGCGCTGCTCCAGCTTGTCCAGGGCCTGGACACAAAGCTTCCAGGATTCCTGCATCTCGCGCATACGCACCAGGTAGCGCGCCATGCAGTCGCCCTTGGTCTCCGTCACGACATCCCAATCCAGTTCTTCATAGGCCAGGTAGGGGGAATCCTTGCGAATATCGTAATCAATGCCGCTGGCGCGGAGGGCCGGGCCTGTCAGTCCAAAACTCACAGCGTCTTCCGCGCTGACCTTGCCGATATCGATGAGGCGATTCAGGAAAATCTCGTTCCCATTGAGCATCAGCTCGTATTCGCGATGGGCTTCCATGAACTGGTCGAGGAAGTCACGTACCATGCGGCGCCACTCGGGGTAATCGGCGCGAGAGACTCCGCCGACGCGCATATAGCTGACGGTAAACCGGGCGCCGGCAATCCACTCAAAGATGTCGTAGATTTTCTCACGCTGGGTGAAAGACCACATGAAAATTGTCATGGCGCCAAGCTCGAGCGCGCCGGTTCCCAGCCAGAGCAGGTGGGACGAGATCCGCGAGAGTTCGCAGAGCAAGGTGCGGAGGTATTTGCAGCGCGGGGTGATCTCGATCTGAAGGGCTCGCTCAACGGCCTGGCAGAAAGCCGCATTATTAGACATCGGCGCCAGGTAGTCCATCCGGTCGGTATAGGGAATGAACTGGTGGAACGTCTTATACTCGGCGTGTTTTTCTTTTGCGCGATGAAGATAACCGAGATAGCAGGTCGCTTTTTCGATTATTTCGCCATCCAATTCGAGAACGACACGCAGCACCCCGTGGGTGGAGGGGTGCTGAGGGCCCATGTTAATGGTCATGCTCTCGAGGCTTTCGATGGGGAGTTCAACGGTGCGCTTGGCGGCCATAGAGTTTTTTCCTGGCAAGTCGTATGAGATCGAAGGGGCTTAAATGTCCGAACGCTGGGTGCGAATGCGCGGGATGAATCCTTTCGGCTCTCCGGCGTGAGGATCTGATTCCCGCTTAAAGTAAAAAGACTTCACTCCGCCGAGGGGGAAATCCTTGCGCAGCGGATAGCCCTCCCAGTCCTCGGGCATCAGGATGCGGCGCAAGTCGGG
>CAYFUR010000043.1:21464-31544 GCA_964346275.1 uncultured Candidatus Sumerlaeota bacterium
CATGACGAGTTCGCCGCGTTCGGTCAGCTCAATGGAACGAACCTTGTCGCCAAAATACTCGCTGACTTTGTTGCGAAGTAGTTCCTGCAGTTTTTGGAGGTCGACGGCCAATCTTGCACTCCTGTTTGAAGCCGCGCACAAGGCAGCGGATGATCCATCTGAATGAAAGCCGAGGGGGCGAGCGCCCCCTCGTCTTGATGGTTACTGGTTTGCGTGCTCAGAAAACCGGCGAGCGGCCGACCTTCTTCTGAACCTGCATAATCCCGTAGATCAATGCCTCGGGACGGGGCGGACATCCTGGCACATAGACGTCCACCGGCACGACCTCGTCGACGCCCTGAAGCACGGAATACACGTTATACATCCCGCCGCAGGACGAACAAGCGCCCATGGCGATGACCCATTTGGGCTCGGCCATCTGATCGTAAATGCGCCGCACGACCGGAGCCATTTTCTTGGTCACGGTGCCCGCGACGATCATGAGATCCGCTTGGCGGGGAGAGGGGCGGAAGACCTCGGCTCCGAAGCGGGAAAGGTCAAAGCGGGGAGCGGCAGCCCCCATCATTTCGATGGCGCAGCAACTCAGCCCCATCATCACCGGCCAGAGAGAATTTCTCCGTGCATATTGAATCGCCTCGCTGATGGTTTTTGTGAGGGCATGCTCGGGGGCCTGAAGGCCAACGAACTCGGTCGTGCCTTCTTTTGTTCCGGTGATTGCATCGGTATCGGTTACTGCCAATTGAGTGCTCCTTTTTTCCACTCGTAAACAAGGCCTACGAGAAGAATGGTCAAGTAGCACAGCATGACGATCATGGAGAAACCCACAAAACCGGGAACCATGGCATTCTCTGGATTCGTCATCGCCAATGCCCAGACAATTATGTAAACAATTTCCATGTCAAAGAGGAGAAAAAGCAAAGCCACCAGGTAGAAGCGGACGAAGACCTGGATGCGGGCCGTTCCAATAGCTGGAATTCCGCATTCGTAAGGTTCGAGCTTCGCCTCGTTCGGCTTGCTTTTTCCCAGCAATGGGGAAACGACCAGGTTGAAGACATAGAAGCCCACAGCGATAATAAACATTGCCAAAACTGGCAAGTAAGCCTGCTCGAGAGGCGTATAGGCGAGAAGATTCAAGTGCGGCATCAGGTTGAGCGGTTCCTTGCGAGCGGGAGTTTTGTGAAAGTTGGCACAAGGCGGCGCCAGAAAACTGATCAGACCCCTCGGATGTCAATTGCAAACCCTGGGCAACCTATGGATCATTGTTCTTGCATCCAGGGAACGACCCTTGGCAAATGTGATGGAAGATTCGAGCCAGGGAGGAATTGTGAGCCAGGCCCCCGCAGATTCCAGCAATGCGACAGATCTGGAACAAGCGGCCCCGCAAGAGCGGAGCAAGGCTGCGCGTTTCTTTCAGCCCGAGGGCTACCGCGAGGCGGCCGAGTCTTTTGTGGCTGGAATGATCCACCCGATTGCCGGTTGGATTTCTCTGGCGGCGATCTTCCTGGGATTGTTTATCCTCAGTCCCGTTGGCTCGGGTATCAGCATGTGCGGCATGAAGCAGACCACCGGCCTGCCCTGCCCTGGCTGCGGCCTGACCCGTTCGGTCACTTCCATGCTTCATGGCGATCTCATCGCGGCATGGCAGTATAATCCCTTCGGGTTTGGTTTTGCCCTTTTCTTTCTCCTCGCTGCGCCGACCGCTTTTCTCACGCGGAACGCGCGCGCACGACTGAGAGATCGGATCCGGCCCTATTCCACAATCATTTTCAGCATGATCATGATCTTCGTGATTTCAATGCTTGGCCATGGTATCCTCCGCGCGACTCTTGTGGCCTCCAATGTCGAGACTTACACGTGGTGGGCGGACCCCCACGAGGTGGCTCCGGCTCTTTCCCATCATGATCACGACCACGGAACCGAGCCGCATTCCCACATGTCACAGGAGCCTGCCGCTCCCCCCGCGGGGCCGGCGGAACCTCATACGGAATCATCAACAGAAACCGGCCACCAATGAAGCCAGCTTGCTCAATTCTTCTTTCCTCAATCCTTCCCGCTGTCCTCACAATCCACTCCCCCGCCCAATCTTGGGAAGACCTGGGAAATGGTTCCGGCTCCCCCCCTGGGATTTTCCAGCTCGAGAACTTCGACTCGGCGGTTTCGGGCGAGAATCGAGTCGAAAGCTTTCCTCGCATCCTGGGCGACCAGCGATTTCGGCCATCGCTGGTTTTTCTTTCCGTGGACGAGGAGCCGTTTGTTCCCGAGCACACGGCCTATAACGTGGTTTTTTCTGGCGGATCGTGGGTTTTTCCCGCGGGGAGCGAGGACGGCAAAGTCTTTCCCGAGGTTCTGGCGGCTCCCGGCTTCTCACCGGCCGTGGCATCGAACAGCGAACTCTTTTCCGCATCCGTGCCAGGAACGCCTCCGCTCGGGCTTGCCGTGGATGCCTATGCCTCGTTCTACGATTCCCCCGCTGGCTGGGCAGGGCGCGATGGGTCGCTGGAAAGCGGCGGATTGACCGGGGCGGCGACCTTTAGCGAATTCACCTACGAGACGGGGGTCGGCGTCAGCATCCAGGGGGCCTCGGCGGTCGCCTATTCCAAAGGTTCCTCGAGCCGGCGCGGGATTTTTGTTCAAGAATGGACCTCGGCATCGGGGTGGCGGGGACTCGAGAACTCGGACACGACACCGATTGCGCCGAGCAGCGTGGAATCCATGACCAACCTGCATCCGGCGGTCTGCTATGTGAATGGGGGACCGGTTGTAGCCTGGACAGAGCGCATAAGCACCGTGGAGCGCGTGAAGCTGCTTCACTTCGATACGGGCGCGGGGGAATGGATCGAGTTGGGCGAGTCTTTTTCAACGGGATTAGGGATGGGACGCCGCCCGCAATTGGCGGCCACGCGCCAGCAGGGGACCTTCTATCTCACTTTCGAGAACCTGCAAAACGGCGGCATATCGGTTTCTCGATGGGATAATGTGCAGGAAGCCTTTGAGGATTTGGGCAACCCGCTGGAGCCATGGGGGCTGGAGGAGGTGGCGGCTCTCGATGACAGGCGCACCACGGATCCAGAGCCACACGCGGCGAGTCTTGCCATGAGTCTGGATACATTCGACCGCCCTGTGGTGGCTGTGCGAGCCGAATCTCCGGCCGAAAGCGGCAAATTCCACCTCTTCGTGTCTCACCTTCAAGATAGTGGAGAGTGGGTGGCTGTTGGCGATAGCGAATCCGAACTGGGAGCAAGCGGCATCGACTATGCACCGGACAGCACAAGCGCGCCGCTCGGGCATTACGCCCCCAGCCTCTATGTGCCTCCCGACAACAAACCGATCCTGGCCTGGATGTTTGAGGAAAGCCCGGAGGAAGCGCGTGTGATCTTGCTCAAGCAATTCACCGAAAGCATCAGCCAGGCGGGGCCGCCGGATCCGCAGGCGCTATCCATCCTTCTCGCGAATCTCCAGGCACTGATCGATCCCGATCCACTCCTGAAATTCTATATCGACAGCAACCAGGACGGCCTCCTGGACGCCGCCGACACCATCGACTTCTTGCCAGACCCGTTCGGATCGAGTAAGTAAACGGGTCAGCGAATCCTTGTGCCTGAATTCACGGAAAGGCGCTCTTGCGAGGCGTGGCTTTTGAACCGGACATACTGGTTCTCCATGAGAACCGTTTCGACTCGGACCAGTTGGAGTCCACGCTGGAAAAGCTGGGTCTTCCATCGGGGGTGGAAAGTGTTTCCTCCCTCGGCGGGTTGGATCAGCGGGCAAGCCAGAGCGTTCCTTCGCTGGTTCTCGTGCAGCGGTCGGCGAAGGGTTTCACACTGAAGGAAACGGCGGAACTCGTGCGCAGGAAGTTTCCCAGCGTACCGCTGCTTGCGATTGATGACGACCTGCGCTCGGAAGTTGTGATTTCGCCGGCGAACCAGGAGCTAAGCGTCGAGGAGGAGGAATCGCCCTGGTATCAGCTGGCTCATGCGGTGAGGCGCGAAGTGGGACTGGCTCAGCGCATCGGGGAATTCCACAGTGCTCAATCGGATCTCGAATCGAGGCTCAACAGACTGCAGTTGTTGAAGAAGCTTCTTGATGAATTGCAGCAGCTTCAGGAAATGCGGGAAGTCTTCCAGAACATTTATGACGCGTTTCCGCGCCTGCTGAATATACGAAGAATCAGCCTTCTGCTCTATGACGAGAAATCGCAAACCCTGATCAGCGACGAGCTGATTGGCCTTGAGCATCATGGGGAAGAATTGCATTCCGCGCCGCAGCTGCTGGGGGCGAGTATTTCGGGAAAATGCTTTCTCGAAAACGAACCGGTGGTCGTGAACGATTGCTCGGAATCGGACCTGATTCCGCAAAAGTATGTTGAGGAACTGGGATTGAAATCGACACTGGCGGTTCCCCTTTTGGGGCACTACGGCCCGATCGGCGTCCTGCGTATAGACGATTCCGAAAAGACGGGCAGATTCGCCCGGGACGACGTCGATTTTTTTGCCATGCTGGGACAGACGCTGGGGACAGCGATTGAGAATTCGCGCCTCTATACAGAGACGCTGGAAGCGAAAGAACGGCTGCGCGAGCTGAACGAAAGCCTGGAAGCGCGAGTGCGCCGGCGCACCGCCGAGTTGGAAAAAGAAATCGCCGAACGCAAAACGGCCCAAGAAAGTTCCGAGCAGGCCTATTCGCGAATCAAGAACGACTTGGCCACAGCGGCTCGCGTGCAGAAATCCATGCTTCCGGAAAAAGCCCCGGCACTGGAAGGGATCGAGTTTGCGTGGATCTTCGATTCTTGCGACGAAGTGGCCGGGGATATGTTCAATATTGTTCGCATCGATGGCAGCAATGCGGGCATCTATCTGCTCGACGTAGCCGGCCACGGGGTCCAGGCGGCGTTGCTTTCCGTGACCGTCGACCGGCTCTTGGCGGGAAAGAGCTTTGGCGCCGGGCTGTTAACGCGCCGTTCGTCGAGGACCCCCTCTTACGTAATCACCTCTCCTTCCAGCGTTGCCGCCCAGTTGAACTCGCGCTTTCCTTTCTCCCCCGCCACATGCCAGTTTTTCACATTCATGTATGGCCTTCTCAACGAGGAATCTTCGGATTTCGTCTATACACGAGCGGGCCAGCGCGGGCCTCTTCTTGTCCGCGACGGAGAAGTCCGCCGCCTGGAGGGAGAATCCGGCCCGGCAATCGGCCTGATACCCAATCCGCATTTTCAGCAAGAGATCCTTCGGCTGCAGGAAGGCGACCGCGTCATTTTTCATACCGATGGCGTCGAGGAAGCCTTCAACGAGAAAGGGGAGATGTTTGGCGACGAGCGGCTCATGGATGCGATCCGGCGCCACGGAAATCTCTCTATCCAGGTGATTGTTCAGGCGGTTCATGAGGAAGTGCAGCGTTTCAGCAGCGGCGCCGAGCAGGCCGACGACATCACGATTCTCGGGTTCAGCTATCGCTGAGATTTGCCCGCGAGCCCGTATTTCAAAATTGTATAGATGATTTTATAGCCTGCGCGAAAAGTGCCCGACACCGTGCCGGAAATCTTGGACACGCCGACACGCCTCCGATAGCTGACAGGAACCTCCTTGCAGAGGAGCTTGTGCTGGACGGCCTTGATTTGCATTTCCACGGTCCACCCGAAGTTCCGGTCCTCCATTCCGAGCCGGTCCAGTGCTTTGCGGTCGATGGCGCGGAAAGGGCCGAGATCCGTCCATCGGAATCCCCAGATGAGCCGGATCAGGGACGTCGCCAGCCAGTTGCCGAAGAGCTGAGGGGGCGTCATGGATCCCGGTTCACGATTCCCCCGGGCCCGCGAGCCAACCACAAAATCGGCGCGGCCGCGCAAAATCGGGGCGGCCACGCGGAGTAATTCGCCGCCGTGATCGGAATAATCGGCGTCTATAAAGACAACGATTTCCGCCTCCGGAGAGAGATGGGCAATCCCGGTAAGGCAAGCCTGGCCATATCCGGGACGGTCCTCGCGCACAACACGCACATTCGGTGCGAAATTGCGGGCCTCGTCACTGGTTCGATCAGTGGAACCATTGTCCACCACAATGATTTCGTGGAGTTTTGAAATGGGAAGGCCGCTCAGGACCAGGCGGATCGATTCCGCTTCGTTCCGGGCCGGGATAATAACCGAAATCGGGGAAAGGGGCCGCGCGGGCATATTGCGAGAGGGCCTCTCCGCCTAGAACGATTCACCATCTGTCGTGGTGATTGCATTAAAGCGCTCGGTGAGGATGCGGGTAATGCGGCCGGGTTTGGCGTCGCCGATTTTGCGTTGGTCGATCTCGATCACGGGAACGATTTGCGCGGCGGTCCCCGTGAGGAAGCATTCATCCGCGGTGTAGGCTTCGTAGAGCGACAGCCGGGCCTCGAGGGCGGGGATTCCTTCTTTTTCGGCCAGCTCCATTACCACGTCGCGAGTCACCCCGCGCAGGGCTCCCTGATAGACGGGCGGCGTATAGATGGCGCCGTCCTTCACGGCGAAAATATTGTCGCCGGTGCATTCGACCAGGTAACCTTGCTGGTCGAGCATCAGGGCTTCCTGTACGCCGGAATGTATGGCCTCCATTTTGGCCAGGATATTGTTGAGGTAGTTGAGGGATTTCACGCGCGGGCTGAGGACGTCGGAGCCGTATCGGCGTGTCGCAGCGACGATGATGGGGAGCCCTTTGGTGTAATATTCCTCGGGATAGAGCCTGATCTTGGAGGCTATGATGATCAGGCTCGGTTCTTTGCAGGCAAAGGGATTGAGCCCGAGATTCCCCTCTCCGCGCGTGAGCAGGAGGCGTATATATCCATCCTCCAGGCCGCTGCGGCGGCAGGTTTCCTTGATCAGCTCCTGGATTTCTTCCAGGGGACGGGGGAGAGGGAGGAGAATATACTTCGCGGAATCGGCAAGACGTTCGAGGTGTTGCTGCAGCCGGAAGAGATTCCTCTGGTAGAAGCGGATACCCTCAAAGACACCATCTCCGTATAGCAGGCCATGATCGAACACGCTGATCTTGGCGTCCTTGTGATCGAAGAATTCTCCATTAATGCAGACAAGCTCCACGACTGGCCCTCCAATCGGCTTCAATCCCGTCTCCCGAGCGGATGAAAGACGCGGGACATGAGTCCGGGAGGGAACCACGGTGGAGAAGGTCAGGGCAAGTCCTAAGTGGAGGATTTGGAAGCGCGCGATAGAGCAAGAAATCCTTTGCCTACAGCCCCCCTGAGTATGCGATAGACGCCTTTTCCCGGAAGAGAGAGACTGCTCTTCCATCGATTGCGGGAAATAGGTTTTTTCCTGATAACTTGAATTGGATTTTCCCCGAAGTCTTCCGTGCAGGAGCGTTTCGCGCCCTAAAGCCCTGAAACCACCTGACTTTCCAGAGTTTTCACCGTTGTCCCCTCGCGGAAGAGGGAAAGAGGCCAACTTCGCGGATGGCTGGAAAGAGCAGGCTTAGAGGGCCTCTCGCCCGCCACGCCGGTGTCACAGAAAACTGTTGCTGGACTCGATTTTGGTTTGCTAACTGGTTCGCGCAATCACGGCGATATTTGAGAAGAAACCTGGTTCAGAAGAGACGGAATATATGGTCCTGATCAGCCGCAAGCTGTGGGAAAAAGCCATGGAAGAGATCCAGGCGCGGATAGGCAACGAAGCCTTCGACGCCTGGATCACGCCGATGACTCTGGACGCCTACCTGGCGGAGGAACAAAAGGTTGTGCTCTCCGTTCCCAATGAATTCTACCGCCGCTGGATCGAAAAGCGATACATCGCGCACATCGAAGAGGCGTTCTCCGCCAGCCTGGAAGAGGATGTCGTCGCGGACCTCATCGTAGAAGACGGCGATGAGGAGGAAGAGTCGGTGGATGGTGTTGTGCAGGACGATCTGTTCGAATCACGCCGCCGCCTGACGGGAGACTCACTGAACGGCAATGGCTCCAACGGCCAGGAACAGCTCATGGAACGCCGCGCCCGGCAGCTGGAAACAATGCCCGCGGGGCGTCCAAAACGCCGCGGCCTGACTGAAAAAGCGACTCCCGCACCTCGCCTTAATCCGCGATATGTCTTCGACGAATTCGTCGTCGGCGAAAGCAACCGATACGCGCATGCCGCCGCCATGGCGGTTTCCGATCCCGTTGGCAAGGCGTTCAACCCCCTCTTTATCTATGGGGGCACAGGACTTGGCAAAACCCACTTGATGCAAGCCATTGGCCACCGCGTCCATGAACTCGCGCGCCATCTCCATGTGATATACATCACCTCGGAGATGTTTATTAACCAGTTCATCGACGCCATCCAGAACAAATCCCACGTGGAATTTCGCGAAGCGTATCGCAACGTGGACGTGCTCCTGATAGACGACGTGCAATTTCTTGTCGGCAAGGAACGCACGCAGCAGGAGTTCTTCCACACCTTTAACGCCCTTTACGATGCCGGCAAGAAGGTGGTGGTGACAAGCGATCGTCCTCCGCGGGACCTTTCCACGCTCGAGGAGAGGCTGCGCTCGCGCTTTGAGTGGGGGCTGCTGGTGGACATGCAGCCGCCAGACCTGGAAACGCGCGTCGCCATTTTGCGCAAAAAAGCAGAGCAAGAAGGCATTTACCTGCCCAGCGACGTCATCCTCTTCATGGCGGAACGCCTGACGGAAAACATTCGCGAGTTGGAAGGCGCGCTGAAGAAGCTGCGCATGACCGCGTCTCTGCGCGGCCGGCCCGTCGACCTGGAAGCCGCGCGGGATGTGCTGGGCCATTTGATGCTCGGCTCGCCCCAGCCCCGAGTCACTGTCGAAGATGTGCAAAGGGCCGTGTGCAACTACTTTGGAATCAAATCGACAGAACTCCTGGGCAAAAATCGCTCGAAGAAATACGCCCAGCCCCGCCACCTCGCCCAGTATCTCTGCCGCAAACTGACCGACTTCAGCTTCCCCGACATTGCGCAAAAGTTTGGAGGCAAGGACCACACCTCCATTATCTATGCCTGCCGCAAAATCGAATCGCAGATTCAGAAGGATCCGAACATGGCCAACGTCGCCCACTATCTGACGCGCCAGATCACAAAAGGCGGAGAATAAGGCCGGGGTTGCCTGACTTTTCAGAAGAAAGAAGAAGACACGGGGCTTTCGCTGTCCCGTGTTTTCATTTTCCCCATGCAAGACTCTTGCGCTCTCCCCGTGAAAACGCTCACAATCCTGGCGGTGGCCACTCTCCGCCGCCTCGAAACTCTCCGAAAGTCATCTGAATGCGAGTGCTGATTACCGGTGCCAACGGTCTCGTGGGCTCGGCACTTTGCCGGGGATTCCTGCGCGAGGGATTCGAAGTGCATGCCCTGGCCCGCGAAGGCTCCAACACGGAACTCGTCCCGCACGCCGCCAGCCTTCTGCGCGGCGACTTCACCGCCCACGATGAACCAGAGCGGATTCTGAACCAGGCCGCTCCCGATACCATTATCCACGCCGCCGCCGTGGTTTCCACCGGCAAGCCGGATCTGGAGCACTCAAGAGAAGTGAACGTGGAAAGCAGCGAACGCTTGCTCCGAAGCGCCGAGAAAATGGGTGTCAAAAGGTGGGTACAGATCAGCTCCATGAGCGCCCATCCGGAAAATGCCTCGGTTTACGGGGCCACGAAACTCGCCGCCGACCGCATGGTTTCGGCTTCCTCGCTGGAATGGGTGATTCTCAGGCCGAGCCTGGTTTATTCCCCCGTGCGGCGTGGAATTTTTTACAAGCTCGCCTCGCTGGTGGCAAAGTACCGCATCGTTCCCCTGATCGGCTCAGGGGGTGAACCGGTGCGGCCAGTGCATGCGGACGACCTGGCTGAGGCGGCGGTCCGCGCCGCCCAGCGCGAACACGCTGTCGGCCGGACCTATGAACTCGGCGGCGACGAAAAGTGGACCTTCCGCCAAATGCTCGAGGAAATGTCTCGCATCATGGACCGCCGCCGCCTGCTTCTACCTCTGCCTCTTTCCGCATGCCGCCTGGCGGCGCTCGGCGGAGAACTTCTTCTCAGGAATCCGCCCCTGACCACGGACAACATCGAAGGCCTTTCGCGCGCACGGCCGGTGGATAGCTGGCCCGCCCGGACGCAGCTCAGCTT
>CAYFUR010000044.1:0-30592 GCA_964346275.1 uncultured Candidatus Sumerlaeota bacterium
CCGCCCGCGACGACGAGGCGTTCCGCGCCAGACCGAACGGCTTCGCGGGCGAGCTCTTCCGCGTGGCGGGGCGCCGTGGTGGTTTGAAAATCGATCTCCGAGTCGGCCTGCCATTTCCGGCAAAGCTCGGCGCACAGGTCCGCTGATCCGGCGTTGGGGTTATAGATCACGCGTTGCTTCACGGGGTCGTTTCCGGCTGGCATGATGAGAGAGTAACGGACGGACCATCGAAGGCGGCAACCCCGTTATGGAAAGCGCGAATGGAAAATCGCCTTGCACGGCGCGGGCCGGGCTGTTGCCATTCCGCCGCATTTCGACCTTTCCGACGGAGCCCCCATGCGTCTTTTCGATTCCCACTGTCATCTTCACGACGAGAAATTCCGCGCCGACCGCCGGGAGGTGCTCCACCGCGCCCGCGAGGCGGGCGTCAAGCGCCTGCTGACTCTCGGCGACTCCATCCGCGCGAGCCGCTCGGCGATCGAACTGGCCGAGGCGGAGCCGGAAATCCTCGCGGCGGCGGGTGTCCATCCCTCGGCGGCGCGGTCATGGGATGATGAAATCGCCGGCGAGCTGGAGAAGCTGCTGGCCCATCCCCGGGTGGCGGTGCTCGGCGAAATCGGGCTGGATTACTACTGGGAAAAGGACGACGAGCTGGTGCGCACCCAGCGGCGGGCCTTTCGCGAGCAGCTCGCCATGGCACGGCGGCTTGGTTACGCCGTGTCTATACACAGCCGGGATTCCAACGCGGACGTGCTGGAAGACTTGGAGGCGGAGCAGGGGAGCGAAATCGGCGGCGTGCTCCACAGCTTTGTCGGCACGTGGGAGGAAGCGCGGCGCGCCCTCGACATGGGGTTCTACATCGGCGTGGGCGGCATCAGCACGTATAAGAAAATGGGCGACCTGCGCGAGGTGATCAGAAAGATCGGCCCGGACCGGCTTTTGCTCGAAACCGATTCGCCCTATCTGCCGCCGCAGCCCCGGCGCGGGCGGCGCAACGAGCCTTCCTACGTGGCCATGACGGCGGAAATCATCGCCGGAGAGTTTGACATGCCCGTGGAGGATTTCGCCGAAACCGCCTGCCGCAATACGCTGCGCGCTTTCCGAATCGACGAGGAGTGATCGAAGCCACCGATGCCCAACCCGGAAGTTTTCCAACTCGAATCAGACATCCTGAAACGCAGGCGCAAGCTCGCGGTCTGGCTGCCCAGAGAATACGAGGAAAACCCGGATCGCGATTTTCCGCTTCTCCTGGTCCAGGACGGGCAGCTTGTCTTCACTTCGCGGGACGAGGAGTTGCCGTTTGGCTCCTGGGGCCTGGATACGTGGCTTGAGAGGCTCGCGCGGGACGCGGTGATCGATGTGCCGGTGGTGGCGGCTGTCTATAATTCGCCGCACCGGATGAAGGAATACTTCCCCGTGACCGATCACTTTGATCGATACGAGCGATTTCTGCTGGAGCAGTTGATTCCCTGGCTCGAAGAAAACTATCGCCTGCGCACCGGGCCGGAAAACCGCACGGTGATGGGAAGCAGCATGGGCGGCCTGGCCAGCTTTGCCCTGGCCGCGAACAATCCCGGCGTCCTTGGCGCGGCGGGGTGCCTTTCCCCCTGGTTCGAGTATGACAGCAACCGATATATACACGACGTTCTCCGGCCGATGAAAGTGAAGCCGGATATCCGCGTCTATATGGATTCCGGGATCAAGGACTGGCGCGGGCTGGACGACGGGCACCGGGGCATGCTGCTGGCCCGGCTCGAACTGCTCCGCCTGGGCTTTGAGGAAGGAAAGGATCTCGACTGGACCGTGGATACCTGGTTCCCCTCCGATGCGGATTTGAAGGATTCCCCGGTCAAGCCGGAGAAGCGCCCCGTCGCGAAGAACAACCAGCACAATGATTTCCAGTGGAACCGGCGCCTCGGGCGGCCGCTGCGGTTTCTGCTCGGCCGAGACAAGAAATCCTGAAAAACTTTGCTTCTGACCCAACCCGTTACGGGTGGTGCCGGTCGGATCAGACAGCTACGGTTGAGGAAAAGCGCTGGTGGGGCGACTGGCCGCTTTTCCCGCCGCCTGCCTGATTCCTCCAAAGTTGTTCTCTCGCTTTGCGAGGTGAGGGAGGCCGATACGCCAACCATCGTTCGAGCGGGCGGAAGTCTGGGGGGACTTCCGCCCGCTCGGGTTTATGCCCCGATTGCTGGCGGTTGCCTTCTTCCTTGCCTCGACGGGCCTCCATGGGCAAACACAGGGCCCTTAAAATGCCTGGCGCGGGTGCCGGGCCTCCATCCGAGGAGTCACCATGGCCGAGCACGTCTACGATCCCACCGTCGTGGAAAAAAAATGGCAGAAGGAATGGGATGAGAAGGGGACCAACAGCGTCGATCTCCACGGCGCGGCGGATCCCTACTATGTCCTGATGATGTTTCCCTATCCCAGTGCGGAGGGCCTTCACGTCGGCAACGTTTACGCATTCACGGGCGCTGATGTTCAGGGGCGCCATCGCCGCCTGCGCGGCTACGACGTGTTCGAGCCCATTGGCTTTGATGCCTTCGGGATGCACAGCGAAATGTTCGCCCAGAAGGTGGGCCGCCATCCCAAGGAACTCGTCCCCTCCAATATCCAGAATTTCACCCGCCAGCTCAAAATGATGGGGTTCATGTTCGACTGGGAGAAGACCGTCGATACGACCTCGCCCGAGTATTACAAGTGGACCCAGTGGATTTTTCTCCAGCTCTACAAGGCCGGGCTGGCTTACCGCGACGTGAAGGAAGTGAATTACGCGCCGTCCATCGGCAGCGTTATTTCCGACGAACAGGTCATGCCAGACGGCACCTTCGAGCGTGATGGTTCGAAGGTGGAGCGGCGCAAGCTGCCCTGCTGGTTCTTCCGTATTACGGAGTTTTCCGACCGGCTCCTGGAGAATCATGAGTGGCTGGATTGGTCGGATACGACCAAGACGGCCCAGATGAACTGGATCGGCAAGAGCGAGGGCGCGGAGGTGGATTTCGGCGTTCCGGGGCACGACGCGCATATCCGCGTGTTCACAACGCGGCCGGATACGCTCTTCGGCGCGACCTACATGGTGCTGGCGCCGGACCATCCGCTGGTGGATGTGATCGGGGACCGATCGAAAAAAGAGGAGATTGAGGCCTATCGGGCGCAGTGCGCAAAAAAGACGGAAGAGGAGCGGATGGAGAACCGCGAGAAAACCGGCGTCGATATCGGCGCGAGGGCTCTCAATCCGGTCAACGGCGAGGAGATTCCCGTTTTTATCGCCGATTACGTGATGATGGGCTATGGCACCGGCGCGATCATGGCCGTGCCCGCGCATGACGAGCGCGACTTTGCTTTCGCCCAAAAATTCGATCTGCCGATCCGCCCCGTGGTGAATCCCGATCCAAAGGCCCTCCGGGAATTCATGGAAACCACGGAGCCCAAAACGGATCAGCCCACAAAGGAAGACCTGCGCGTTTCCATCCTTGGCGGCGAGATGTGCTGGACCGGGCCGGGCAAGGCGATCAATTCGCGCAACGACGAGGTCTCCATCGACGATCTGGAAGTGGGCGAGGCGAAGAAAAAGATCACCGAATGGCTGGAGAAAAAGGATCTGGGATCGTTCAAGACGACCTACCGGCTCCGCGACTGGGGCATCAGCCGCCAGCGCTATTGGGGACCGCCGGTTCCCATCGTCTATGACGAAAACGGCGATCCGCACCCGGTGCCGGAGGACCAGCTTCCCGTCGTGCTTCCCGATATGGACGACATGACGGCGCCGGGCGATGGCCGCGGCCCGCTTTCCAAGGACGAGGAGTGGATGACCGTCGAGATCGACGGCAAGACATACCGCCGCGAAACCGACGTGATGGATAATTTCCTGGATTCCGCCTGGTATTTCCTGCGTTACGTTTCGGCGCGCGATGACAGCCAGCCCTACGATGAAGCGCTGATCCGCAAATGGCTTCCCGTGGATCTCTATATCGGCGGCAACGAGCACGCCGTGCTCCACCTCATGTATACACGATTCATCTGCATGGCGCTGGAAAAGGCGGGGGCGCTTCATATGCCCGAAACGCCGGAACTGAAGGACACCGCCGAACCCTTCAAGAAATTCCGCGCCCACGGGCTGCTGATCAAAGAGGGCGCCAAGATGTCCAAGTCCAAGGGCAACGTGGTGAATCCGGACGAATATGTCGACCAGTGGGGGGCGGACACGCTGCGCCTCTACCTCATGTTCCTCGGACCCTACACGCAGGGAGGCGATTTCCGCGATGACGACATTGTGGGCATGCGGCGTTTTCTCAACCGGCTCCACGCCTGGTATTTCGAAAGCAAGCAGCCCGTGATCCCGGACGGGGATTTGCCGAAAGACCTCCGCGTCAAGACGCACCAGACGATCAAGAAGGTGCACGACGACATCGACAACCTTTACTATAACACGGCGATCTCGTCCGTGATGGAGTTGTTCAACGCGGCCAAGGGCGCAGAGAAGACCAGCGACTTTCTGCGCGAGACGATCATTCTCTGTCTGGCGCCGTTCGCCCCGCACTTCGCCGAGGAGGTCTGGCGCGAGTGCCTTGGCAAGCCGGAGAGCATCTGGGACAGCGGGCATTATCCCGACTTCGAGGAGGCACTGACGCGCCTGGACGAAGTGGAAATCGTTCTCCAGTTCCGGGGAAAGGTGCGCGACAAGGCGGTGGTGCCGAGGGAGGCGTCGAAGGAGGAACTCGAGCGCATTGCGCTGGAGAATCCGAAAATCCAGAAGGCGCTGGGGAGCAACGAGCCGCGCAAAGTGATCGTGGTGCCGGGGCGCCTCGTCAACGTGGTGTAATCCCTTCCGAAGATCCCGTGAGGGTTGAATTGAAAAAACGCCCCGGCCTTGCGAGGCCGGGGCGATCTTGTATTCTGGCGATCGGGAATCTTACTTGGAGGAAGCCGTTTCCTTCTTTTTCGAAGCCGCTTTTTTCTTCGGAGTGCCGTTGGACTTCCCTTTGGCGGGAACGGCTTTTTTCGTCGCCTGAGAGGTTTTCGAAGAACTCGCTTTGGATTTCGACGCTGTGGTGCTTTTGCTCTTCGGGGAGGACTTGGGGGAGGCGCTCTTCGTGGACTTGGATGAATCGCCGCTTTTCTTCTTCGCCTTGGCTGCCGGGCTTTTCTTCGTCGATGAGGCTTTCCCGGCGCTCTTTTTCTTCGGTGGCTCGACGTTGCTTTCTTCAACAAAGAAGTCTTTGTTATCGAGCATCTTATCGATGGCGAGTTTCATCTCGCGGTAGACTCTTTTATAGACTTCCAGGGTCGCTCCCATGGGATCGGTGATCTGATAGTTCTTCACGTCGCTCTCGGCATATTCCTTGAGCAGGTAGGTCTTCCCCTTCGCATCGTCGCTCATTCGCAGGGCGTATTGAACGTGGAAAGGGGTCATGCCGAGAATGAGATCGGCTTTGCGGATCAGTTCGTGAGTGAGGGGAGAACTGCGATGGCCCGAGACATCCACGTCGGCGGCTTTCATGACCTGGGCCGCTTCCGCTGTGGGGATCAGGCCGGGGATCGTCATCACGCCCGCGGTGCGGACCTCGACATTCTTGATGCCGCGGTCCTCCATGGCTTTCTTCATGTAACCTTGGGCCATGGGCCCGCGGCAGGTATTTCCCGTGCAAAGAAACACGACGATTTTCTTCTTACGTTTTCTGCCAAGCAACAGGCTCATATGAAAAGTCTTTCCGATTCTGCGAACTCGATTATTTAGTAAAAAGCTCCCGGCGAAGAAGCCCGGGACACAAGACACGGTTATTCCCGGAAGGAAACAGCAATGTCGCGGAGAAAAGAGGCATACAACATGCCAGTGTACATGGGGAAAACACACGCAACGATGCCAGAAGTAACAACGCGGCTCCCACGGTTGCAAGGGATAAGGCTTGCTGGGCGAAAGTTTTTTCCCAAGCGTGTTCGGTTCAGGCTTCCCCGCGGGGAAGTTTGGTGCCACCCGCCATCAGCCAGTCGCCCGTCTTGCGAATAAACGGCCGCAGCAGCTGCTCCCATGTGTCGATAAAATACAGATCCATGGCCGTGCCAAATGCCTGGCGGAACGCCGCGCCGTCCCCGATCATCAGCCAGCAGCACGCGCAAACAAAGTAGGCGCCGAAGTCTTCGGGCCCTTCCGGCTCGACCAGGCTGAGGGCGCGGATGGCTTCGCGGTGATTTCCCGTGTCGTGAAGGGACCACGCATAGCATACCAGGGTATCGGGGAGTGGAAGACTGCCGGGATCGCGGGTTTCGCGGTATTCGTCCACATGGCGGCCGAGCAGAGGTTCGAGGGCCTTGCGGGCTGCCTCGGCGCCGTTGTGGAGCAGCTCGAGGAAGGCAAAATGGGCTGCGTAGGTTTCATTCTCGGGATGGATGCGATAGGCCCGCGCGAAGTCATATCGCGCTGCCGAACGGCGCTCCTTGTGGAACGCCTTGATGCCGCGCTGAAAGTATTTCTGAGCAAGGCGGCGTCCGGGCGCATGAGGCTGCGTCCGGTCGCCATTGCCAGACTGGCTCTTCTCCCAATCGGTGAACAGGCGATCGAAGGGATCCTCGATGACTGGGCTGGCGGCGACGTCATTCCAGGTTCCCAGCGAGGTGGTATACCTCAACGGCCAGAAGATCCGCATGAAGTGTTCGAGAAATCCCAGATGGGGGTGAAGCACGAGGGAATCGCTCGTCAATAATTCGCCGGCCTCACGCTCCTCGCCATTTTGAAAAAGTGCCAGGACCAGGAAGAGCTGGGCCACGGGGTTTTCCGGCTGGAGGGTGAGGACATGTTTCAATTCCACTGCGGATTCGGCGGGCTTGCCCGTATCCAGGAGCGCCAGGCCCCTCAGGGTATGGTAAACGACGGGTGCCTCTGGTGGAAGGGGAGAAAGTTTTTCGACCACTTCGCTGGCTGCCCCGTCTTCGAAACGGCTCCAGAGGCCGGCAATTGGGGGCAGGTTTTCGGTGGAAGTCATAGGTGGCGTGTTGCTCTTGGAAATCAATTGGGTTGTCGCCGGAGGAAGGGCCGGATTCACTGGCTCTGTCCCGGCGCCTTTGCCTTATTGCGGCAACGAGGGGACAAAGCAACCCTGGATTGATGCAGCGAATGAATGAATCTCCAAAACGATTGCGAAGCATTGGTGGCCGCCGGGTGATTCTGGGCATCCTGCTTCTCGGTGTCGTGGCCGGAGTGTTTGGTTATTTCCTGGTCCCCGGCTTTATCGTGTCCACGCTCGAGAAGCGGCCCGAGCGCCTCGAACGCACCTTTACGCTTCTAGAGCAAGCCCTGAAATCATACGCCTCGGATCACGAGGGCGCTTTGCCGCCGGAGGCGCCGCTCATCGATTACCGGCGCAGGACAGACAACCTCTTCGAATCCAAGGCATTTGGTGTCGCAACTTTCCAGGTCGAGGCGTTGACAACACCCATGGCATACATCGACCGGAGGGAAATTACGGATCCCTATGCCATGCCCGAGCAATTCGTGCCTCCGGCCTACGCGATCCTCAAAAGCTCCGGCGATCAGGAGCGGCAAATTCTCCTTTATTCGCCGGGACCGAATTTGATCTACGACATCCGCTCGACAGATCTGGAAAATGGGAGATCCAAGGAGCGCCTGGCCCCAATTCTGGAGCGGCGCGCCTATGATCCAACAAACGGGGCGTCGAGCGGAGGAGATATTTTTCGTCTCATGGAAATTCCCTATTGATGCGAGCAATCAAAGGATATAACACTCTGACTGGCTTGGCGGCGTTGTTTCTGCCTCGCATGGTCAATCCCTCAGTTTTTCTGAGTAAGCGTGCGCCGGTGGTTTGCCCGGCCGGTAAACCTGAGCAGCCTTTAAGTTGCCCCGCCGCACAGTCGGGGGCCCGGTTTCCGGGCCCCCCCCTCCCAACTTCGGCGAGTCCGTGTTTCCTCCCACGGACTCGCCATTTTTCTTTTTACAAGGCGGATATCTTCCAATCGGAGTCCTTCTCATGAACTGGACGCCCGGCGCGGCTTTGTTTCTCCTGGCGAGCGCCCTTTTCACGGCTTTTCTGGCCACACCCCCTCGCGCCCAGGCGCTCCATGCCGGATATTATAACCACCCGGATATTTACGGCGAGATGCTGGTGTTCTCCTCCGAAGGCGACCTTTGGTCCGTTTCGCCAGAGGGTGGAACCGCCCGGCGCTTAACCCGGGACCCGGGCATGGAGCTTTATCCGCGCATTTCACCGGATGGTAAGTGGATCGCCTTTGCCGCCGAATACGATGGCAACTATGATGTCTACGTCATGCCCAGCAAGGGAGGAACACCGGAACGCCTGACGTGGCATCCCTATGCCGACGTTCCCACCTCATGGACCCCCGACGGCGCCGCAATCCTTCATCACACGGCCCGCTCTCATCCCCACTCTGACCGGGAAACCTATACCGTGCCCCGCGAGGGGGGCGTGCCCCAGTTGCTTCCGCTCGGTTCCTCAAGCTTTGCCGTCATGGCGGCGGACGGCCGCACGGTGGCCTTTAATCGCAACCTGGTGCAGACGCGCACCTGGAAGCGTTACGGCGGAGGGCTGGCGGATGACATTTGGCTCGGGGATCTGGAAACCGGCGAATTCCTCCAAGTGACGAAATACTTTGGAAACGACCTGACTCCTCTCTTTGCCGGCGGGCGCATCTATTTCACCAGCGAGCGCGATGGCCGGATGAATCTCTGGTCGGTCAGCCGGGAGGGAAAAGACCTCGAGCAGCATACAGACTTCACCGATTTTGATGTGCGCTTTCCGCAGACAGATGGCGAATACCGCATTGTTTTCCAGAAAGGGGCGGATATCTTTCTCTATGACGCGCGAACGGAGGAGGCGCACCTGGTGGAGATCCAGTTGCCGAGCGACCGCCCACGAATCCGCCCTCACCTTTCCAGGCCGTCGCAGTTCCTGAGTGACTTCTCTGTCAGCAATGATGGAAAGAAGCTGCTCTTCGCATCGCGGGGGGAGTTGTTCAACGTCCCCGCAAAGTATGGCCGCGCGCGGAGCCTCTCCAATTCCCCCGGAACGCGCGAGAGCACGCCCGTTTTTGCCGGAGAGGATGAAGAATACGTGGCTTATCTCTCGGACGAAACGGGGAATTACGAACTCTACCGCGCCGACGCGCGGACGGGTAGCGGGGCGGCGCAGATCGGTTCGACAGAGGAGGACGGCCGGGGGTATATACAACCTTTCTTCAATATCGAAGCCGCGCCGGATGGCGACAAGGTTGCCTATGCGGATCAGACCGGGACGTTGTATTGGACGGGACTGACAACCCCGACGCTTCACCGCGTTGATCACAGCAATGTCTGGGAAATCCGCGAATACGAATGGTCGCCGGACAGCCGCTTCCTGGCCTATTCGAAACGGGAAAAGAACGATTACCGGCGCGTATATATCTACGACAGTGAAACGAAAGAAACCCGCCCGGTGACCGACGGTATGTTCGACAGCGGGTCGCCGGCATGGGACCCAGAGGGAGGCTATCTCTTCTTCCTGTCGGCCCGTTCCTTCAACCGCGTTGAGGCGTCTTTCGAGTATGAAACCATCATGGCCGATCCGGACAAAATCTATGCGATCCTTCTGAACGATGAATCAGACAACCCGTTCTTCAAACCGGATCCCTATGACGAAGATGACGAGGAGAAGGACGAGGATGAAGAGGAAGAAGGAAAAGAGGATAGCCCCGAAACGGCCAGCGACGACGATCCGACCACAGAGAGCCTCGCCGCGGAGAATGGCGATGAGGCAGAGGAGGAAGAAGACGTCATCGTGGAAATCGAATTCGATAACATTTTATATCGCCAGATTCCGTTCCCCGTGGACTCGGGCCACCTTTGGGGGCTCCAGGCGTCCAAGGGCCGCGTGTTCTATGGGCGTTACGATGACGGGAAATCGGATCTTGCTGTGTTTGACTATACAGCGGACAAGCCGGAGGAGAAGACTTTCGTCTCCGACGTGAAAAGCTATGCGATGTCGCGAAACCGCAAGCACTTGGCCTATCGCGTGGGCGACGCGGTGAAGATTGCCGAGGCTTCCGCCGACAAGGCGGGGGAGAAGGATGCCGCTCCGGAAATCAACCGCGCGCTGTTGGCCGTCGATCCCGTCGAGGAATGGAACCAGATATTCTGGGAAGCGTATCGCTATAACCGGGATTATTTCTATGTTCCCAATATGGCGGACGTGGACTGGGACGCGGTGGCCAGGCGTTATCACCCCCTGGTTGAGCGGGTTTCTATACGCCAGGAGCTGACCGATCTGATCGGAAACTTCATCGGCGAACTGGGCCATGGCCATACGTATATATGGGGCCACGGCGACGCTCCATCGGGAGAAACCGTTCCGACGGGCGTGCTGGGCGTCGATTTCGCCACGGACGAAGAACACGATCAAATCGTTCTGGAAAAAATCTATCGAGGAGAACGCTGGGATCCAAGGTTGGAAAGCCCCTTGAACACACGGCGCACGGCTGAGGTGAAGGAAGGGTCCTATCTCCTGGAGGTGAACGGCAAGCCGGTGACCACACGGGTCGACCCGCTCTCGCATTTCTGGGGTCTAGGCAAGGGCGCGGACGTCGAGCTGACCATTGCCGAAGATCCGGAAGGGGAAACGGCAAAGGATTATCGGGTCAAATTGCTTGAGGCGGACACGGCCCTGCGCCGCCACGAGTGGGTGGCGAGCAGGCGTGAATACGCCGCGGCGCAATCGGATGGCAAAATCGGCTATGTCTATCTTCCCAACATGAGCGACGATGGCCTGGAAGCATTCTTTCGCGAGTTTTTTCCTCAAATCGAGAAGAAGGCGCTTATCATCGATGTGCGCTGGAATGGCGGCGGAAACGTCAGCCAGAAAATCATCCGGCGCCTGAACCAGAAGCTCTACGCCTATATGGTTTCGAGGAACTTTGAGCATCCCGACACCTATCCTTCCCGGGTTTTCACGGGCCCCATGGCCTGCCTGATCAATGACCGGGCGGGTTCGGACGGGGATATCTTCGCCCGCAGTTTCCAGAAATTCGATCTGGGGCCGCTCATTGGCGAGCGAACCTGGGGCGGCGTTGTCGGGATTCGCTTTCAGACGCGGTTTGTGGATGGAGGGCAACTTACCGTGCCGGAGTTTTCCTTCATCGACCTGGAGAAGGGGTACGGAATCGAGAATTACGGGATCGAACCGGATAAGGGGTTTCGGGTGCCGCGGCGTCCGGAGGATGAAGCGGCCGGCCGCGATCCCCAACTGGACGCCGCTATCGAATACCTGGGCAAGGAAATGAAGAAGAGCAAATACCAGCGGCCGGATTTGCCGGAGGATTTGCCGGACCGGTCGACAGAGGCTTTCCGCGAGCGGAGCGAAGAGTGGATGACCAAACCGTGATTCAAGAGGGGAAGTTTTCATTGGCAGGAAGGCTGGCGCTTCCCAGGCTGAAGCGCTGTATCCAGCGGGCGTTAAAGGGTCTTGATTCGTGGAAAAACCATCAGCCAGCACAATAATCCGCCAACCGCGGGGAGGGCGGCTCGGCGCGGAAGCCCAGTTTCTTCCCGGCGAGGCGGAGCATGATTCAGTGGACACTTTCGGCCTGCTTTTGCGCAAGCTGGCTGAATTGAGCCTGCTGTCGACGATTATCGCCGTCCCGCTGATGTACCACCTCTCGCTTTCCTCTGGCCAATTGGGCCGATTGCAGGAGTTTCTCGCCTCGTTTGGAGTGGACGAATCCAGCCGGCTTTTCGCTAATGAAATCCAGCCCTTTCTCGGCGGGTTGATGCCGACGCTCGAGATGAAGTTTTCCGCCTGGTTCCTTCTGGGAATTGTGATGTTCGCGGGCTATGTGGCGATGAAGGTTTTCGAGGGCATCACGCGGCGTTCCGTTTATCGCGATCGCCTGCCGCAGATTTCCACGGGCGGGCGGCTCATTCGCCTGATTCCCCTTTTCTTTCTCACGGCGTTTCTCGTCTATGCGCTGGCGTCTATCCTGTTTTGGCCGCCAGAGATTCCTCTCGAAGCGGCTCAGCTCTCCGGATCCGTCGCTGGGGGAACAAAGCAGTCGTCGGTCGGGGCCTGGATCGGCGAGCGTCTTGGCGGCGGGGGATTCTTCTACTCCATGACTGCCTGGCTCCAGGTGGTTTTTGCCCTCTTTTTCTTACTGGTCGCCGAAGACCTGATCCGGCGGCGGCGTTTTGTGTTCAAAATCTTCGCGCTTCTCCTCGGCGTTGGCCTGTTCAATGGATTGATCGTCATCCTTCAGAAGGTCGAATTCGAACCGCTGATGGAGATCTGGGTTCGCTTTGGCGAGGATAACGTGCGCAATCGCCTGGGAGCCTTCATTGGCCACAATACCGGCGTGGCCAGTTTTCTCCTGGCGCCCTTGCTGATCAGCTTGACCTGGCTCATCGCCGACACGCCCCCCCGCAGCCGCCTCGTGGGGGTGCTGCTTACGATTATCATTCTGGTGAGTTCCCTGGCCCTGCTTCTGACGCAAAGCCGGGCGATCATTCCCCTCGCTGTTCTTATGGCCGGCGTCCTGATCTTTCTGCTCTGGCGGCGGTCCTGCCTGCGGCCGGGTACGCGGATTTATATCTGGCTTCCGGTGGCGCTGCTTTTCCTGGTGCTGACCCAGCTTGTTCCAACACGTTTTAACCCGCTGTATAGACAGGACGTTTCCCTCGCAGAGCGCGTTTCCGAATTCCGCCCCGAGCGTCTTATGACGGAAACACGTTTGCGGATTCTTGCCGTCTCCAGCGCCAATCTGATTCCCGAATCGCCGTTCCTTGGCCATGGTTTCGGCACGTTTCAGTATGTCTATCCAGAGGCCCAGGGCCAGTATTTCCAGGATAACCCGCGATCGGCCCTGGCGCCGACACCGCTTCGGACTCAGCGCGCCCATAACGAATACCTTCAGCTCCTTGTGGAAACGGGCCTGGCCGGGCTTGGCCTTGGGCTGCTTGCCCTGATCTTTTATCTGAAAAACGGGCTGCGCGTGATGCAGCGCACCCTGATGCCTCATCACATCGCGATCCAGGCAGGGGTGTTTGTCAGCATTCTTGGCCTTTTGCTCCATTGTACCGTCGATTTCCCGCTGAGGGTGCCGCCGATCGCTCTTGTTCTTGTGCTTCTCCTGGCGATCTGGGGTGCGGGAGAACGCATCTGGATCTATCCGATGCTGCCGCCCCGGGAAGACGAGGACGAAGATATGCCATCGCAAGAGTCCGTCTCCAGAACGGCGGCGGGAGGGCCGAAGAAGCGTTTCGCGCTGTTAGCCGCCGGGGCCTTGATCCTTGCGGTGCTTCTAGCGGGGGTTTGCGCACTCTCGGTCAACTCCATCATTCGTTTCCAGTCCACGGCCACGCTGCTTTCGAGGGGCGAGGCAATGCTGAGGGCATTCGCTCAACGCCCCGATCAAACGCCGTTGCTCTACGAGGGCTACCACGATATCAAATGGGCCAAGCGCATTTTCTGGATCAGCGGGCCGGCGAACCGGCTCATGGGCCAGGCGCGATATTACACAGCGCGTGAGAACTATCTCCAGTCGGAATCACTTTTTGAACTGGCCGCGGAGAACCAGAGCAATGAAGGGGCACCGCAGGAGCGGGCAAGCCAGGCCGCGCAAGTCCGGGGACTCGCCCGGCAGGTCTCCCTCGCTGCCATTAACGACGTGAACATGTCTCTTTCAGAAGAGCATTTTCACAAAATCTATCAACTGCGCTATACAATCTATTCGCTTCTTTCCCGATATACATCCGGAGAGGAAAGCGAAGAATACCGTGCCTCGGCGGTGGCTGATCTTCAGCGAGCTGTTACAATGAATCCGGGCGATCCATTCGCCTTGAAGGCGTATATCGAGATTCTGGAGTCCGGCTTCCGGGAGAATTATTCGGAAATCGTTTATTACCTGGGGCTTCTTCACCATTTCCATCCGGTGTTTTTTAATGAGCAAGTTTTCCAGCGCGTCCTGGATGCGCGAGCCCTGGGCATGGATCAGGATGCTTTCGACAAGATGAAGTTGATCGCCGAAGCCGTTCCGGAGGACCCGGTTTATCGGCAGGTTCTGGCCGCTTCCGCCGTTTCCGCCGGAAATGTCGAGATGGCGGTGGAAATTGCTACTTCGCTGCTGGAGCAAAGGACTGCCAACAGCAAGAACCGGCCTCTGCGCGAGGGGGCCAATATGGTGCTCGCCACGGCGTATATCGAGGCGGGCCAATACGAGTCGGCTCTGCGCCTGCTGCAGGCGGCGGACCAGTATCAATCGGTCGAGCCAAGTGAAGTGCTGGCGCTTCGTCTCTATGCGCTGGAAGCGACCGATGAAGACGAGGAGGCGGACCTGATTCGAGCGCAGTTGGAGTCCCTTGGCGAAGAGGCTCCGCGCCATTATCAAATTGCCGGCCTGATCGCCCTGCGCGTTTTCCGTCAGCCGGAAGAGGCGGTCTATTGGCTTGAAAAGCGGCGGGACGCCACAGTGCCTGGCCTGGCAATGGATCTTCGCGGCCGGGTTGCGCTCGCCCGCGCTTACGCTGAATTGGAACAATGGGAAGAGCTTCGCGAGTTGATCCCGGCCATTGATGGGGAGGGCGAGACACCTTATTCCCGGCGCTTGTCGGCCCTGATCGTCCAGGAATTACGCAGCCAGCTTCCCGGGGAGGGCGATCAACCATGAGCAAAAGCGCCCTGCATCTCTTCGCCGGTCCGCCGGGAGAAGAGGCCTTGGCGAGCCTGCCCGAAGAAGACCTGGTTGTCTGGCTGGAGCCTCAACTGGGCGGCGCCTGGACGGAGTATAGACAAGGCCGCGAAGTCATCCGCTTTGGTTTTCCCCAGGATTCGAAGAATCGCTGGTTCCGGATTTTCGAAGTGCCCCGGAAAGGGCATAATGTTTTGAGCCAGGCGCTGGAACGGATGCTTTTTGCACGGGAGATCGGCGTCCTGAACATCTCTGGCCCCGAGCCCTTGTGGCAAGTTGCCAGGCGCGGAGCGGAAAAGCATCCATCTGTTGCGGTTCACATTTCCCCCGGGGAGGACGCAGCCTCATGACGGAACGCTTGGCCCGGCTGCGCGAGAAGTATTTTCCGCCGCTTGCGGAGCTATACGTTCTGTTGCTCGGTTTACTGGCGGTTTTCCTGTGGGGCGGATACGAAGCGATCAAAAGAAACACCAGGCTCAGCTTTCTTGCCGCGGGAGGGATGGCCGGCCTGCTGCTGATGTTTTACGGCGGCACGGCGGTTTGCTTTCCGCTCTACTATACGACCAACCTGGGCTCCGAGGTCGCGCTCCCCGGTGTTCCGGTTTCCCTGAATCGCGCCTTCGCGGCCTTGCTTCTTGGCGCGGCGGTGTTCGATTTCTGGCGTTATCGTCCCCGGATCACCTGGATCTCTCCCCTCGTGATTTTTCTTTTGTTCAATGTTTATTATATCACAGTCACTTTTCTGACCCGCCGACCCGACTCGCCGATTCCCGTGAATTCTATCTATTACCTGGTGCCTTTTTTCGTGCTCGTGGCGCTTTACTGGCGCGAGGAATGGTTAAAACGCCTCCTGAAGGCGTTTCTCTTTGTCAGCCTGGCTCTTGTGGTATTGCCCGGCCTGATCGAGTTTCTCTCGGGAAGAAACCTGACATATTCGGGCCTGCAAGGCACAGTGACCCGCATCAATGGTTTTGCGCAGGATTCCATCGTCTATTCCTTCATGGCCATGTGGATCCTGCCCTTCGCGGTGGTCTTTTTCATTGAGGCAAAATCAGGACTTTCCAAGGTTTTCCATGGGGGAGCGGCGCTCAGCCTGATTTTTGTTTCTCTCATTACGGAAAACCGGCAAACGCCTTTTATCCTGGCGGCTGTCCTGTTCGTGTTGCTGGTCTTCGTGCGCTACCGGCACAAGCGCCTGCTTCTGGTTGGGACATTTCTCGCGGGCATCCTGGTTGCTCCTTTTGCAATTGGGATCATTGCAGACCGTTTGGGCACAGCCACCAATGTGATGATGGATGATTCGCTGGCCATTCGCCGCGACAAGTTCCTCATCGCCCAGGAAATCTGGAAAGAACATTTCTGGTTTGGGATCGGGCTGGATCATTTCGGCGAACGCTGGCGCGAATACATCCCCAGCAACACGCTGGTTTCCATGGATTACACCGATTGGCGGGCTCACCACGTCGACTTGGGCTATGTGCAGATCATGACGGAATTCGGTTTCATAGGGTTTATGATATTTGCCGCGCTGATTGCCGCATCGGCGTTCTGGATCGGCAAGCTCTATCGCATCAGCCGCCTCTTCCCCGATTCCTGGCACAGCAATGCTCTCGCCGCAGTGTCGGCGTCTCTCGCGCTCTTTCTGATATCAAACGTTATTGCCGATGCATTCGTGCGCCTTCAAACATTCTATACCTTCGCGATCCTTTTCGCTCTGGCGACCTCTATGCGCATGAGGATTCGAAAAGCAGGAGGCTTGGAAGCGATGATGAAATCCCGCCAGGAATCCAAAGTGGAGGCGGCATGAGTGCGAACCAGCGGAAGCACATCGACTCCTCCTTTCCCCGCGTCGCTTTTTGCTTCTACGATCCCAAGCCTGTCGCGCCCTCTCTCTGGCTGCGTGATTTCATGCTCCAGCCGAAACTTCCCGCGCACCGCATCGTTGCTATCCTGCCCGGTCCTTCCGATTTGGAGGAGAAACTCTGGAACGCCCGGGTTCCGATCCGCCTGATTTACGACCTGTCCCGGCTTTCCACCTCGAAGAACCTGTCCGTCCTTCTTCCTCTCGTCATGAATCGTTTCAACGTGGTTTCGCAATACCGGCGGCTGTTTCGCCGCGAGCGGATCCAGCTTGTCTATATCAACTCAAGCAAGCACGTAGCCCCGATGATTGCCGCGCGGAAGGAAAACATTCCAATCCTGAGCCACATCCACGGCGCGCCAAGCAGTCGGCAAATGCGGCGAAAGCGCCGCCAGGCCGTGAGGCGGCATCCCCAGGCCGTTCTCTTTTCCACCCAGGCTGCCCAGCGGTTTTTCGAACCTGCCCCGGCTGGCAAACGTTGGGAAATTGTCCCGAAAGGCGTGTCTCGCTCGTTGTCGGAATTGCGCAGACGGCGCGATGATATCCGGGCCAGCCTTGACTATACAGAAGACGAGATCCTCTTTCTTTTTCCCGGGCGGATCACCCAGTCCAAGGGCGCCCCGGAATTGCTCGAAGCGTGGCCCGAGGTGCGGGAGAAGAATCCCCAGGCGAAGCTGGTCTTTGCGGGCTCCATTCCAAAGGCGGAGAAGCATCCCACTCTGCGAAGCCTCGAAAGCAAGCCCCCCGAGGGTGTCCAGTTGCTTGGCCCGCGGAAGGATATTCACGAGTTGATTGCCGCCGCGGACTTTCTGGTTTTTCCGAGCTACGCCGAGGCCCTGCCCCTCCATATCTCGGAGGCGATGATGACCGGGACGCCCGTGATCGCCCGCGCGGTGGGAGAGATTCCGTGGCAGATTGGCGAGGGGCGGGGATTTCTCTATCGCGGCCGTGGAGTCGAAGCACTTCGCCGACAGCTATTCGAAGCTCTCGAGAACCCGGAGAGAGCCGCGGAACAGGCTGATGCCGCGCAGGACTTTGCCCGGATCCATCTCGACCGCGACAAACAGTACAAGAAAGTGCGCCGCCTCATTGTGGAGACGGCGCGAAAAGATCCTCGTTCTCGATCGTGACCGTTAGCCGGCGGGCGCTGCCGCTTCGCTCTCCTCCTCCGCTTTGCGGGCAAAATGTTCATGGATCTGTTCGCGGCCGCGTTCGATGGTTGCGCGATAATCTTCCAGGGTCAGGCACTGCATGAGTGCAGTCTTTAACTCACGGGCGTGGGGAAAGCCCTTCATGTATTGCACGACATGCTTTCGAAATTCGCGCAGGCCTAAATCCTCCCCCTTGCGCATGACCATCATTTCGGCGTGGCGCAGGACCATGTCGAGTTTCTCGTCGGCGGTTGGCGGGGGAGGGTCCGGCTCGCCACGAAACCGCGCGATGATGTCGCGGAAAATCCAGGGATTTCCCATGCAGCCGCGGCCGATCATGATCCCGTCGGTTCCGAAATCGCGCACCATGCGGACAGCGTCGTTGGCCGACCGTATGTCGCCGTTGCCGATGATGGGCAGCTTGATGAAATCCCTTAATTCCTGAAGAATCGTCCAATTCGCTTTTCCCTCATAGGCCTGTTTGCGTGTCCGGCAATGAATGGCAATGGCGTCCAGACCTTCTTCTTCCGCGGCCCTGGCGACATCGAAAGCCTCGCCGCCCCATTTTTCCCACCCGGCGCGGAACTTCACGGTGAAGGGAATCTTCAGCGCGGCGCGCATGCGGCGAAAAACCTCCCGATAGAGATCCGGCTGGGTCATCAGGGCGCTTCCGCCATTGCTTTTGACGACTTTGTTGACCGGACAACCCATGTTCAGGTCGACGATCGTGGCTCCGGCATCCTGGAGCATTCTCGCCGTCTCCGCCAGATGATCGGGATCAGCGCCGAAGACCTGGGCGCAAACCGGTGCCGGCTCGAGGAACATATCAAGGATCTTCCAGGATTTTTCCTGGCCACTCCTCATCATGGCTTCACAGCTGACCATTTGAGTATAGACGAGCGGGCATCCTTGCTCGCGCGCCAGGATGCGCCAGGGCCGATCGCTGATGCCGCACATCGGCGCGGGGAGCACGGGAGGATCAAACCGGTAGGGCCCGATCTCCAGGGGGCGCACAGGTTCACGCAGCTCCTCGCGCGGGATTTCTTCTGGCTGGGCCATTTCCATGTTGGTCATGCCGTGTCCTGCTGAGTGGATTCGCCGCGAGAATGCGCGGAGGTGAACGCATCTGCAAAATCCGCGCAAACGGAAGATTAGGGTTTGCACTTCCCGGGGCTCTTTGTCAACGGGTGGTCGTCGATTCCTGTTGCCCGTCCGGCGGTGCTTCGAATCAATGAATTGACCTGCACCCTTCTGGAATATGCCGATGGAAAACCCTTACCGACTGCTCGTAGCTGAAGACGATGGCGAAATGCGCGCCCTGCTCAAGAAGACGCTCTCCCACGAAGGTTTCGAGGTGGAAACGGCCTGCGATGGCTCGGAAGCGCTGGACAAGCTGGCGCAAGACAGCCGGTTTGATGTCCTCATTTCCGACGTCCGCATGCCCAATAAAGATGGCGAGCAACTGGTTCCCGAAGTCAAACGCCTCTATCCCGACCTCAAGATCATCGTCATCAGTGGTTACGCGGAGTTGGAGCAGTATCTCCGCCTCGTTCACAAGGGGGCGTTCGACTATGTTACAAAGCCCTTTAAGATTCCCGATCTCCTGGAAGTGATCGACCGAGCCACTGAGGCGAATTCCGGAAACTGAATTCTCCGTCTGCCGGAGAATAAGCACGCCCTTGCTTTTCTCATGTCTGGGAACGGTGCGGTCCGTCTTTTGCCCTTTCTCTTTGAGACAGCGTTAGTTTGAGGGAAATGAGGCATATCACCCCATTTCCACCCCTTGGACTTGCCTATACCACACTCGAAATGGAGATCGATTTATGGCTTACACGCTTCCCGAACTCCCGTATGCTTACGATGCATTAGAGCCTCACATTGATGCTCAGACCATGGAGATTCACCACACCAAGCACCATCAGGCCTACATTAACAAGGTAAACGATGCGATCAAAGGCTCCGAGTTCGAGCAGATGGCTATCGATGACCTGCTGAAAAGTATCGACAAAGTGCCTGAGAGCATCCGAACCGCTGTGCGCAATCACGGCGGTGGCCATTCCAATCACAGTCTCTTCTGGACGATTCTTTCGCCCAATGGCGGCGGAGAACCCTCAACAGGCTTGAAAGCCCAGATTGACGCGGAACTCGGCGGTTTCGAGAAGTTCAAGGAAGATTTCGAAACGGCCGCGAAAGGCCGCTTCGGCAGTGGTTGGGCCTGGCTTCTTGTTTCCAAGGACGGAAAGCTCGTCGTCACCTCCACTCCCAACCAGGACAGCCCGCTGATGGAAGGGCACACCCCGGTGCTTGGTCTGGACGTCTGGGAGCACGCCTACTATCTGAAGTATCAGAACCGCCGCCCGGAGTATGTGAAGGCATTCTGGAACGTCGTGAACTGGGAAGAAGTGTCCCGGCGCGTCGCCGCAGTCAAGTAAGTCTTCCTCCGTCCTCCCAAGGTGCTTCACCGGAAGGCGGCCCGAACGCATCGGGCCGCTTTTCCGTCATCAGGTCCGAATTTGCAGGAGAGTGAGCCGCGGATGATCTGGGAACCGGAATGGAGAGCGCCCTCTGCCTATTGCCGGCGCCAGCGTCCGGCATTCTATTTGTCCACGTTTCGTCTTCCGCGGGAGCGGCGGGTCCGCATCCTGGCCCTCTACGCTTTTCTCATCCACGTGGACAACGTCATGCGCGCCGGTTGGGAACAAGGTGGGCGCACCGTTCAATCCGAACTTCTCCATTTCAGCGGGTGGCTGAATGAACTTTTCAGCGCCTCGCCGGTCAACGATCAGAACTTTCAGGGGTTGCAGCGGACGATTCGCGAGGCCGATCTTCCCCGGTCTCTTTTCCTGGAGATCCTCGACGGAGCCGGACTCGCGTTGTTTCGCCAGCGTTATCGCGATTGGAGCCAGCTTGATCAGATCTGCCGCACTCGCTCCGGCGCTCCGGCAATTCTGACGGCACGTCTGCTTGGAATCGACGAAGCGTCCGCCCGGAATTACGCTCCCGTGCTCGGCCGTTCCTGGGAGCTGACAAGGATTCTCTGTGACCTGGACGAGGATCTGTCTCGCGGGCGCCTGTTTCTTCCAGAACTTGTCCTGGCTGAATTCCAAGTCAGCGAAGCCGATCTCGTGGAACGCCGCGAGAGCGAGGAAATCAGGCGTCTGATCGGGTATTTCGTCGAACGTGTGCGCCAGGACCTGGACGAAGGGGTGCTCTTGCTGGAAAAGCTTCCGGACCATGGTTCGCGCAGATGGATGGAGGGGTACCTCGGCCTGCAAGAGCTGATTCTCCAGCGGATCGAGAAGGATCCCTTTTCAGTTTACGAGGGGCGGTCCAGGCTGCGGTTTGGAGATAAACTCCGTGCTGCGTGGCAGGGAGCGGTCGCAGGTTGAATCGAGGGGCGCGGCCCCCGGGAAAGTTTTTTCGGGAGGCCTTCCTTGACCTGCGCACCTCTCATCTTGGAAAACCTGTCGGCGGTTCCGGAGCGACTCGAACTCTGGTTTTTTCTATCGGGAGATGAAACATATGCCCATTGATCCCAAGTCACTGATCAGCCTGGATCGGATAACGGATCTGAAATCGACCAGGAAGGAAGATGTGTTGAACGAATTGGTCGACCTTCTGGCGAGTTCTCCCATGGTGACCGATAAAGAGGAGTTGCGGCGGAAGATCTTCGAGCGCGAGGAGGCGGTCTCCACCGGTGTGGGGGCCGGCATGGCGATTCCTCACGTGAAGATTCCCTCGATCAAAAACTTTGTGTCGGCTATCGGGCGGAGCAAGGAGGGGATCGATTTCGAATCGCTGGACAGCCAGCCCACGCACATTGTGGTGATGATCGGATGTAACAGCAGCCAGTCAGCGGATTTCCTGAAAGTGCTGGCGCGGCTCGTTACCCGGCTCAAGCAGCCGGCCGTGCAGAAGAAGATTCTCGAGGCTGATAGCCCCGAAGAAATACGCGATCTGTTCATCAGCGAGGAAGGCATTTTAACCTGAGCGCGACTTCCTTTACCGGCCAACGCCTTGTCTCCTCGTTCTCTTCATCTTCTGTTTGATATTCGCTGTCTCAGGCTCCGGGCCACCGGAGTCGGAATCGCCGCTTACCGGCACCTCCTGGGGCTCGAGCGGTTACTTGCTTCGGGGCGAGGCCGGCGCTGGCGTATCAGCGCCGTGCGGCTGGCGCCCGCCCTGGCGGATCCCGACTTCAGGCGCCTCTGGGATTGCTTCCACCATATCCATTTCATCGATACCCCGGCCGATCCGACCCTCCATCCATCGGGCGATTACTGGCAGCAGGCTGTGCTGCCCCGCCTGATTGATCGCACGGAGGCAGACGTTGTCTATTCGCCAGCGTATATCGGTCCATTTTGGAAGTCCAGGGCCGCCCGGCTCACGATGATTCACGACGATCTGCTCTGGTCCCAGGCGGGGTCTTACCCGCCAAAGTTCCGCCTTTACATGAAAACGATGGTTCGCCTGTCCGCGCGATCGGCGGACCGGCTCATCCACGGGACAGAGGATGCGCGCAATTGCCTGGCCCGCCGCCTGGATATTCCGGCAAAACGGTCCGGCGTCGTTCCCCACGGCGTGGATCTCCAGATGTTCCGCCCCGCCGGGCTGGATACGCGAGGGCCGGAAATCCTTTGCCTGGCCAGCGCCGAGCCCCGGAAAAACCACGAGATCTTGATCGAGGCGCTCAAGAATCAAAACCGCCTGCGGTTGCGCTTTGTCGGTGTGGAAAACGCCGGCGAGGAACGGCTGGCGGCCTGGCGGAGTATTGATGGCGGGCGGAACTGGGAGGTCGCCGACGCGTCTGACCAGCCCCATACCGCCGACGAATTGCGCCGCGCGGCCATGTTGGCTCTGCCATCCCTGGGCGAAGGATTCGGCCTCCCCGTTATCGAGGCGATGGCAACGGGGACTCCGCTGATTCTGTCGGATATACGCGTCTTCCAGGAAGTTGCCGGCGAAGCGGCGCTCTATGTGAATCCTCGTGATGCGGTGGCGTGGCGGGATGCGATCCAGAGGACTGCGGCCCGCGGGGCGGATGTGGAGGAGCGCGTGCGGATGGGCCTGGAGCGCGTCCAGCGGTTTTCTCTCGATCGCGTAGCGATGCGCCTATTGAGAGAGGCGCACACCGCGATTCGGACGCGGCGCGCTAAAACTTAAGGCCGAACAATTCCGTTTTCAGATCCGGTTCCTGGTGACGGCCAATCAGGCCCCAGAGCAGGCGCCAGTGGCTTTCCTTCGGCTCTCCGGGTTCCTGAACGCTTTCGCTGTCGAAAAAGAACAGGTCCATCGTTTTGCGTTTTGTACCGTCTGCCTTGCGTTCGTAGATCCAGGCGTTTTTGAACCACCGGATCGTCTTGGCACCGGTCTCCAGATCTTCTTCCTTTTCCCAAAACGTCCAGAGTGGCGCATAGCTGCGGTCCATGGGTGCCGCCGATGTATAGAAGAACAGGTGCAGCGCATTGCTTTCTTTCATGTCTTCCAGGTTCTTGGTCTGGCGGAAAAAGGGGAAATAGAAGCGCGTCCAGACTTCTTCACCGGTGTTGAGGACACGCAGCTGGGTCGACATGAAAGGGATGATATAGCTTCGTGTGAATGTATACTCGTTATACTTGCTATAACGGTATGTATGAAAGGGCCAGAGAATGGATTTGTTGACGCGGGTCGGGCTGTGGGTCCGTGTATAGAACGGGAAAACCCCGCCGCCGACGGAGCCCTGCTGGCGAGCTTCTTCGCTGGGTGGGTTGAAGTTTTCGAGCCGTGTTTTGCGCCGAATGAGAAACCAGAGGTAGCGATCCTCGCGGATGCCTGTTCGTGTATTGATATCGACGTTGTAAATGGCCAGGGCATAGCCCTGTGAAACGCGATCGCCCACCTCCAGCCGGCCATAGAAGGGAAAGACCATATCGAAATCGATATTGGGACGGTTGAAATCGGCATAAAAAGGAATGAACAGGGTCACGTCTTCCTGTTCCGGATTCGTTTTCGAGATTCTTCCTTTCCGGTAATGCCCGAGGGGCCAGAGCCAGTAGGACCGAAGGAATTCGTCCTCTTTTTTCACCCGCGCAAACAGTGGCCAGATGCGGAAGCCGGAAACCTCTGGGCCTTTGTAGAGCCCGAAAATCGGCCAGAGGAAGGAAAAGATCTCGTTGTAATCATCCCCTTTGTCGTCGGAGCTATACACAAAAAGCGGCCACAGAAAAAAAGCGATGCGGTCGCGATTGAAATAACCGCGAAAATCTCCGGCCAGGGGGAAAAGCGCGCCAAAGGTCATCTCGCGCTGGGGAAAGAGCGGCAGGGGAACCCGCGCGTTCCAGGCATACCAGAAAAAGGGGAAGAGGATTTTATAGCGATGGCCTTCGCCCTGGGATCCCTCGAACCAGAGCGGAAGCAAAAACCGGTCGGAGACTTCCCTTCCAAAGCGGGTTTCCTTGCGATCATAGTAAATGGGAAAGAGAAAAGCGCGCCTGTAATTCTCCGATCCAACGCGCTCGGGCCGGTAGCGGTAGTTGAAGATCGGCCAGAGGACATCGATATCCTTGTTTCGGGTTGAGGTGTCGTTGTGATAGTTGAAGAGGGGATGGACGCCGACGTTGAGAGTCGTGGAGGTGCGCGTGTTCTCGTAGAACGGCCAGGGGGCCCAGGTTTCCTTGTGCGATTCGTCACGGATCGACTCGTATTCCGAGTAGAACGGAAAAAACTGGGCGAAAGCCGCGAATGGCGCCGCAAGGATGAAAAAGGCCAATGCCGCAAGGAGCAGAAACGGGCGGCCGGAACGGTTTCGCAAGGTTGTGGAACGCATGAATTGACTGCCGCCTTTACTCTTCCTCGGCGGGTTTTTGGGGAGGAATTTCGATGACAAAGGTTGTCCCGACGTTTTCTTCGGAATGAACCTCAATGGTTCCTCCCATTTCCTCGATGCATTTCTTGCACATGGGAAGCCCCAGGCCCGTGCCCGAGGAACCCTTTGTGGTGAAGAAAGGATAGAAGATTCTTTCCCGCTTCTCTTCGGGAATCCCCGTTCCGTTATCGCGCACGGTGATGACCAATCCGTCGTCATCGCGCCGGGACGAGCTGACGAGGATTTCCCCTTCCTGATGTGTGATCGCCTCCATGCCATTGACGATCAGGTTCATGAGGGTTCGCTGGAGGCCATCTTCGTCGAGCATGCGCGGCTCGAGGGTCTCTTCGAGGTCCAGTTCGAGGGTCACGCCTTTCGCAACGAGCTGGTCTTCGATTTCTTCCGCGATGGTGCAGATCATCTCGTTGATATCGACTTCGGTGAGTTCGGGGTCCCGGTGGCTGCTGTAGTCGAGCATCTCGCGCACGAGCTTTCCGATCTTATCGATTCCGCGAGAGACAACCTGCCACGCCTCCTTGGCACTTTCCACATCGTCTTTATTGAGGGCGCGTGTGAGGAGCTCCGCTCCGCCCTGGGATAGCAGGAGGATGTTTTTTACGTTGTGGCTGATCCCGCTGACCGTTTCGCCAACAGCGGCGAGGCGTTCGCGGTGGGCGGCTTCGCGCTGCATCCGCGCGTTGGACAGGGCCACGCCGATTTCTGTCGCGACGATCATGGCGAATTCCAGGTCGTCCTGCTCGAAGGCCTTGGTCTCTCGTGTGGAATCGAGATGGATGACGCCAATGACGGAATCGCTCAGGATCATCGGGGCGCAGATCGTCGAGCGGATTTCGCCGACGATGATCGATTCGCTGGCCTGGAATCGGTCGTCCACCTGGGCATCGCGGCTCAAGACGGCGATGCGCTGGTCGAGTACCTGATTGAGGATCGTGCGCGATACGCGGACTTTGTGAGGCACGATCGGCTCGTCGCGATACTTCACGGCGGACACATCGAACTCTTCCGACTCGCGATGATATCGCGTGAGGATCACACCACGGTCCGCCGCCGGGATAGCCAGAAACAGGACGTCGAGAACACGCTGGAGGATGAATTCCTGGCGCTCGGTATCCAACTCCCGCATGAGTTCGGACAGGCGATAGAGTGAAGACAGCCTCTGGTTGAGCTTATAAAGCGTCGCCTTGTCGATTTTCTTGTCGGCGACAGAGGAGATGACCGAGGACTTGTCGGCGACGTCTTCCGCCTTAACGAAAGACTGGGTGGATGGATGGGCGCGATCCGCGTCGTCCTCGAAATCGACGATGTCTTTTCCTTCATAGCTGTGGAGCGCGGATTCTTCGCGGTCCGCTTCGTTGACGAATTTGAACTCCACGTTTCCAAAGGTGACCAGGTCGCCATGGTGGATTCCCACCTGGGTGACGCGATCGCCATTGACCATACTTCCATTGGAGGAATTCAGGTCCTGGAGGATATAGTAGTCGCCACGGCGATCAATGCGGGCGTGGAAGCGCGAAATGGAATCGAGGGCCAGAATAATGTCATTGCTGGGATGACGGCCGATCGTGGTTTGATCGCCCTTGAGCTCATATTCCTCCTGCATCCCCTGCTGGACATCTTTGGGGACAAGGCGAACGGTTCCTGAGCGTTTTTCAGCGGCCACGGGCATCTCCCATCGGGGGGTGGGGGGAAGAGCGCTTATTGCTCTGTCACTTCAGCATAATTCGGGTCGGGGCGTTCGTCTACTTTTTCCAACACCAGGTGGACGCGCTTGGTGTCTTTGACGTAGAAGGGCATCATTTCCATGAGCAGGTCGAAGCCGGGCCAGAGCCAGGGAGGCGCGTGGAATCGCTCCCGTGTGCCCGCGGTTTCGTAGCCTTCCTTCTTGGCGATAAAGTCGTAATACCAATACCATGTGAAAGGCTGCTCCACCGGCGTGGTGCCGAGATTGACGCCATTCATGGTGACCATCGCTTCCGTCGGCTCGCTCGTCACAACCACCTTCGAGCGCACGCATGAACTCAACAGGCCGACGGCCAAGCCCACCAGCAACATTCCGATCAGGGAGAATCTGATACGATACACGGTTTCCACGCTTTCACCCATTTAAGCTCGGCCAAAGAAAGCGCGAAGACGCAAGGGCTGTCAATAGGGGCGTTGAGGCCGGGCATTGAGGCCGGACCGTTATCGACCCTCTCCTCGCCCCCGCAGTCCGGAAGAAGGGACGGGGATGATGGGCGCGAGGAGAGCCAGGGTGAGGTTCGCAAGAGAAAATGGCTCCGTGGCAGGCTGGAGATGAGTGACGCCCGGGAAACTGCCACGGAGCCCGGTTCGGGGGGTGAGCTTCGAGGATTCGGGCCTTTACCAGATCATCCAGTTATCGACCGATGTGGTTGCCGAAGTGATCTTGAAGATCTTGCCGGTGCTTCCGTCTGGCGTGGTGCTTTGGGAAGCGAAGACGTAAAGTTCGTCGTTTTCCGACTGGCCGAAGCCCTTCAGGGCATGATCGAAAGGCGGCGAAGCGAGTTGCAGTTCGAGGAGCGTTGGGGTGGATGCTGCCGGATCCATGTAGAAGAGGCGGCCGCTGGTTGCGCTGAAGCCGAAGTCGCCGGTGACGTAGAGCCCCTGAAGGTCCGGCACATTGGAGCCCCGGTAAACAAAACCACCGATCACGGAGAGGCCATCATCGTGGTCGTATTCCGCAACCGGCTCGACGAGGCCTGAGGGGATCGGTTCGGTGGGCACGCTTGTCACGAAACCCGAGCTGGTTCCATTCGGGTCGAAGAAGAAGGAGCCTTCCTTGAGCCGCCATCCGTGGTTGCCCCCAGCAACGGCGAGGTGGACTTCTTCGACATCGTTCTGGCCGACGTCGCCAAGCCACAGGTCGCCGGTGGAGGAATCGAAGCTGAAAGAGAAGGGGTTTCGGAGTCCCCAGGCATAGATTTCGTCCAGGCCGCTGGAGCCGACGAAGGGATTGTCGCCGGGAATGCCATACTCGCCATTCGTCGAGTTTGTTCCGTCGACGTCTATGCGCAGGATCGTTCCATAGATATTTTCGGGGTTCTGGGCATTGCCCTCGGGATCGTGGCCATCGCCCTGGTCGTCCGCCGATCCGCCATCGCCGAGAGCGATATACAGCATTCCATCGGGGCCAAAGCGAAGGGTGCCGCCGTCGTGGTTGAAGTTCGGCTCGTCTATACGCAGGAGTTCCCGGCTGCTGCCGCTGTCCACGGTGAAGGGATCCGCGGAGGTCACCGTCCATTCGCGAATGACGGCCTGGTGGTCCATGTTGGTCCCGCCCGGGAGGGGGGTGGTGACGGTGAAATCCGCCGTGCCGTTCACCGGCTCGGATGTGTAGGTATAGAAGTTCAGCGTGCCCGAGCCGAAATCGGGATGAACGGCAACTCCAAGAAGGCCGCGTTCGTCAAAAGTCCCCGGTCCAAAGGCGCCAAGGGTGACAAGGAGGCTGCTGACGTCGAGAACGGGAGAACCGGAAAGGGTGTCGTTATCCAGGAGATAGACTTCTCCGATCTGGTCATAGACAAGATTGCGGTTTGTTCCGTCGTTCAGAGGAGCCATTCCAAGAGGGGATGTCAGGCCCGTGGCAATGGTTTGCAGGCCGATGGTGACCGAGCCGGTTGCGATATCGGGCAGCGGATTGGTGATTTCCTCGCCGGTGCCGAAAAAGCTGTTCAGTGTGCTTGCCTGGCTGACCCAATTGGCCGGGTCGTTGGTTTCGAGGGCATTGAGCTGGAGCGTTTCACCGCTGGCCGGAAGAGGGACGAAGTCACTGGAGGATGTCCATTTATTGACCGTCGAGGCCAGACCGGTGCGGCCCCAGCCCGATCCTCCATTATTGGACCCGTACTGGAGTCCCGAGATGATGGCACTCCCATTATTGAAATTGCCCGTTCCCTCGTCATAAAGCCATAAGTCGCCCTCCGTGGCGTTGAGGCCGGAGACGGAAAAGGTCTGTGATTCGCCTCCGGTGAAGGATGTGCCACCGGAGATGGAGGAGGAATAATCAAATCGGTGGCAGAAGGGCATATTGGCCGAAAGGGTCACAGGATCCGGGGAGGTATTCGTGACTTCCACGGTCCCCGTGGAAAGGTCGATTTCGGTGATGCGCAAGTCCTCGACCGCGGACAAGGCGGGCGTGGCCAGGGCGGCCGCCAGAATGCCCGCGGCTGTGGCCCGCAGGCGAGAGAGGGGAGTTTTCTTGTAACTGGTCATCTTCACTGTCTCCGGTAGAAAGTGTCCGGAACGGCATTGTGGCCATTCCTACCGAAGCCAGTGCTTTCATGACGTGAAGTTTTTACAAGGAAATAACTTTCGGAATCAAAGGCCTTCAGGCGGACACGGGAGGGGTGAAAATCGCATCGAGGCCATTTGTCCGCCCCAGCGGGCCCACCAGGCAGGCCGCCGGCAGCCCGAAGCCAATCACCTCGCGGCCAATCGCTTGCACGTCCTTGTGGCTCACGGCGCGAAGGCGCTCGATGAATTCTTCGGTGGAAAGATGATCCATGCCATACAGTTCCCGGTCGCCGTTGACCGCGGCGCGGACGCCGATGGATTCCATGGCGAGAACATGGGCGCGTTCGAGCTGAGCCTTCGCCGTGCGCAACTCTTCCTCCGCCGGCCCCTGATCCGCCATGTTCCGAATTTCGTCCAGACAGATCGACATCGCCTCGACGGCATATTCCGCGCGCGTGCTTCCCGATATGGCGAGGTAGCCCGCTTCGTCGAGGGCGGCCACGGAGCTGCCCACGGAATAGGCGAGTCCGCGCTTTTCGCGAACCTCGTCGAAAAGCCGCGAGCCCATTCCACCGCCGAGAATTGTATCGTAAATCATCCAGGCAAAGCGCTCCTCCTGGCATCGCTTGGGCCCCGTGACGCCGAAGCAGAAATTCACCTGCTCCAGGTCCCGATCAATGAGGCTGCGATTGTGCTGCCCTTCGGCGGGATCCAGCCCGTTCCGGCGCGGAGCTTCGCCGCTCAGGTGGGAAAACTCCCGCTCTGCGAGGCGCAGCGCCTCGTCCCGGTCGATAGCGCCAGCGATGGAGAGAACCATGTCGGCGGGGGCCAGGGAGCGCTGCCAGTAATCGAGCAACTCATCGCGCGAATAACCTTCCACCAGGTCCTCGGTTCCCAGGACCGGGCGGCCGATCGGGTGGGGGAGAAGGAGCGCCTGGGTAAATTGCTCGAAGCACTGGTCCTCGGGGGTATCGTCATACATTGCGATTTCTTCGAGGATCACATCGCGTTCGCGGTCCACCTCGTTCTCCGGGAATTCCGAGCGGAGAAACATCTCTGCGATGAGGGAAAGCGCTTCCGGGAGGTCGCGGCTCACCACGCGGCCGTAGAGCTTCACCCAGTCCGTGCTCGTGCAGGCGTTAAACTGGCCGCCCAGGTTGTTCATCGCGGCGGCGAGTTCTTTCCACGAGTAATTGGCCGTCCCCTTGAAGAGAAGGTGTTCTCCGAAATGCGTGAGGCCGTTTTCCCCTTCCAGCTCGTGGCGGCTCCCCTGGGCCATCCACAGGCTCAGCGATGTCGACCGCGCATCGGGCACGGGATCGAGGAGGATTTTCATGCCGTTGTCGAGCTGGTGGATCGTCAGGCTTTTCAAAAGCTGTCTCCCGGAGAGGACATTTTTACGCGGGGCGGCCGCGGAAGGCAGAGCCTATGCAGAAGGGGAGCGCCCCTGTCAATTGCGACGGGAAGAGACGGCAGTTCGATGAGCCGCTTGACGCCCCGAATGGTGAAGTCGAAGAAGAAAGCCGGTGCGAAAACCCATTAAGCCATGGCCAGCAAATATACCGATAATGTCTTTCTGAATTGTCCCTTCGATTCTGAATACAAATCGCTGAGAAACGCGATCGTCTTTAACTTTATCTACGAATAGCTTACCAAATAAGTCAATATCCCCCGGCAGGAATTTGCCTGCCGGGGGGGCGTCTGAATAGCGGGGTGAGTGAAGGTTACTACTCGATTTCGCTGAGTTCGCCTTTGAGCTTCTGGGCGAAGGAGTTGCCTTCGAAG
>CAYFUR010000045.1:0-28850 GCA_964346275.1 uncultured Candidatus Sumerlaeota bacterium
GCGGGCCGCTTTGCCCGCCCTGGAAGAACAATTCTCTGATCCGGAGGGCATCCCAAACCTGCGCTCAAAAACCCTTCCGGTAAAGGGGAAAGAGGGGGGATGGCGGGGGTGTGGCCCATGGCGAGGCCACGGATTTCACGAAGAGCCACGGATTTGCAAAGGGCTTGCTGTGAAAGTGTGGAAAAGGAAGATCAATCAAACACCAACAAGACCGGAACCAATCCAAGACCCATGCTCCCCGGTCATGCCTGAGCAGCAGCCTCACAGCCCCAGGCTTAATCGCCTGGCTGTGGCCGGGATGAGACGGCTCACTCCCGGATTGCTTGCACCTCGGATCCCTCAGAGGGATGCGTCTTCAAAAGCTCTCCCTGAACAAAGACGTAAGACTGATCGGTCTCTTCACTCCTGCAGTCCAGTTGAACCTCCACATCCTCGTGCGGCAGGAAGAGATTGAAAAGCTGCTGGGCGTAAGCCCAGCGCCACGGCGGCTCGCCGGGGTGGGGATGATTGAAAATTGCAACGTGGCTGACGTTATTCCAATCCCTGCATTCCATGCGGATTTCAGACATAAACGTTTCGACGTTGTCCGAGACGTGCTCATATTTCCTTACGGACCCTGAATGATAAAAACTGATCACATGAAGAAAACCTATCATTACAACTCCTGCCAATAAAGCCTTCTTTCTGGATCCTTTCATAACCCAATAAGCAATCAAAATGGAGAGAAAAGGAAGGGCGCTGTAGAGATACCTCGGCGTGGGGGCCGTCGTTAGCAAACTGGCAAAAGCGAGAAGAATGAATGCAAAACTCAACAGGAGCAGGCTGACCTTCTCCTTGGCTATACAGAGGACAGAAACGAGGACAAGCAGCCCCATGCCCAGAAGACCGCGAATCACCCAGAGGGCCGCATGGTCGAGATGGACTCTCCCGAGGGGAAATTCGTAGAGATGAACCCAGGGAAAGAAACTGGATAGGAAATAATCAAGCTGTTGCCGCACAAAATTGATCGGGCCCAGGGAAACCCGCCCCATTCCCGTGTAAGAGGTTTCGGCGGTTTGTTGGAGAAGCAGCAGGACGACAAAATGGCCAAGGGCAATGCACCCCATTGTGGCAGGAATTGCTCCCCCCCCTTTTTTTGCATACGCCCAGAGCAACAAAAGCAACGGCGTCGCCACCGCCACTTCTTTTGATCCGAGAGCAAGCAGGAAGAAAGCAATCGAGAGGAATGCGAACCATGGCTTGCCCGAGAGCGATTTGTCGAATGCCAGGAGACTCAGCAGGATAAAAAGCGTGAAGAGAATATCCGCCAGGTTCATATACATCGACACGGCGCCCCACGCCGCAAAGTTGCAAAGAAAAATCAAAGCGGACAGGGTCTGAATTCTTTGCGACAGCCCCAGGCTCTTCGCTAATTCGGCGACGCAAATGGCGGCCAGGCTATGCAGCAAAATATTCAAAGCATGAAAAGCAAGGGGCGCGTATCCGAAGAGGGAAACCATCGCGTAAGACACAATCCGACCCGTTGGCCTCCAGAAGCCATTGTTCATCGGCTCCAACAAATTGGCGAGACCATTGCCCGCTAACGGGCTGCTGTGCGAAAGCTCCGACAAATCATCGTAGAGAAAGAAATTATCCATCACCGGCAAGTAGAGGACCGCTGCCAGCATCAGGCAGAATACGAAAAGCCAGGCGGGATGGCTGCGCTCGATATACATAAAACAGTCGCCCCATAACCCCACGGTGAGAGATCGACCCTTTATTCGTAATACAATCGACCTAAGGAAACCAAACAGCGACCGAGCGGGGCAAAGCTTTCCGAGAGGCTGATCGACTATTGGAAGGGTGTGGAAAGAAGGGAAACTGAGATGGTGGCCCAGGGCGGAATCGAACCGCCGACACATGGATTTTCAGTCCACTGCTCTACCAACTGAGCTACCGGGCCACCGGGCGGGTGCGGGCGCTGCCCGCAGGGGGAGATGACAGTCCGCAAAGCTCCGGGGGTTGTCAAGGACGAAACCGCCCTTTTCCCGCTTCAAAATCCCACCTCTTGCGCCGTTTCCCCCGGCATTCAATTGACCCTGCCAGGCGCCCTTTCTACGATCCAAATCGACGAGACCGCCCACCACCTACGGGGGACACCCATGCAGATTCCAACCCAGCCGATCGAGCTGCGCTCGGTCATCATCCTGGCCACCGATGCCCGCCTCGCCATCACCATGTTTCCGCTGCCCTCCCACGGGCGCGAGCATCCCTACGATCTTCTCGAGGGATTCCTGAACCGCCGCCAGGCCGAGTTCTTCCCCCTGCGCATGCCCGATGGGTCCGAGCTGATCCTCCCCCTTTCGGAGGTCATGATCTTTGAAATCGGCCCCGCCGAGGCCCGGGACGCCCAGCAGAAATATCCCCACATGAGCCACCAATCCGTGATTTCCGATCCCGCCACCACGGTGTCTTACACACGCGTTTCCATTTCCCTGCGCGGCGAACGCACGGTGCGCGGGTCGATCTGGTTCCCCGAGCACGTGCCCGAGAATAAGCAAAACCTGCTGGATGTGCTGAACGAGGGACCGCGCTACCTCACGATCCACAGCCGCGGGCGCATCAGTTTTGTCCGCCGCGATGCCGTGACCCGCGCCCAGATCATGATGGACGACGAAATCGCTGATACCGGCGACGTGGCCGAGCTGGCCGAAAACACCCGCGTCAGCAAAGACCTGGTGGATACCTCCATCGACTTTTCGCCCACGGGCACGGGAGGCCAGGACAAGTATTCCTCGGAGGCCGTTTCGCTCCCTCCCGATCTCGAGGTCACGGCGATGGAGGAAGGCTTGGAGGAAGAACCCCGGACGGCCCAGCAAGAGTCCTTGGAGGAGGCTCCACCTCCCGCGCCGGACCACCGCCAGCTTCGCGCGGAGGATTTCTATGGCGGTTTGCGTGTCGATCCGTCGACATCGGCGGAACGCGGCGAGGAGTTCCCCAAGCCCGGCGGGGCGAGCGAAAAGCGCCGCGTGGCCAATACCAGGGACCTGCCCAAGCCGTCGCCAGACCAGCTCTACCCGCCGAAGGACTCGGGCCAGTAAGCGTTCGGGGACGATTCGGTTCAATCGCCCGGACGCCAGAATCCGCCAGGGGAGTTGTTGATCGAAAACTTTCGAGCATCACCGCCGGGCGGGTTGGGCGGAGGCTTTCGAAAACCTCCTACCGCTTTTTCCGCTGGTGGGGGAGCTTCTTCGAGAGGATGCGGCGTTCCAGGCGTTTCTTCTCTCCGCGCCGTGGCGGTTTGTCGAATTCCTTTTTCCGGTGTTCGGGCTTCAGTTCGCCGCTCTTGGTAAAGGGAGATTCCTTCTTGCCTTTCGTATAGACGCGTTTTTGGAGGGATCCCGCCTTGCCGCGCTTGCCCATGGGCTGAATCTGTTCGGTTTCTTCCTCGGCGTCATAGCCAAATCCGGGAATCCGCGTCATGGGGATGCGGCGGCGCAGGTCCGCCTCGATCGCCGTGGCCAGCGCCAACTCGTTGGGCGCCACCAGGGTGATCGCCACGCCCGTGCGGTCAACGCGTCCCGTCCGGCCCACGCGGTGGATATAGTCATCCGGCGTGTTGGGCACGTCGAAGTTGATCACGTGGCTGAGCCCCGCGATATCGAGCCCGCGCGAAGCTACGTCCGTCGCCACGAGAAGCTGAACCTCGCCCTCGCGAAACGCGCGAACCGTGCGGTCGCGCTCCTCCTGCGCCAGGTCGGAGTGCAGTTCCGCCGCTTTCAGGCCCGTTTGCCTGGCCAGCCTGGGCATAAAATCATGGGCCTTGGCGCGGGTGCGCACAAACACGAGCACGCGTTCCAGGTGCTTCTCTTCCGAGAGCACGCGTGAGAGCAGATCGAACTTCTGGTGCTCGGGAACGGGATAGAATTCCTCGCGAATCGTTTCCCGAGGCCCCACCATGCCGATTTCGATGCGCTCCGGCTCGCGCAGGATGGAATGGGCGAAACGTTCCATCTCCTTCGGCATGGTTGCCGAAAAGAGGAGCGTCTGGCGACGGTCGGGAAGCTGATCCACCAGGCGCCGCAAATCCGGAAGAAAACCCTTGTCGAACAGCCGGTCGGCCTCATCGACGACGAAATACTGAAGGTCGCTGAATTTCAGCCCCCCGCGTTCCAGATGGTCGAGCAGCCGCCCCGGCGTCGCGATGCACAGCTCGGCGCCATCGTTCAGCGCCTGGTCCTGGCGCCCGATTTCCACTCCGCCATGAACCACCACGCAGCGCAGCTTGGTTGCAGAGGCGAGCCCGCGAAAATGCTCGGCAACCTGCTGGGCCAATTCGCGCGTCGGCAGAACCACCAGCGCCCGGGGCCGAAAGCGCAAGGCGCGCTTCATGTCGAGCAATCCCTCGATCATCGGCACCAGGTAGGCGGCGGTCTTTCCCGTACCCGTCTGCGCCCGGCCGATCACGTCGCGCCCTTCCAGGATCAGGGGGATCGCCTGTTCCTGGATCGGGAGGGGGGGTCCAAAGCCCATGGACTCGATCCCGCGGAGGGTGCGTTCACGAAGAGGGAGGTCAGAAAAGTGCATAGGGGGCTTTCGGGGATCGAAGGTCGAGGGTGGATGGTCGAGGATCGAAGGTCGAAGGTAGAGGGTGGAGGGTGTCGTTTCTCCTCCGGCCCGGTGGCTTCTATCAATACCCGGCGAAGCGGTATTCAAAACGCGCCATGCCCTCCATGCGGTGTGGCATGCTGGCTTCGACCTTGTTGGCCATGCCGCCCAGGGCGCTAAAGAGGCCGGTGGGCCGCTGGGGCATGGTGACTGTCGGTGTGTCCGGCGAGATATTGGCCATCTTCGCGGCTTCCTTCACGGCATCGTCGAGTGAGCCCACTTTATCGATCATGCCGAATTCCAGTGCCTGGCGGCCCGAGAAGATCCGCCCATCACAATACTCTTCGAGGTGCGCCCTCACCTCGTCGTCGGTCACGGTGTCGGGGTTGGCGGGGTCCAGCAATTCCCGAACACGCTGCTCCCGCCCTTCCACCACCGCGTCGAAGAACTGGTCGTAAACATCGTCGATGGTTCCCTGGAGAAGTTTTTTCTCCTCGGGTTTCATGGCGCGCGTTCCCGAGCCAATATCCTTGAACTCGCCGCTCTTTACCACGCGGCTTGAGATGCCGATTTTGTCCTGCAGTCCCTCGTAATTTGTAAAGCTCATGATCACGCCGATGCTTCCCGTCAGTGATCCCTCGTTCGCAAACACCTTGTCGGCCGCCATGGCGCTGTAATAACCGCCGCTCGCCGCAATGTCGCCCATGGAAACAACCACCGGCCGCGTTTGGCCATTGGATCCAGAAGCGCGGAACTCATTGAGCGCCTGATAAAGGTCCTGGGTCGCGCTCACTGCTCCACCCGGCGAGTTCACCCGCACCACGACCGCCGCGATGCTTTCGCTGTCCTTCCAGCGTTTCACCGCATCGACCAGCGTCTTCGTGTTGGCCGCGTAACTGGGGCCCTCGCCGATCACTCCTTCCACTTCCAGGATACCGATTCGTTTTCCCATGAAATTGAACGACCCAATCGACGAGGCGGACGCTCCGCCGCCCGAGCCGGACATCAAAATCACCAGGCCGCCGGCCAGAACGAGGAAGAGAATTACCAGGCCGGCAATGATCGGCAGCATCCTGTTGCGTGGGCGCGGGGGGCGCGGATAACCGCCATAGCCCCCCGGAGGCTGGGGTGGCCGGTAATCTCCCTGGGGAGGAGGAGGGGGCCCTCCATAGCCGCCGCCCTGTTGCTGGGGCGCGTAGCCCTGACTCTGGGGTGGCTGGTTATAAACGCCCTGGCCGGGACGGGCCTGTGGCGGGGCGGGACGCGGAGGATGCTGAGGGCGTTGAGGCTGTTGAACGTTTTCCGGGCGTGGCTTTGGCGCTCCCCAATCCCCTTGGCCCGCCGAGTAGGGGGGTGGCGGGGGAGGCGGAGCCGACTTCTCCTCGCGCTTTTCCTGGGGCTTTTCTTCGATGGCCCCCTCTTCGGCCTGATAGCCTTCGGGTGCTTCCTGGCCTTCCTCGTCCGATCTTTCGTTCGGATTCTTATTCTCGTCGCTCATAATAGATCGCTCCGGGGTTCTCCGGTTCGGTATAGCTGCTCAAGATGGCTGGGGAATACTCGATCGCGACAGACATTTTGCCCGTGAGCTTCCCTTCGCACAGGCGACTGAAGCAATTGTTTCACCAAAAACGAGCAGTCGGAGTCGCTTTTTCTCCCTCCATCCCTTCATCGAAGCTTCTCGCCCGGCAAGGAAAAGCTGCGCCGCATCCTACCATTCCAGCTCGATTTTCTCGCCAGCCAGCTTGAATTCCGCCTGCTGCGTCGCCGGAGCCCCCAGTTGGCGGCTCAGGGCATCGGGCTGGGAACCACCCGCATGGAGCCGGATGCCGTGGGGTTCCAGGAAATGGCGCCCGTCGCCCGCCACCAGAGCCAGCTCCCGGGGCGTGAGTTTGAAAACCACGCTCTTTGTTTCCCCGGCGCCCAGTGAGACGCGCTGGAAACCGGCGAGCTGCCACACCGGCACGCGCACGGATGCGCCGAGGTGTTCGACGTAAAGCTGGGCCACTTCTTCCCCCGAGCGTTCGCCCGTATTTTTCACCAAAATGGAAATTTCCACGCCGGCGCCGGTCTCGACCTCTGATGGAGCCTCGAAGTCCGAATACTCAAAGGCCGTGTAGCTCAGCCCGAAGCCAAAGGGATAGAGGGGCTCCTCTTTGAGGAAGCGATACGTGCGCCGCTCCATGGAGTAATCTTCGAAATCGGGCAACTGGGAAACATCCTGGTAAACTGTCACCGGCAGCCGCCCCCCGGGGTTCAAGCCGCCAAAGAGCGCCTCGGCGAGCGCCGTGCCGCCGTCCTGGCCAGGGTAGAATTGCTGGAGAATAGCGGGGAGGTTTTCCTGGGCCCAGGGAACAGAGACGGCGCTGCCGCTCATCAGAACGAGCACGGTGGGCTTGCCGGTGGCGGCGATGGTTTCCAGAAGGCGCTGCTGGATATCGGGAAGGCCCAGCCGCACGCGGTCGCCCGCGGCCTCGGCGTTGCCCGCGTCGCCCTGCTCGCCCTCCAGGTCCGCCGTCAGGCCGAGCACCAGCACCACCGCCTCGGCCTGCTCGGCAGCGAGCACGGCTTCCGAGAAATACCGGTCGGCGCGGCCCATGGCGGGGTTATCGATGCCGACGTGTTCGCAGCCGGGCTGGAAGAGTACCCGCGTTTCCGGGGAGACGGCCTTCCGGATACCCTCGAGAGGCGTCACGGACTTGCTGGGGATGCCATGGTAATTGCCGACCAGCGCGCGCCGGTCGTCCGCGTTGGGCCCGATGACGGCGACCGTTTCCAGATCCCGCGAGAGAGGCAGCGCTTTGTTCTCGTTCTTCAGCAGGACGAGCGACGCCCGCGCCGCGTCCAGCGACAGCGCCCGGTGTTTCTCGGAATCGACCACGCTGTAAGGCACCTGGGCGTAGGGCACGCGCTCCTCGGGATCGAACATGCCCAGCCGCAGCCGCGCCATCACCAGCCGCCGCAGGCAGGTGTCGATTTCCTCCTCGGTCACCAACTCGCGCTTCACCGCTTCCGCCAGCTTGTAATACGTGTCGCCGCAATTCAGGTCACAGCCGCGCTTGACCGCGAGCGCCGCCGCCTCCGCGGGATCCTTCGACGCCCCGTGGAACTTGAAGAAATCCGCAATGGCCCAGCAGTCCGATACCACGTAGCCGGGAAACTGCCACCGCCCGCGCAGAATATCGTCGAGCAGCAGCTCGCTGCCGCAGCAGGGCTCGCCGTTCGTCCGGTTATAGGCGCCCATCACCGACCACGCCCCGGCGTCGAAAAGACACGCGCGGAAAGCCGGCAGATAAGTCTCCCATAAATCGCGGTCCGACACGATCGCATCGAAGGCGTGGCGCTTCTCCTCCGGCCCGCTGTGCACGGCATAGTGCTTTGGCGTTGCGACGAGTTTCAGGTATTTCTCGTCATTGCCTTGTAGCCCCTTAATAAAAGCGACCGCCGTGCGGCCCGTCAGGAAGGGGCATTCGCCATAGGTTTCCTGGCCCCGGCCCCAACGCGGATCGCGGAAGATATTAATGTTCGGTGTCCAGTAAGTCAGGCCCTTGTAAATGCCATGATCGCCCTTGCGCGCGGCGGCGTGATGCTTCGCGCGCGCTTCGTCGGAAATCGCCGTCGCCAGGCGCTCCATGCGCCGCGTATCCCACATCGCTGCCAGGCCGATGCCCTGGGGAAAGACCGTGGCCACGCCGGAACGCCCGACGCCGTGGAGGCATTCGTTCCACCAGTTATAGTCTGGAATGCCCAGGCGTTCGATCGCGGGGGAGTTGTGGATGAGTTGGCCAATTTTCTCGTCGAGCGACAGGCGGCCGAGCAAATCCTCGGCGCGTTCCTCGAAGGCGAGATCAGGATTTTGAAAGGGAAACGGGGACTGAGCCACGAGGCACCTCATTCCGTTGTCTGTAATCGGTTTCATCAAGTCGCGCCAGCGAACCGCTCCCGCCTGCCGGATGCAATCCCGAATCCCGCAAGGGAGGGCGCAAACAGCCGCTTCTGTCTATCCGGCCCCAAAATCCCTTTTGACTCCTGTTGAGACGCTCTCGACGCTACCATGCAATACTTCGAGGGAGGACGATCCTGTTGGTTTCCACAAGACGCTTTTTGCCCGCATTTTTCGCGGCCTGCATGGCCTGCGCCGCCGCATTGCCCGGCTCCGATTCGCTCACCGGCCAGCTTGTTTCCCCATCCGCTCCCGCTGAAAAAGGAATCCGCCAGGACCCCCCGGTCACGCCGCCCGCCCTGCGCGAGCCGGACGAGCAGTGGGTGGCCGACACGCTGGACAGCATGACGCTCGACGAAAAGATCGGCCAGATGATCATGCCAGTCCATTCCGGCTCGGCCTCCAGCCAGCTTTCCACCTACGATGTCGGCGGGTTTGTTTTTCTCGCTTCCGACTCCGCCTCCGTGCTCTCGGCCACGAATTCGCTCCAGGCCGCCGCCGATACGCCGCTGTTTTTTTCCATCGATTGCGAAGCAGGCGCCGGCGCCCGCGTCAGCGACGCCACGGCCTTTCCCATGAACATGGGCCTGGCCGCCACGCGTGAAACGAATCTCGCGCGCCAGCAGGGCATCGCCACCGCGCGCGAATGCCGCGCTCTGGGGGTCCAGATCGCCTTCGGCCCCGTCCTCGACGTAAATACAGAGCCCATCAATCCGATCATCGGTATCCGGTCCTACGGCGACGATCCCGGACTCATTACTGACATGGCCCGGGCCTATGTCGAGGGCGCGCGCTCCGCCGGCCTGGCCGTCACCTTCAAGCACTTCCCCGGCCACGGCGCCACCGAGGGAGATTCCCACGACGGCCTTCCCGTTGTGGATATCCCCTGTGACGAGTTGCAGGATGTGCACGTCGAGCCTTATCGCCAGCTCATCAGCGAAGGCGTGGGCGATCTCGTCATGACAGCCCACGTGTGGTATCCATGCCTCGATCCCGGAACCGACGCCTGGCCCGCGACGTTGTCCGAGGCCGCGCTGAAAGACATCCTTCGCGACGATCTGGGATTCGACGGCGTGCTCATCACCGATGCGATGAACATGGCCGGCGTGCAGATCGCGGCGTCGAACAGCGATGCCGCGCGCCATGCCGTCCAGGCGGGCGTCGATATTCTGCTCATGCCGCCCTCGGTCTCCGATGCGGTCCAGGGCATCCAGGACGCCATCACAAACGGCCAATTGACCGAAGCGCGTATAGACGAATCGGTGCGCCGGATTCTCCGGCTGAAAAGCATGGTGGGGCTGCCGGAAGACGCCCAGGTCGATCCCGGGGACCGGACGCAGACCCTCCAGCATCCCGACCACCTCGCCCTCGCCGGGGAAATCGGCGGCCGCACCATCGAATCCGCCCGCGTCGACGACACCGTCGTTCCCATCGCCCCCGATGATTCCGTGCTCGTGATCCCCATGGATTCCAACACCAGCATTTTCTATCTCTTCGATGATTCCTATTTCACCAACGCCCTGAGCGGCCTGCGCACCACGACGGTGGAGCCCGTGGGGACATCCTTTTCCTCGAGCCGCCGGAACCAGCTTGTGAACATGGCGGGCCAGCACGACGTGACGGTGGTGGCGAGCTACCGCTGGAAGCCGGACGAATACAGCAGCCAGAAAGCCCTCGTGGAAGATCTCCAGCAGGCTGGCGTGCCCCTTGTCTATGCGAACTTCGGCAGCCCCTACCACCTGAACGAATACGAGAATCTGGAGAACTACTTTTGCGCCTTTTCGAGCCACTACGATTCCCAGGAGGAAATGGCCCGCGTCCTCGCCGGAGACAGCCCCGCACGGGGAATCTGGCCCGTAAAGCTGTTCGATATGGGAACGAATTGGGAGTTGTTCTGAGCGCGTATAGTCAAGGGCCAAGGCAGGAAATGTCCAGCAGGCCGTGGAGAATAGGGGCAAGGCCAGGTGTATGAGCAAGGGAGAGGCCCTGATCGTTTTCGCGTACAATATGACGGATTCAAAAGGTAATCAGGCTATGAGAACGCTCCTCCTTGCAGCCCTTCTTTGCACGCTCCTGAGCTGGGGGGCTGTAGCGATGGCCCAGCAGGCGAATCCCGAGGAAAAGGCAGGCGAAATGGCTCCGACGGAAGAACGCGCCCGGGCGCGGGAACTCGGAATCCAGGTGGGCATCCTGCCCACGGGCAAATGGAACGCCATCACCGATGTGGCGGGCGTCGCCGTCGGCCACGAAACGATCCGCCGCGGCGAATCGGTGCGCACCGGCGTCACGGCAGTTGTTCCCCATGCGGGCAATCTGTATAGACAGAAAGTGCCCGCCGCCGTCCATTGCGGCAATGCCTATGGAAAACTCGCCGGTTCCACCCAGGTGGAAGAACTCGGCACCCTGGAAACGCCGATTGCGCTGACCAACACGCTCAGCGTCTCGGCGGGGATGGAAGGACTCATCCGCTATACGCTGCAACAGCCGGGAAACGAATCGGTGCGATCCGTCAACGCGCTGGTGGGCGAGACGAACGATGCTTACTTGAATGATATACGCGGCCTGCACGTCAGCCCGGAGCATGTTCTCGCCGCGCTGGATGCGGCCGAGTCCGGTCCCGTCGCCGAGGGAAGCGTCGGCGCGGGCACGGGCACCTCCTGCTTCGGATTCAAAGGAGGCATTGGCACGTCTTCCCGCCATTTGCCGAGGGATCTCGGCGGCTATACGGTTGGCGTACTTGTGCAAACGAACTTCGGCGGGATTCTCACGGTGAACGGAGCGCCCGTTGATCGGGAGTTGGGCGATTTTTCCTTCAGCGAATATACGGGCGATGCAAAGGACGAAGGCTCCTGCATGGTGGTGGTGGCGACGGATGCCCCTCTCTCGCCGCGCAACCTCGAGCGCATGGCCCGGCGCGCGGTGCTGGGTCTTGGGCGCACGGGCTCTTACATGTCGAATGGCTCGGGGGATTACGTGATCGCTTTTTCCACTGGATATCAAATCCCGGATCACGGCGATACGACGAATCCCCCGGTGGAACTCGTCGCCAATCACGCCATGAATCCGCTGTTCCTTGCCACCGTCGAGGCAACGGAAGAAGCTGTCTATAACTCCTTGTTTCAGGCCACGACCGTCACCGGCTTTGAAGGCCGCCAGCGCAAGGCGATTCCTCTGGATCAAGTCGTCGAGATCTGCCGGCGCTATGGAGTCCTCAACCTTCAGGAGCGCTTGCCGGGCATTCCCGGCGAATAGACATTTCGCCTGGAATCAGCTTTCCGTGACGAGCCCGCGCTCTTCCATCGCGGCAATGAGCCGTTCCCCCGCGGCGCCGCGACGATACTTTCCCCGGGCTTTTTCCCGGCCCCTGCTGCCCAGCCGTTCCCGGAGTTCCCGGTCCCGCGCCAGGCGGCGGAGCGCCTCGTCCAGCCCCTTTCCCGGCAACGCAAGAAGGCCATCCACTTCCTCATCCACCAGGGACGCCGCCGGCCGGGTGCCCCGATTCACCACCACCGGCTTGCCGTGGTGCCACGCCTCGGGAATCACCATGCCAAAGCTTTCACTCTCGGACATGAGCGAGAAAACATCGCATGCCGCGAAGGCGGTCTGGAGGCTCTGGCCCTGGAGCCGCCCGATCCACGCGCATCCGTCATACTCGAACGGGCGGCCATCGCCGTCCGGCCCGACGCCGATCATGCGAATCGCCAGGCCCTCGCCGCGCAGCCGGGCCACCGATGCGGCAATGGCGTCATAGCGCTTTTCCGGGCTTTTCCGGCAGACAGTGATCACAAGAATCTCGTTTTCGTCTAAACGGTGCTCCGCACGGAATGCTCCCACCGCTTCCGGGGGCGTTGCCTTCTCCGCGGGCCAGATCGGCGGCCCGACAAAGGAGGCGTCTATACCGAGTTTGGCGAAAAAATCATCGGCGGCATAGGGGGTATTGGCAAAGGCCAGGCGCGCCCTCTTCAGCGCCGCGTGCCAGTGCCGCCAGTAAAAGAACTCGTCCTCCATGTGCCAGAGCGGCACGGCGAAATCTCCCGGCCGGATGAGCGACATGCTGGCCCACGGCAGGTTGCAATGAATGGTGACCGCATCATCCGCCTGTCTCAGCGCCCGGCGAAGGGCGGGCGATTGCGGGCCTCGCAGGAAATTGATGAGCCGGCTGTAGAATCGCGGCCGCGACTCCGCCCGGTTCAGGAGAAACTGCTGCCAGCGAACCGGCGCCTGCCGGCCCAGCGAGCGGTAATCCTCGCCGATATCCGCCCACGCTTTCGGTTCGCCAGTCTCCGCATCCACCAGCTCCGCCCGCTGGACCATCACGCCTAATCCGCGAAAATCCCGCGCCGGGCGCCAGACCCTCTTCACGCGGAGTTGAAGGATATCGCTTGCCGCCTGGCTGAGATCCATTTCCAGGCGAAAGCCGCCCGGACCGATGGATTCCGCCGCCAGTCTCGTCCCGCCGGAAAGGATCTCCAACTCGTTCGCCTTGGGCGAGTATCCGGTCAGCACCAGCCGGCAGCCGCCGTATGACTCCCGGTCCGTATAGACAAAAGCCCGTCCTTGGGACCAGCGGGTGGGGCCGCCGCTTCCCATTTCCGGGTAGTGCCATCCAGAGAGCAAATGCACAGCGGGCCGGGCGGGAGCCTCCCTGGCCAGCGCACTCAGAAAAGCCGGGTCGATCGCCGCCTCCTCCTTCTCCATGCGCCGCTGGAGGATTTTGGCTGCCAGGGCGAGCGGCGTCTTCCCCCGTTGTTTCATCGGGAATCGCCGCACCTCGAATCCCGCATCGTCCACCTCATTCGGCGCGAGCCGTTCCCACTGGACCCCCCAATGGCAGAAAGTCCGGATCTCGCCGCCATCGGTCGTCCATACCTCTACTTCGTGGCCAAGATCAACAAGCTCCCGCGCAAGCCGCTGGTGGTGCAGTTCCGCTCCGCCCAGGAACTGGCGCCCCCACCGATATGTCACCAGGCGGAACTTCATCGCAGGCGTGCCTCCAGGCGGCGAAGGCGCTCTTCCATGGATTGCACGAGGCGGTGCCAGCTCCGATCGCGGGCGAAAGAGCGGCGCTCATCGCGGGCGGCTTCTGAATCCTCTTCGATCATTTCGCGCGCCGCCGCGGGCCAGTCCTGCGGCCGGGCCACGCGCACCACATCGGCATAGTATCGCTCCACGTCTGGAATCGGCGTCGACAGCACGGGCAGGCCGGTGGCCAGGTATTCCAGCGTCTTGATCGGATTGATGGCGCGGGCTGCGGGGGTATTGGCAAAAGGCATCAGGCCCAGATCCGCATGCTGGAAATATCCGGGGAGGTCTCCGTGGGGCTTCAAACCGAGGAAATGCACATTCTCGGGCATCGGCGGCGCGTCGAAGGTGCGATGGCGCGGGCCGACAACGGCAATGCTGCCGCCCGGGAATTCGCGGGCGAGGCGGGCCAGCAGGCGGCCATCGATCTTATCGTTCAATGTTCCTACAAACAGCAGCCGGGGGCGGGGAAGCTTTGCGAGATCGTCCGGCTCCGGTCTCGGCTTAGACAAGTCATCAAACTTGACGCCACTAGGGAGAAACTCGATGCCGGGCAGCGCCGGGCGGAACATCTCTTCCAGGTATCCGGTTCCAGCAAACGCGAGATCAGTCTGGTTGACGAGCGCCGCCTCCATCGCCCGCCCCTCGCCGGGAGCCCAGGAGAAGGCGCAGAAGTCGTCGATGAGATCGTAAATCACTGCTAAGGGCTGCACCACCGGCAGCAGATAAGCCGAGAACGGCGAGTTCGTCATGTAGAGAAACTTCTGGCGGCGGGCGATCTTCGCCACCAGGGCGGCCATGATCTGGCGGTTGAGCCCTCGGATCGCGGGCGAGCGGTATTCGCCGGAAAAGATCACCGGGCTCAAAACGGTGAGGCGTCCCTTCACCAGACGGCGGCAGAGACGCCATCTCCCGCGCAGGCGGAAGGCCGCTTCGTGAATCTGAACCGGGGAAATAAAAACGACCGGGCGGTAACGCGCCAGCCCCATGGCCTGTTCCTGGGGGCGTTGCCAAACGGTGTCCCAGGCAACCTGGGAATAGAACAGGACCGGACGGCGGCGCGAAGGGGCCGTGACAGGGCGACGCAGCCCGGGATCGAAGAATTGCGCCGCAACCGCATGATGGGCGTTTACCAATCCCAGGGCCTGATGACTTAATTGGTTGATATTCAAGGCCTTATGAAAGATCTTTCTCGTTGCCGGTTTTTTCGCCCTGGCGCTGGAATTGGTATGAAGCTTTGCTTCTGTCATCTGTAGCTGAAGCCATTCGATTCGGGAGAAATCTCACCAAGTGAGCCAGCGCGACGTCAAGAAGTGGAGTTGGTTCGACAGCATCCCCTCGCAAGTTCCGATTTCCATCCAGACCGCTCTGATCGCCACGGTGGCTCTCAGCCTCTGCCTGGCTGTTTCTGTTTTCGGCACCGCTCTGGTGGTCAATCGCCTCAAGAATAACCTGGTGGACGAGGCCCGGGAGGAAGCGCGTCGTACGGCAGAAACCGCGAGCGAGCAGATTCGCTCCGTGGTCGAGCGAAGCGGGGCGAGTTCGATCTCGGAAATTGTCCGCCATCCCGAAGTCCGCCGCGAACTCGAGATCCTTTCCAACGAAGGCGCCATTTCCGTCGCCGCGATCCTCGATGAGAACGGCCAGATAATCTATCAGAAATTCTGCAAGGGAAGCCTGGTCAGTGAAAGGAGTGCACTGAAAGGGCTGCGCGATTTTAAGCCCAACGCCTCGCGAATCCTGGCTCAAGAGGGCGAGGAACCCCTGGGCGACAACACCGGCATGCCCCCCTCTCTCATCCCGGTCAAGTTTCCCATCCAGGCTGAGGGGCGCACCGTCGGCCATATCCAGATCGGTCTCGCGGCTCAGCCAAACCTCGGCCGTATCGATACACTGAGCCAGCAAATCACCACCAACCTCTCTGTCATGGTGCTTATAGTTTTCTCGATTCTCTTGCTCACGATTGCGCTGGTTTACAATGCGTTTCGCCGCCAGATGGAACTTCGCCAGCGTGCGGTCCACGCGGAACATCTGGCCAGCATCGGCGCCCTGGCCAGCGGCCTTGCCCACGAAATCCGCAACCCCCTTCACGCCATGAATCTCCATCTCGAGGTGGCTCGGGAAGATCTGGAAGCGGAGGAGGAGGAGGCCGACCGGTCGGAGGCCGGCCGCACGATCCAATCCGTTCAGCGCCAGATCGAGCAGCTCAACAGCATCGTCAGCGGGTTTCTGAACGCCGCGGCCCCTCCGCGCATGGAGTTTTCCGAAATGCGCATGTGCCAACTCCTTCGCGAGGTAACGTGTTTCCTCCGGCCCGATTTTGAAAACCGCGGTATCGAGGTGGAAGTCGATCTCCCCGAGGAAATCGTCATCGAAGGGGATCGCCAGGCGCTCTACCAGGTCTTGATGAATTTACTGATCAACGCGCGCCAGGCCCTGGAACGAGGGGATCAGCGGCGCATTCGCATCAGCGCCGAGCGCGAGCGCAAATGCTGGAAGATCTATATCGAGGATTCGGGTCCAGGGCTTCCCGAAGGTGAGAAAGAAATGCTCTTTAAGACCTTTGTGACCAAGCGCTCCGGCGGCACGGGCTTTGGCCTCTCCATCGCCCGGCGTATTGTCGAGGCCCATGGCGGCCGCATCGGCGCGGAGAAAAGCGGCCTCGGCGGCGCCTGCTTCTTTCTCGAGTTGCCCGCTCTCTGAAAACTCCCTTTCCATTCGGCAAATCCCCCATGGCCGGTAATTCGCTCCGGTGGCCCCGCGTTGCTGATTCTCCGCTTTGGAATCCCGAATGGCCGAATTCCCCCCCGATTTTCCGGATGACAACGAAGAGGAACCGCCTCTCTATCCCGCGGAGATGCCTCGCGTTCTGTGGGAGGAAGAGGTCCTGCCGCCGGAAGCCGAGCCGTCCTTTCCATCCTGGGTGCTTGGCTTCGATCCTTATCTCGAAGCCGAGCAGACATCGCTGGCGTATCAGCTTTTTCGCATGCGGCGCCTGGAACACGGCGGGTCAGGGCTCAGGAAACTCCTCCCCGGAGGCCTCTTTGCCCTCGCCCGGACGGTTCTCTTCGCGGGGCTCGTGGTCCTGTTTCTTCCCGCGGCATTCATGGGCTATCCGCTGGCGCTGCTGATTCCCGGGTTGGTGCTGGCGGGGATCAGCTATCTCCGGCGGGGCAAGCCGCTGGAGAGCCGCCGCATGCCCTGGTGGGTCTCCGATGTCTTCAGCGAATGGGGAGTCCAGCGCCAGGCGGCCATTGATCTGTGGCTGGCGGGGATCGGGGGGCGGGAAATCCTTCTGGCGCTCTATCTCGAACGCCAGCGTCCCTTTGCCTGGGCCCTCACAACGGTTTACTGGGGCCTTGTGGCCCTGGGGTGCGGCGCGGTTGTCCTGCAATACGGCCTGGGGCCCATGACGGTGGTTGTGGTGGCCGCATTGGGATTCTTCGCATGGCAGCTGAGGCCTTATCTCTATATGGCGCGGATGAGCAAAATCCTGCTGGTGGATTTCAAACACCTGATGCGCTCCTGGCGGAGCGAGGAATCCGCCGCCTTCGAGGGATCCGTGCGCTTTTTCCGAGCGATCTGGTTCGGAGCCCTCGCGCTGGTTTTGGCGACCTGTCTTTCCTGTGCCGTCGTTCCGGGATTCAACGCGGCGGGGCGTTGGATTCTGGCTTCTTTTCTCGGGTTGTTGGGGCTGGCGATGTCCTTTCGGCGCGAGGACTGGCTCGATTCCATTGCTCATCGCGCGGACAAGCTGCTGGCGCAGGCGGATATGTCCTTCGACGCCTTGATCGTGGGACGTCTCATGGGCGAAGGCGAGGCGGGCCGCGCCTGGGCTCGTTGGTATCGGCATCCCCGGCGCCTGGCCGATCTCGAACGGCGCGGCGAGCGCGTCCCGGTCCTCGTTCCCGAGGAGGACTCCTGGCGGGCGGACGATTCCCCGACAAAATAAAATGTCCATCATCTCTCTCTTGCATGGTTCTGGCGGACTCATTATCTATCTCGCTCCGGCGATGGATGCCCTGTCCCGCGAAACGCCTCTCTCGCCGAGATTTCAGGAGCCGCACAGAGAATGAGCCAGACCGAAACCGCCCAGCGCCAGTACGTCCCCACGGAACAGCGCCCCGATCCCAAGGGCCACTATGGCCCCTTTGGCGGGCGTTATGTTCCCGAGACACTGATGAACACCCTCATCCAGCTGGAGGAAGAATACGACAAGGTCTGGCAGGATGAATCCTTTCATCGCGAGCTGAACGAACTGTTTCGCGAATACGCCGGCCGGCCGACGCCGCTGACCCGCGCCCGCCGCACCGAGGAATTCCTCGGCGGGCATCTGAAAGTGTATTTCAAGCGCGAGGACCTGCTCCACACCGGCGCCCACAAGCTCAACAACACGCTTGGCCAGGTGCTTCTCGCCCGGCGGCTCGGTAAAAAACGCATCATCGCGGAAACCGGCGCTGGACAGCATGGCGTCGCCACGGCGACGGCCTGCGCCCTGTTCGGGCTCGAGTGCTGTGTTTACATGGGCAAGGAAGATATGGAGCGCCAGCAGCTCAACGTCTTCCGCATGCGTCTCATGAATGCCGAGGTGGTTCCTGTCACCAGCGGCTCGGGCACGCTGAAAGATGCCACCAACGAAGCCATGCGCGAATGGCTCGCGACCTGTGACGAAACGCACTACATCATCGGCAGCGTGGTCGGCCCCCATCCCTTCCCCCGCATGGTGCGCGATTTCCAATCCGTGATTGGTTGCGAAACCCGCCAGCAGGTGCAGGACAAGGAGGGGCGCCTGCCCGATCACCTGATTGCCTGTGTTGGCGGCGGAAGCAACAGCCTCGGCCTCTTTCACCCTTTCTACGACGACAGGGATGTTTCCTTTTGGGGAATCGAAGCGGAAGGGGAAGGAATCGCATCGGGGCTTCATGCCGCGTCGATTTCCGCCCATACCGTGGGCGTTTTCCAGGGCAGCAAGAGCTATGTGCTGCAAACGGAAGATGGCCAGATCACTCCGGCCCACAGCATCAGCGCCGGTCTCGATTATCCCGGCGTCGGACCCGAACACAGCTTCTACGCCTCCACCCACCGGTGCAATTACGTCAGCGTGACAGACGGCGACGCCTTGGCGGCGCTGCGCAAAACAGCCGAGCTGGAAGGCATCCTGCCCGCGCTGGAGACCGCCCACGCCCTGGCCCACCTTCACCGCGCCGCAAAGGATTGGGCGAAGGACAGCGTCGTGGTGGTTTGTATGTCGGGCCGCGGCGACAAGGATGTTTACTCCCTCATGAAGTATATCGAAGTCTGATGAGCGCCGGTCACGAGCACAACGAACCGGCCCCGGCTCTCGGCATCGAGCTGGAAGAAGTCGTGCCGTGGGGACGGGCGCTCCGCGAATACCGCCATATGTTTCGTCTGGATGACCGGGACCTGAAGACACAGCGTTTCGTGGACTGCGGGGCCGGGCCGGCGAGTTTCAACGCGGAAGTCACTGCCATGGGCGGCCGCGTTGTTTCCGTTGATCCGATCTATAGGTTCAGCCCGAAACAGATCGAGCGGCGGATCCATGAAACCCATCACCTGGTCGTGGAAAAAACCAGCGAAAAACTGGAAGGCTATCATTGGGAGGATGTGAAGTCGCCCCAGGAACTGGGCGAACGGCGCATGGCGGCGATGGAGCGATTCCTCCGCGATTTCCCCGACGGTATCCGCGAGGGCCGATACGTTGAGGCGTCTCTGCCGGAGTTGCCCTTCAAGGACGATTCCTTTGATATGGCCCTTTGCTCGCACCTGCTCTTTACCTATAGCGAGCAGCTCGGCCTCTCGTTCCACCTCAAGACCATTCTGGAAATGATGCGCGTCGCTCCGGAGGCCCGCATCTTTCCCCTGGTCCAGCTTGATTGCCGGCCCTCGCCCTGCCTGGAGCCGGTCGAGCGCGCCCTGAGGGAAAAAGGCTTTCTTCTCAGCCGCGAACCCTCCGAATATCGCATGCAAAAAGGGGCGGACAATTTCCTCCGCATCCGGCGTGGATAACCGGCGCCAGGGTTCATGAGCCACCAACCGAGGAAGACAGCCACATCGCTGCGATTCGATCTCGTGCTGGCTGCCAGCGTGATCGTGTGGCTTCTCCTGGCCGGTTTCGTGGTCTGGCTTCCCTACGATAAATGGTGGGCCGGCAGCATGTTCTCGCGCCCGGGCGGATGGCTCGCGGCCATGATTTTTCTCGCGGTAGCACCCTGTCTATACGCCTTGTCCTCCCAAGGGGAACGCATTGGCAGGCTTGCTGTTCGCCTTCCCTGGCGATGGATCGTTCCTTCTTCCTTTATCCTCCTCTGTTTCCTTTTCAACGCGGATGGGGTTCTCGGCGATTCCGTCGACCCGGAAGAAGGCATGCGGATTCGTGGTTCCTCGCCCGGATCCTCCGCGCTTTTCATCCTGGGATTTAAGGCGGGCGAGGCTGTCTCCGGCAACCCATGGCTGGGCCTGCGCGTGATCATGGCCCTGCTCGGCGGAGTCTGGAGCGCCTTGCTGTTTATCGCTTTTGGCAGGCTTTTTGGCAGATTACGGGGAAACCTTCTTGCAGCGGGTACGACCTTCTCCGTGGCCGGAGCGCAATTTGCCGGATACTTCGAGGAAAGCGGCATTGTCATTTTCCTGCTGCCGCTGGCGCTTTTGTTTCTCGCGTCCCCGCCGCAGGGCACCAGGCGCTCGGTTCTATACGCTTCTCTGCTCGGGGGCGGGATGGCGGCGATCCATGGCGCCGCCCTGCTTCTGCTTCCGGCCTTTGCCCTGGCAGGATCCCGGCATGTTTTCGTCCGCCGGCGAACGCTTGCCGCCAGCCGGTTTGCCGCTCTTGCCACGACTGGAATTGGAGTCCTCCTTGTCTATATTATGCTTTCCTATGCGCTGAGGGCCATGGACGGGGAAGTCTCGTTGATTGCGAGCCAGACCTCCGGCGGTGACCGTTCGATGTTTGTCAGCCTTGTCCGGGCGCAACAATACGAAAACCATTTTTCGCGCTATACGCTCTTCAGCCTCCATTGGCTTTGGGAGCGCCTCCACCTTCTGGCGCTGGCCGGTCCGGGGGTTTTGCTGGGCCTTCTCGCAGCCTTTGCCTGGCCGCGCGGCTTGCTCCGCAAGCCCGCTCTGGCCGCTGCCTTCATCGGGTGCCTTCTGCTTTTCATGGCCTGGAATTTCGACTGGGGCCTGCTGCGTGATTGGAACCTCGCGGCGCCCTGGCTGATTCTCGCGTCCTTTTGCGGCCTTGTTGCCGGGCGGCCCATTATCAGGCTTGCGCGTCCTTCATTCTTCCTCGCCACGGGATGCCTCTACGCCGCGACGGGATTCCCTTTCCTCCTTCATAATCATTTCGCTGGAACTAAGGAGGGCCTGCCCGGTCAAGACCGCTGGGCGGAAACAACGGGCCGGGGGCGCGTACTCTTTACGTCGGGCGAGGATGTTTTCAATTTCAAATGGTTTCGCGTGTCCGAGGTGCGGATGCGGGAACCAGGCAAAGTGGAATTCCGTGTTGGCCCGTGGACGTTTTCCCATGGCCTGGTTGATCGCCTGGAATGGCGGGACGCATCCGGCAATGTTGTCGCGAAGGTGGAGGCGGAATCCCTGGAAAACGTCAAACCATACCGCCAGCCCCTCCCCAACGACTACTTTCTCGACGACCAGTGGCAGGCCGAGCCGCATCGAAACGCCTCCGGCGGTTTCTACGCCGCGACCTACCGAAGCGAAAAGGCGCCGCCGCTGGAATGGACCGCGGCCCTCCCCGAAGGCCGTTACCTGCTGTTCATTCGCGCCTTCGCAACAATCGATGAGGATCCGCCCGGAGAAGAAAGCGTCTATACATGGAGAATTGAAAGGGAGTCCGGAGGGTGAAGGGGGATTGCTGGCCCCAGGTTTCGCGGAGAAGGCGTCCTGCTGTCCGATTGGCGGAAGGCCGGAACCCGGAGAACGAGTTCCGGCCGCGTCGTTTTCCGCCGATGGCACACTCATTCGACGATTAAGTTGCTCCCCTCCATAATCGGGGATTCCAGCGCCTGAGTCGGCAGGGGCAGTCCGGTCTCGATGGCAAAAGCGCCGAGATCGGCGGATTCGAAGATATCGTTCACCGAAAGTGTGAAGCCATCGGCCACCGTGGGTTCGAAGACGAGGGTCACGGCAAACTCCGCATCCACCGGGCGATGGAAGATCTTGGAACGGGCTATTGTCGCGTTGGCGCGTGCTTCGGCATACGTGAAAGCCCAGGCTTCCGCTTCCGCGATGGCAATGGCGGCCGCCGCGGCAGCCACGGCAGCCTGAGCGTCGGCCACGGCGGTTGCCAGGGCGCTCGCCGAGGACTGGGCGGAGGAGAGAGCCGATGCGAAGGCCGAAGCCTCGGCGGACGCGACGGCGACGGCTGCGGAAATGGCTTCCGCGCTGGCAGTGGCGCCGGCCGTGGTTGCTGCCGTGGCGACCGCGGTCAGACTGGTCTCGATGGATGTGAAGAGACTGGCCAAGGCGCTCAGTTCGGCATTCACGGAGGCGGCTGAGGATGACGCCGCACCGGCCCCGGCGGAGGCGCCGGCGGAAACGGTCATGCTGCTCTTGGTCTGGCTGACCTCTCCGGTCACACCGGCATAGGCCCCGGCTTCACCCGCGGCGGATGCGGCGGAGGATGCACCGGCGGAGACTCCCGCATAGACCGAAGCCGCGGCGGAAACCGTTGCCTGAATTTGTGCGAGGGCTTCGGAAGCGGCCTCGGCGTCGGCGCGGGCATCGGCTCCTGCGGCGCTGGCTGCAAAGGCGCTGGATTCCGCGACAGCGCCAGCGTAAGCGGCAGCGGCGGCCTGGGCCGACGCGGTAGCCTGGGCCCAGGCCAGCGCGGCGGCTTCTGCTTCCGCGGCCGCCGCTGCGGCCGCCGCGGCTGCGGCCTCAGCCTGGCCCGCGGCTTCGGCATTCGAGAAGGCTGCGGCTTCCGCCTGGGCGACCGTCTGATCGCTCCAGTAGGAGGCGAACTCGGCAAGCGCGGCGAAGAGTTCGATGGAGACATCGGAAGCCTCGTTGCGGTCCGGCTGGATTGTGTTGAGCCGGTCGAGAATCAGGGCATTCGCATCCGGCTGCGACTGAGCAGTGCCTCCGGAGCCTGTTGTCACGAGGCCAGTGGCCGCAAAGTCCGGAGCGAGAGGGATTGGCGTGGTGGCTTCGATTTCATAGGTCCCGTCGATGACGATGCCGCTTAGGGCCAGGGATTCGTCTGTGTCGAGTCCGCTGACATCGAGCAAGGCGGACCAGAGCAGAAGGGGCTCGGAGGTATGGAGGGTTACGTAAACGGGGTCGGCACTGTTTACGGCGATGTCGGCGTCGGTTTTTGCCGACAGAAGGCGAGTGTGATGGGGCTCCGAGGCGTGGCTCACTGAGGCGAGGCAAAGGCAGGCCGCCGCAGCGAAAGCGCCCCCCGCCCGGAGAGCGAAAGGTCTCATGGCAGAAGTCTCCCAAAGAAGGATGAGAACGTAACTTTGTTTCTACGGTTTCATCATTTGGTCAATGATGCAAGGTTTTTTCAGATTCTTCGCCAAATTCCGCGGGAGGATTGGGGGGACGGCCAGGCGGAAAAGGGCCTGTCGCCATCGTTCGATGGGAGGGGAATATCCTGCTTTGCCGGTCTCAGGCAGGAATGTTCTTTCTGACAAGACGATAGAAACTCAGCGCGCCGCGGCCCGAATTACGGCCTGCCGAATCCCTCGACACCGCCCTTTTTCAAGGTTGCCAGCAAAGCGCCGTGTATATGCGCGTTGGTCGCGACGACGCGCCGGTTAAAGAGATCGAACTTTTCCCCTTCGAGCATGCCGGTGACCCTGCCGCCGGCTTCCTCCACGATGAGCACGCCCGCGGCCATATCCCACGGGCTCAGGCCGTGCTCGTAAAAGCCTTCCAGATGGCCCGCCGCGACATTGCAGAAATCATAGGCTGCGGATCCCAGCCGCAGAACCCCCTGGGCATCCAGCAGCGCCTGCCCCAGCATGCCCTTCAGGATTTCCACGTGTTCCGCCCGCTGGTAGGGAAACCCCGTCACGACAAGGCCATCGCGCAGGTTGCCCGTCGAGGAGACGCGGATCGGACGACCGTTGCGCGTGGCTCCGTTTCCCTCTGCCGCGAGATACATTTCGTCCAGCACCGGTGCATAGATGCCGCCGGCGATGGGCTTGCCGTTGCGCACCAGCCCGATACTGACCGCAAAGATGATGAGCCCGTGGGCATAGTTGTTCGTCCCGTCGAGCGGATCCACGATCCACTGGAACTCGGAATCGGGGTTGCCATAGCGCCCGCCTTCTTCGCCCAGGATGCCATGATCGGGAAAGCGTCGCAGCAGCTCCCGCTGCAGGAAATCCTCGGACTCGCGATCAGCCACGGTGACGATATCCGATTCGCCTTTCAGCTCGTAGCCTTCCAGTTGGCGGAAATGCTTCATCAGGATTTTACCGGACTCTCGCGCCAACTCTTCGATGTCGGCGAGGTAATCGGCGGGTTGGCGTTCCATGTTCGGCTCCTTGATCGAAGTTGCTCGGAAGGCGGACCTTAGCAGCCTTTACTCCCGGGGCGAGTGAAAAGCCGGTGGCGAAAGCCTTGCCCGCGCGCGGCGAATGCGGCTAGACAACTCACGGCATTTCTGCAGGGCGCCAGAATCGCACCGGGACCTATGACTCCAGCTCTTCCTTCGCTCATCCAGACAGCCTATGCCACGGGCTGGATCGTTGCCGCGCCGATCGGGCCGGTAAACCTCGAGATCATCCGCCGCTCCCTGCGTGATCGCCTGCTCACGGGCTTTTGCGTGGGCCTGGGCGCGGTCACCATCGATGTCACTTATCTCACGATTTTTTCCATGGGCCTTGGGGCGTTCCTCAAGGTGCCCGCAATCGCCACGGCGCTCCACCTGGTCGGCGGCGGGTTTCTGGCGTTTCTGGGCATCATGGCTCTCATGGAAGGCCGGGGATTTCTGGTCCGGGGTGAGGAACCCGCCATCGAAGAGCATGCCGGCGCCCGGCGTTTTCTCGGCCAAGGCCCCGGAGCGAGCTACCTCGTCGGACTTTTCCTTACGGGCACGAATCCCATGACCATTGCCTTCTGGTCGGCGCTTTCGCTCCAGTTCGCCGGTCTCCCACTTGGATCGCGGCTCGCGGCCAGCCTTTCGCTTTTCGCCGGGTGTTTTTCCTGGGTGCTGACGCTTATGGTGATTCTCAAGTTCGCCCGCTCGTGGGTTGGCCCGCGCCTTTTCGGCTTTGTCACCGTGGGGGGCGGGTTGTGTCTTCTTTACTTCGGCTTGCTTTTTCTTGTGCGGGGGGTCGCCCTCGAGCACTGGCTGGAGGGTCTTCTTTGAAAGGCGCAAACGTTCCCTTGCCGCCCCTTTCGGCCCCGTTTAGCGTGGCAAAGAATTTCACGGAAGCTGGCTGGCCATGACGCATCCCTTCGATGATCCCCGCGACATCGCCTACCGCCCGCCCTTCGACCCGGCCGCTCCCTTTCCCCCCGGGGGCGAAGCGGGCCATCCGCATCTGAAAGAGCTTCTGTATAGACAATTACCAGCCGAGGCTCTCGTCGTCGATGTGGGCTGCGGCCCCGGTCCGTTCGAATACGCGGACTATCCGCCGCGTTTTCTGGCCTTTGACATGTTCGAGCCCTCGACAAGGGAAGGCCTGAAACCGGGCCGCGACGAATTCCGCCTCGGCCGCCTCGAGAAGTTCCCGCTCGACGACGGCCAGGCCGATGCCGTGGTCCTTGGCTTTATCCTCGAGCACGTCGAGGATCCCGCCGCGTTCCTCCGAGAAGCGGACCGCGTGCTCCGCCCCGGGGGGTGGTGCTACGTCGCCGTGCCGAATTATCGTTCCATCGAGGACCGGCTATTCCGCCTCGCCACGCGCCTGTTTGGCAGCAAACGCGGGCCGCATATACAGCGCTTCACATTCCAGAACTTTCGCGCGCTGGCCGAGGGAGAGACGTTGCTCCGTCTCCGGGCGTGGCACCTCCTGCCCGCGTCGTTTCTGTTTTTGTATCCCCGGCGGACCCGCTGGGCCCGGCGGCCTCTCATTGCCTTGTTGAAGGCTCTCCGCATCCTGGGATACGATCCTTTCCGCGAAGGGAATTACCAGTTTCTTTTCCAGAAAACGGATGCGGCGACCGAATGAAAAACCTCCTCATCATCTCCTACGATTTTCCCCCCGCCAGCCGCGGCATCTGGCGCACGATCAAGTTCTGCCGCTACATGGGCGAATTCGGCTGGCGGCCGTATATCCTCACGGTCAAGCCCGTACGCACGGAACGCTGGGACTGGTCGCCGCTGGAACAAATTCCCGCCGACACGGAAATCCGCCGCACGGAAAGCGTCGATCCTCATCGCCTGGCGTATATCGCGTCGGAATGGCGCGGGAAGTCGAAAGCCCAGGACGGGCAAAAGGCGGGCCGGTCCAACCCGCGCCCCACCCACTCGGCCCTGCGCCGCACCATGGATATTCTTCGCGCCTGGGTGCTTCAACCTGACGACCGTATTGGCTGGTATCCCTTCGCCGTGCAGCAGGGAAAAAAATGGCTGCGCGAGCAGGAATTCGACGCCGTCTACAGCACCTGTTTTCCCAACACGGCGCATCTCGTGGGCGAGCGCCTGGCGCGATACAGCGGCCTGCCGTACATCGCCGATTTCCGCGACATCTGGATCGGGAATTACTACTTCTACCACCCGGCAACCCGCTGGCACGATCACCTCCAGCGCCGCCAGGAACGCCGCGTTGTCGAGGCCGCCGACCTGGTCATCAGCGCCACCGGCCCGATCACCGGCGACTTTGCCGACCGCTATCCCGACCAGCCCGCGGAAAAGTTCCTCACGATCACAAACGGCTTCGACCCCATCGATTTCGAGATGTCCGCACCCCGGCCGGATCCGGATCACTTTACCACCACCTACGCCGGGACAATGTTTGGCAGCACTTCACCGCGGAACTTCTTTCGCGCTATTGCACGCCTGCTCGACCGCGAGCCGCGCTGGCGCGATGTTCTCCGCCTGCGGTTCGTCGGAACGATGATCGAGGAGTACCAGGCGCTGATTGGGCGCCATGGCCTCTCTCAAATAACGCGTATCGATGGCTATCTTTCCCACGAGGATGCCCTGGCCGCCATGGCCGAGGCAGACGCGTTGCTCCTGCTGGTGGCTCCAGTGAAGGGAAGCCACATCATGCTGACGCAGAAGGTTTTCGAGTATGTGGCCGCGCGGCGTCCCGTCCTGGGGCTCGTCCCCGAAAGCGCGGCCCGCGATTTTCTCGAGGAAATCGGCGAAGGGCCCGTCGTCCACCCGGATGATGTGGACGGAATCGAGGCGTCTATACGCCGCATGCTTCTCGAATGGGAAGAAAACGGGCGGCGCGAACTCGCGCCGAATCCGCGCCTCGAGCGCTACCATCGGCGCAATCTGACCGAACGCTTCTGCCGGGCCCTCGACGTCGTCGTGCCCTGAGCCTCAGTACCCCGCCTCCAGCACGTCTTCCATCGTGAAGACCTCGCCGGCGGATCCTTCCTGCACTTTTTCCGCGAGAAAAGTCACCGCGCGCAGCGTCCCTTCCGCATAGACACGCCTCCCGTTCACCCGGTGCGACAGCTCCAGTTCCACGTCCCCCGTGGCGGATTTCGCCCTGTACCAGTGCCAGCCGTGGCCCTGGAGGTGATCCTCTGTGACGCCCAGTTCGCGCTGGCGATTCAAATCGCGAATCGATTCGATCGGGGGGGCGGATGCCTCAAGCCCCAGGCCTTCCAGCGAAGGAAGCATCGCCTTCGCCGTGCCGCTGGTATCTTTTTTCCCTTCCTGGTGGGATTCAGTGATCGAAAGTCGGTAGCCTTCCAGCGCACCGGGATACTTTTGGGCAAGAAAGTCCAGCGCTGTTCGGACCAGGACGATCGGCACAGCCATGTTCGGCGCGAGAACGGCGCTGGATTTCGAGGCTCTTACGAGATCGGCCGCTTTCTTGTAGTCGTAGCCCGTTGTGCCCACGACAAAGGGAACTCCCGCGCTTGTATAGGCCGCCAGGTTTTCCATCGCAGCGTCAGGAGTAGTAAAGTCCACGACCACCGGATTGGGGAACATATGCTCCATGAGGAAGGATCGGAGGTTCTCGATGGAATCGCACTGAATGGGCCGGCCGGGAAGGATTTCAATCTCGCGGCCCTGCATGCTTTCCTCGCAGAAACCCGCCGGGGCCAGGTTGAATTGCCGCAGAAACGGCTCTTGCTGGAGGAGCCGGGAGATTTCGCAACACATCCGGCCGGGAATTCCACTCAAAATGACCGTTGGGCTGACCGATTGCATGGGCGGGGTACCTCGCCATTAGGATGATTCGCTGCAAGACACTAAAGCAGCCCACCCCCCGGACGCAACGGCTGCCGCACGCCTTGGAGCGAATCGTGCTCCTCACCTTGTGGAACGTTGACGAATTTCCCTGTGCTGTCCCACGCTTTTATCATCGACAGCGTCCGTTCTGGAGGACCGGCGCGAGGGAGAGAGAACGATGAAACGGATGCACATCGCGGCATTGGGGGCTTTTCTGATCATCCCCGCCGCCTCGCTTTTTTCCCAGCCAGTCCTTTACGAAACCAGTTTTGAGTCCGTCGGCGACCCAAGCGGCTCCAGCTTCAACAGCGGGCCTCTCGATGGTCAGAACGAGTGGACCGTCGAGCAGGGAAACGCCGTCGTTTCCGAAGGACCCTTTTCCGCCGCGGACGGCGCTCTCTTCGTCACCCAGGATCCCCAAACCCGGATCCGGCGAAGCGTCCCAACCGGTGGAGGCGGCCGCGTGCTCTTTCGCGGATTTTATCGCGGCCCCGGCAGCGATTCCCTTCCGGAAGTCGATCCCGATTCCCCGGAAGCGATGGTGCTCAATTTCTCCCGGGCCGATAACGAGAACTTCCGCCTGCTGGTTCTCAGCGGCGAGAGCGACTTGTTCTCCAACCCCGCCGATGATCCTTTGTTCCCCAACGATCAGTGGCACAAAATCATCGTGAGCCTCAACTTCACCACGCGCCGCATCGACATCACCGTGAACAACCAGCCCTATTTCGAGGGCCTCAGCTTCCGCCAGGGGGCCGCCGAGCGAATCAACGGCTTCTATGCCGCCAGCGACACCGGCTCGAACCTCGACCGCATCGGCTTTTTTCCCTCCGACGGCGATTACGACAACGATGGTTTTACCGATGACCAGGAGATGCGAACGCCCGGCGCGGATCCCTTCGACCCAGGCATCCCAGCACCCACGCCCACCCCTTCCCCCACGCCGAGCCCCAC
>CAYFUR010000046.1:0-28706 GCA_964346275.1 uncultured Candidatus Sumerlaeota bacterium
AGCGCATACCAGACTGCCACCGCAAGTGTGTCCACAAGGCCGAGAAACAAATGGGTCACGATGAATCGCTGGCCGAAGGTGCTGAAAAGGGCGGCAAGTATATACGCGAAAAGCTGTGGGCGGTGATAAGGGCCGACGCTTCGGCCAAGCCAGTCTCCCGAGGAAAGAGTCAGGGCGAGGCGGTGATGCTCCCATGCGTCCGAGGTCGGCACTTGAAAAAGGGGAGAGTCCGCGATCAACACCATGTGGCCAAAGCGCAACAGCCCGGCCAGAAGCACGAGAAAGAGGACGATCTTGCGGTCCGTGAGTTGGAGGCGCGCGAGAGATATCATGCGTTGGGTTGCTCCCTGTTCTTTGCGATCAGCCGAACCAGAACCGCAGCCAGCAGGATCACCGCAAGGGGCCGCTGGAGAAAATACAAGAGCCCCAGGGATTCCGAAAGGAAATCCCCATGATAGCCGGAGCGAAACCACGGCCACCACAGCGATGGGCCACCCGCGAAGGCCCAGCACGCCAGCGCCACCCGCCAGTCGATCACGCGCCAGGCAAGCAACAAGCCCAGCAAGCCCTGAATCAGGACATAGTGGTGCTCCCAAGCGTCGGAGTAGGCCACAAACCACGCCATCCAGAACAGGCCAATCGCCGCCAGGCTTGGATACCGCCGCGTTTTCCAAAGGGCCCAGAGACAAAGCGCCGTATATGCAGCGAGCACCAGCCCATTCAGCCAGAAAACCGGGTCCCCGGCCCATGAATCAGGCAGGCCGCGCCGGCCTTCCGGATTGAAGGAACGCCCCGAAAACTTCCAAACCACCGCATTCACCATCTCCTGGGTGCCCATCGCCCCGGCGTAGGGAAGCCGCGTCTCGCCGATCAGCCGCCCGGCGACGCCCCGCCGCACCATCCCCTCGTCGAAACCGGAATCCATGGCAAGGCGCCAGGCCGCCGTCGTTCCGAATGCGAGCAACAGCGCCCACACAACAATCCAACGCCGCCCCCAAAGCCAAAGTGAAGGAGCCATGGCGATGGGATACACCTTGAGCAGCGCCGCGAAAAGCCATCCCAACGCCCCGCACCGGTGCCCCGACCACATCGCATCGAACCCCCAGAGCATGAGGCTGCTCATGAAAAACGTGAACTGGCCCATATGCCATTCCGCAATCAGGGGGAACCATGCCAGCCAAATCACTCCGAATAAAAGCAAACGCCGCGGATTCCTGCCCGCACAGAGCAAAAAATTGAAGATCAAGAGAACAAAATTGAGAGCGACCCACGCAGAGAACGCGGGCCAGGGCGGCAGCACATTCAGGGGCACGGCGAGCCAGACCGCCGTGATCGGCAGGTAGCGAAATGTGGCCACGTAGGGCGCCCGCACTCCTTCCTCGCCCGTGTCCTCGTTGACCCCATAGGGATCCTCGAAGCGGAGCACCCGCGCCCCGGCATCATAGACAGAGAAGAAATCCGCCGCCGGGCGCGTGCGGAATACGTATCCACTATCCGCCGTCAAAGGCGCCAGAACTCCCCCGCCATCGTCCGGCCCCGCGCGGCCGACGGGCAACATCGCCAGCGCCAGCAGAAACAACCCGGCAAGCGCGCCCTGTACGCGTGGGCCCGCGGACAACAGGGCCCGCCATCCTTGGCGGACCGCCTCCTGGGGCGCGAGTTGAGAGGTCTCCGGTTTCATGGCTTGTAATTTGGCTCGGAAGGGGGCCTGAAAGGCCATGAAATTTTGCTCGGCGCGAAATGTGTTTATTGATTTTCCTGGACAAAACGCCCCGCCTTGGGCGAGCCTCAGGGCGTCGCAAGCGAGTTGAGCAAATGAACCAATATCTTCCTTTCGCCCCATTTACTTTTCGGTCCAAAGTTTTATTTCCCGGTGCAAATCGGGCTCCTCTGTACTTGACTCAGCCCCGAAAACCGTGAGTATCCGCGCGACATGAATTGAAGCCCCTTTTTTTCCCGGGGGCTTGTGAAAAATTTCACAAATCAAGGGTTCGCCATGAGCAACACAAATTACTTTCTCCTGAGACGGCTGCACTCCCTGCTGGGAATTATTCCTCTCGGGATCTTTTTGTTTAACCACCTGCTCACCAACAGCACCGGCTTTCTCGGATCCGAGGCTTTCGAGCACAAAGTCTCGCTGATCCACATGCTCGGTCCATTCCTTCCTCTCGTCGAGGCAGTGGTCATATTCATCCCACTCGCTCTTCATATCGGCCTGGGCATCTACATCGCCTTGACGTCGAAAAGGAAAGAGATGGGCCTGGGTTACTGGCGCAATTGGGCTTACAACTTCCAGCGCTGGACCGGTTGGCTCGCCCTTGTATTCATCGTCTACCACGTCGTCCATCTTCGATTCCTCCATCCCATGGACCAGATTCCTTTCTCCTTTGTTCTGGCGGACATGTTCAGCGGCAGCTGGGCCTGGCTCATCGTCCCTGGTTACCTGATCGGGGCTCTTTCGGTGATTTTCCACTTCGCCAATGGCATCTGCACCTTCTGCATGACCTGGGGCATCACCACCGGCCCCGCAAGCCAGCGCGGCATGGCCTTTGTCGCCGCGGGCGTTGGCGCTGTCATCACGGCGTTGCTTTTCGCCTCGATCATTGGCTTCTACCGCGAGGGCGTGAAATTCCGCACAATGAGCATCGATGAGAAAGAGCAACTGGTGGAAGACATTGGCCATCATCACCACGATCTGAACCAGGAAACCGCGCTGGAATACCTCGTCCAGCAGTTCGGTCGCTGAGAGAGAAATTAAAGGAGAAGTTTCTTATGCCTAAAAGAGTCATCATCGTCGGTGGAGGCCTGGCCGGGCTCTCGGCTACCATTCGCGCGGCCGAGCGCGGCATTCCTGTGGACCTGTTTTCCGTCGTTCCCGTCAAACGCTCCCACTCGGTTTGCGCCCAGGGCGGCATCAACGCCGCAAAAAACCTGAAGGGCGAGGGCGACCATCCAAGCATCCACAGCACCGACACTCTGTTTGGCGGCGAATACCTGCAGGACCAGGAGCTGGTCCACGGCATGTGCCACGACGCGCCGGCGATCGTCGACTTGCTCGATCGGATGGGCGTTCCGTTTAACCGCACGGCCGAAGGCTACCTGGATTTCCGGCGTTTTGGCGGCACACTCCACCACCGCACGGCATACTCAGGCGCGACCACCGGCCAGCAACTCATGTATGCCCTGGATGACCAGGTCCGGCGGCTGGAGAATCAGGGCCTTGTTGAAAAATACGAAAACTGGGAGTTTATCTCCCTGGTGAAAGATGATGATGGCCAGACCCGCGGCATCACCGCGATCAATGTCTGGGACCGCAAGATGGAGGTCTTTAAGGGCAACGCGGTGATTCTCTGCACCGGAGGCCCGGGCCTTGTCTTTGGCAAGTCCACTAACTCCACCATCAACACCGGCGCGGCGGCGGCGCGCGCCTATCAGCAAGGCGTCTGGTATGCGAACGGCGAATTCATCCAGGTCCACCCCACCTCGATTCCCGGGGCGGATAAGCTGCGCCTGATTTCTGAATCCGTTCGCGGCGAAGGCGGCCGCGTCTGGGTGCCCAAAAATGAAAACGACCAGCGCCATCCCACGGACATTCCCGATGAGGAGCGCGATTACTTCCTTGAGCGGAAGTATCCAAAATACGGCAACCTGGTGCCCCGGGATGTGGCGACACGCGAACTCTTCAATACGTGTATTGTCGAGAAGCGCGGAATCGGCGGCGGCAATATGGTTTATCTGGATATCACACCGGAAAAATCCGGGCAGCAGGGCGACATACTGGAGCGCAAGCTCGGCGGTGTGTTTGAAATCTACCGCAAATTCGTCGGCGTTGATCCGCTGAAAGAGCCGATGAAAATCTTCCCCGGCATGCACTACTCCATGGGCGGCCTTTGGGTCGGCTATACAGATGAGGGTGACATGATCAAGCAGATGACCAATGTGCCGGGAACGTTCGCGGCGGGCGAGGTCGACTTCCAGTATCACGGAGCGAACCGCCTTGGCGCAAACTCTCTCCTCAGCTGTATATACGGCGGGCTTCTGTCTGGCGAACGCGCGGCGGAATACGTCACCTCCCATCCGGAAGAATCGGCCGCGTCTGTCTATGACGGCGAGTTGAAACGCCAGAATGAAATCAGCGAGAAGATCCTTGGCATGACATCAGGCAGCGAAAACCCCTTCGCAATCCACAAGGAACTGGGCGAGCAAATGACCGCTTACTGCACCGTGGTGCGCGAAAACGACAAGCTGGACCAGTTGCTTGGCAAGCTGAGCGAGCTGGAAGAGCGGGCCGGGAACATCAACATCAACGACACCGGCCGCTCGGTGAACCAGACTTTCACCTTCGCGCGGGCCTTGCCCGATATGATTCGCCTCGCGAAAGCGATCGCCAAGGGAGCGCGCATGCGCGACGAAAGCCGCGGCGCGCACTACAAGCCGGATTTCGATCTGCAAAAGCCCGAAAGTTCGAAGATCGGCGAGGCCTCCGATCATCAGGGATACCGCGACTTCTGCGGGGAAATCGCCGAGAAATGGGGCGCCGAGTTCGACCTTCCCCCGAAGAGCGGCGAAGACATCACGCCGGAATTCGACGACTATATGAACAAGTGGATTCAAAAGGAACGGAATTGGAACAAAACGAGCATCGCGACGTATAAGGACGGGGAGAAGGAACCCGAGATGACTTATCGCGATGTGGCCATGACTGTCGTGCCGCCCAAACCACGGATTTACAAGTAAGTCTGTGTAAACGATAAACGACGAACACCCCTACCCTATGCCCCAACAGGAGGGTGCGATGCCTGAGAAGATCACATTGAAAGTCAAGCGCCAGGATGGCCCGAATACCGAGCCATACTGGGAGACATTCGAGATTCCCCATCAGCCCAATATGAACGTGATTTCCGCGCTCATGGAAATCCGCCTGAATCCCGTGACGGCGGACGGGAAAAAGACCACGCCGCCCTCCTGGGATGCTGCCTGTCTGGAAGAAGTGTGCGGCTCGTGCTCCATGCGCATTAACGGCTATCCGCGCCAGGCATGTACGGCGCTGATCGATCAGATTGAACAACCGATCGTCCTCGAACCGTTCTCCAAGTTCCCCGTGGTGCGCGACCTCTGCGTCGACCGGTCCCGCATGTTCGAGGCCCTTCGCCGTGTGACCGCATGGAATCCGATCGATGGGACATACGACCTCGGGCCCGGCCCGAAAGTCGATTCTGATACGCAGCAGGAGATGTATAAGTACGCCCGCTGCATGACCTGCGGCTGTTGCCTCGAAGCCTGCCCCCAAGTCAACGACGCCTCGCCCTTTATCGGAGCCGCCGCCATTGGCCAGGCCTATCTTTACAACCTTCAGCCGAACGGTAAAACGGAAGCCCCGGAACGCATTGAAGCGCTCATGGGCCCCGGCGGCGTGGGCGACTGCGGCAACGCGCAGAACTGTGTTCGCGTCTGCCCGAAGGAAATCCCTCTCATCGAAGCGATCGCCGAGATGGGCCGCCAACTCACCTGGTATTCCGTGAAGAAGTTCTTCTCGCGATAAATCAGCAGGCAAACTGTCTAGACACCATGGACCCCCGGGGCGAGAGCGCCGGGGGTCCTGTTTTTTTGGCAAGGATCAAGTTCGAAAGAGACAGAAGGAGTTAGATGCCGAGCTCCTCGAGGAGCTGCTTTTCGTTCCAGGTGGCGACGCCAAGTTCCTGGGCTTTTTTGTATTTGCTTCCAGGATTCTCCCCCACCACAACGACATCCGTTTTTTTGCTGACCGATCCGGTGGTGCGTCCGCCGCGTTTTTCGATTTCCGCTTTGGCCTCCGAACGTGTCAGAGCATCCATTTCCCCTGTCAGGACAAAGGTCTTGCCGTCGAAGGCCTCGGAACGGTGGGCCTCTCGTTCCGCCGCCGTTGCGTCTGGCTCCGGAGCGACACCGAGGGAAAGCAACTCATCCACCAGTTTCTGGTTTTCTTCTTCCGCCCAGAAATCGCGAATCGCCTCGGCGACTTTTTCGCCGATGCCCTCCATCGCCAGCAACTCTTCGTAGGACGCCTTGCGGAATTTCTCGAGCGTCCCAAAGTGGGCGGCGAGATCGCTCGCAGTCGTCGCGCCGATATACGGAATGCCGAGTCCAAATAGGAACCGCCCCAGCGTCTGGGATTTGCTCTGCTCGATGGCATTGACCAGGTTCTCCGCGGATTTCTTCGCGAAGCGCTCGAGAGGCAGCAGATCATCAACCGACAATCGATAAAGATCGGCGATATTGTTGATCAGTCCCTCGTCCACGAGTAAATTCACGTTCTTTTCGCCCAGCCCCTCGATATCCATCGCATTCCGTGAAGCAAAATGGCGGATCTTCTCCCGAACCTGGGCGGGGCAGGATGCGTCTATACACAGGAGATGCATCTCTTCCGCTTCTTCGCCGGTCACGCTGTCTTTCCCCGCTTCATGGACCAGCCTTGATCCACAGGAGGGGCATTTCTCCGGCGCCTCCACGGGCCTCTTGCCACGCTTGTCTTTCACCACCTCGACCACCTTGGGGATGATCTCGCCTCCCTTCTCGATGATCACATGATCGCCATGGCGCAAATCCATCTTCTTAAGAAAAAAGTTATTATGAAGCGAGGCGCGCTTGACCGTCGTTCCCGCGAGGAAAACAGGGTTCAGATTCGCCACGGGCGTCACGCGGCCGGTGCGGCCCACCTGCCAGGAGACATCCACGAGTTCCGTTTCCGCCTGCTCGGCGCTGAACTTATAGGCCACGACCCAGCGCGGGCTTTTCGACGTTGCGCCAAGGTCTTCCTGCCAGTCGCGCCGGTTGACTTTGACCACGAGGCCATCCGTTTCATACTCCAGGTCGTGGCGGCGCCTCTCCCACTCGTCAATTCGCTTCATGATTTCGTCTATCCCGCGAGCCACCGTCGAGTGGGGATTTACGCGCAGGCCGACTGCCTCGTAAAACTCCAGCAGGCCCTTGTGCGTGCCTGGCAAATCGCGTCTGTCTGTATAGCCAATTCCATGAAGCGAAATCGTCAATGGCCGCTCGGAAACAATCTTCGGATCCAGTAGCTTCAGAGTTCCCGCGGCGGCGTTTCGCGGGTTGGCGAAACGAGGCTGGCCCGCCTTTTCGCGCTCCTCGTTCATGCGCTCGAAGTCACCGCGCTCGAAATAGATTTCGCCGCGCGCTTCAAGAGTTCCCGGGACATCCTTCTTCAGCTTCGTCGGAATCGCCTCGATGGTGCGGATATTCCGGGTGATCTCGTCGCCCTTGCGGCCATCGCCGCGTGTGACGCCGCGCACCAGCTTTCCATCTTCGTAAACCAGGGCGACGGCCACCCCGTCGATTTTCAATTCAACGAGATATTCCACTTCCTCGGAAGTCTCGAGGCCCAGCCCGCGCTTGACGCGCTCATCGAAATCGCGCAATTCCCCGGCGTCGTAGGTATTGCTGATCGAGAGCATGGGCACACGATGCTCGACGGTGGGAAAGTCTTCCGTCAGGTCGGCGCCAACGCGCTGGGTCGGCGAGTCCGGCGTCACCAGCTCGGGGAACTCGGCCTCCAGGGCCTCCAGTTCCTTGACCAGCGCGTCGTATTCCTCGTCGGAGATTTCCGGTTTGGCTTTCTGGTAGTAGAGGAAATCGTGATGGCCGATCTCCGTGCGCAGTTGCTCTGCTTTCTCCTGGGCTTCTCGAAAATCCATGATGTCCCTGTTCTTGCCTGATCATCCCTGTTTGACTTGTCGAGCCCCACCGCTGGCCTACTGCACTTCGGGCTCGGTACTCCAGAGAAAGATTTCCGCCAGCCGCGACGTCTTTCCACCTCGAAAGAAATTCGGCTCGGTGATTTCCAGGCGGACTTCCGAAACGACAGGCGCCCCTGGCACAACGAGACGTTCCCGCGCGACAGGCTCTTCGTGGTCGATGCGAAGCAACTCCCGCCAGGCGTCTCCGCGCTCGCGCCGCCCCGTCAGGCGGAAACCCTTCAGGTTGAACTCGGGCGAGAATCCCGCAGCCTCCACGTGGACCAGTTCAATCGCCGCCAGCGGCATGGGCCTTGGCAGAACCAGGCGCAGGGCCCGTGCCCGGCCTTTCTCGTCCATGGAGGCGGCCCAGAAGGTGTTCAGTTCGTGCGAGAAACTGAGCCGGCCATCGGTGAGCCTGCCCGCCGTGTTTGCCGGGAATTCCCGCCGCGTTCCTTCCAGAACCAGGCTCTGGATACGATAAAGTTCCCCATCAACGTCGGGAATTTCAATGGTCTGCGTGCGTTCCTGAATCGTCAGGGCGAGGCGCGTGGAAACGTTGGCGGCCTCGCGATAACGCCTCGCTTCTTCCATGTTGGGAATCAGCAGGGAAAGGCGCTCGCCCAGATCCAGCAGCTCTGTATATCCCTCCCGGGAGAGGTAATCAAACAACTGGCCCGGCGGCACGCCTCCTCCCCGTCCGCGGCCGCGCGACACCGTCAACATCGCAAGTCTTCGCCCCGCGGGATCGAGCGCCAGCGCGTTGCGGACTTCGCCGGGCAGTTCCCGCCCCTCCATAAGACTTCCCCGGCGCGCGAGGATCCGCCCGGCGGGTACAATCGCCTGGGCGATCCACTGAGAAGATGGCAGGTCGACATCGACCGTGATGCGCCGGCCCGCGTCGAATGCTTCCCGTACGGAGGCGGGCAACGGCGGGCGAAATGCGAGCACGACATCGCCGCGGTCCGTATCCAATCGCTCCAGCGGCAAGAGGCGGATCTTTCGAAACGCCCGTTCCTCCCCGGCCGAATTCGATACAAATAATTCATGGGGATCGGCGCCGCGGCGAAGAGGCTCCAGCACGGCGAGCACGACATCGTCTGGCCAGTAAGCCGCCGGGGGCTTGTCGTCGCGGAGGGCCCCTGTATAGACAGACACGCTTCCCCTTTCCTGGGGCAACGGGCCGTTGATGGAATGAAGCGTCACGCTGGTTCCATCGTCAAAATGCACAAAGGCCGGGCCGGATTCCATGCTTTCGATGGAGAATGTGCCCTCGGGCTGGAAAAGCAGATGCGGGCGGTTTTCCGGCGGCCACGAATAAAGGCGCCCCTCGATCAGGCGCATGCCGCGGAGGTGGGGATCCTCGCCGGTTGCGGCTTCGAGATCGATGGCCATCGCGGCCAGGGCATCAACGGACTCGCCCAGGCGTTCGAGAGAGGCCGCCGTATTGGGCCCGTCCAGCGGAACGACAAACTCCGCCGCGACGGAGGGCATGGTGAAATCCGTCTCTACAAAGTCGATGTCCGCAGCGCCCTGGCCGGTGCGAAAGCTCAGCGTGGCGTGGCTCGCTCCCGCCGTGAGCCCTTTGCGCTGGAGGTTGGAATAACGCAGAATTCCCTCCCGCTGCTGGGCAGGTGCCGACAGCGGGAGAATGAACAGGAGGCAAAGAAAAATCGAGAGAGGCCGGCGAGGCAAACGTCCGCTCCTCCTTCAGGCATTACGCTTCGGTGTGAGCATCACGAAACCGCATGGAAAACGCAAGAGCCTCCGCTGGAAACGGAGGCTCTTTACGCCATTCACCAGGAACGATGTGGAGATATGCGTGTCAGTCGAAGAGGCTGCGGCGGCGGCGCAGGAACGCCGGCTTGTCGAAATCGCCTTTTTCCTCTTCCTGTTGCTCGGGATCAAAGAGGCTCACCTGGGGAGCCTTGTCATCTTTCCCGGAATTGTCCTCTTGATCGGCACGAGGCGAATTGGCCGGGCGGACAGAGGGATGGCCATAGGATTTGTGGCCGCCATTGCTTCCCGCCACGCGGATCGGAGGCTGTTCCTCGTCGCCCTTTTGTTCCTTCATCATGCGCTCGAGGGTGTCGCGAAGGGAAGCCGCTTCCTGTGCGCCCTGGCTCTGATTCTGCTGCTTCGCCTCGGCCTTCGGCTGAGGAGCTTCTTCGGCTTGGGGCTGAGGTTCGGGCTGTGGCTCGGGCTGGCGGGGCGTCTGGCGGCGGGGCTGCATCTGGGGAATCGGCGAGGAAGCCGGGCGGGCCACCGGTTCGTCTTGAGAGGAACTGCCGCTGATCTGCTTGCGCTGCACATCCTCGGCAAAGCCGGTGGCGATGATGGTTACTCGGATTTGATCATTGAGGGACTCGTCGATCACCGCGCCAAAGATGATTTCGGCGTCGGTATCGGCGGTTTCGTGAACAAGCTGTGTGGCTTCGCTCACTTCCTGGAGCGTCATATCGGGGCCGCCGGTGATGCAGATGAGCACGCCGGTGGCGCCATCGATGACAATCTTGTCGAGGAGCGGCGAGCTGGTGGCCTTCTTGACGGCTTCGGCAGCGCGGTTTTCGCCCTTGCCGACGCCAACGCCCATGACGGCGCCGCCCTTGCCGCCCATGATGGTGCGGATGTCGTTGAAGTCGACATTGATCAGGCCCGGCGTCGCCACCAGGTCGCTGATCGATGTAACCGCCTGGGCCAGCACATTGTCGGCGACCTTGAAGGCGTCCTTCATGGGCACCTTGGGGCCGACGTGTTCGAGCAGGCGTTCGTTGTTGATGGTGATCATGGTGTCGCAGGATTCGCGCAGCTTTTCGAGGCCGTATTCGGCGCTCTTCATGCGGCGCGGCCCTTCAAAGCGGAAGGGCTTGGTGACAACCGCGACGGTGAGAATTCCCATCTCCTTGGCCATGCGGGCGACGACGGACGCGGCGCCAGTGCCCGTACCGCCGCCGAGGCCGGCAGTGACAAAGCAGATGTCGGCGCCCTGGATCGTTTCGATCACTTCGTCGCCGGCATCTTCCATGCAGCGCTCGCCCAGCTTGGGATCAGCGCCGCAGCCGCGGCCACGCGTCAGCTCGGCCCCGATTTGGATGCGGTTGGGGCACTTGCTGCGCTTGAGCGCCTGGAGATCGGAATTGATGACGTAAAATTCGACGTTTTGAAGTCCAAGGTCGAACATGGAATCGACGGCATTACAGCCTCCGCCGCCGACACCAACCACCTTGATCCGGGCAAACCCGGCGGGCTCGTGGTCCAGCACAAAGTCAGGCATTGATGTGGTCCTCCTACGGGAGCAGTCAGCGTTGAATCAACAGGAACAAGAACGGGAACAGCCTGGTGAAAGAGCTTTCTGGCGCCAACGCGCCATCTGGTGTTCTGTCCAAGCTAGCGCCACATCCGCATAGCGCCAGGAACAGTGTCAAATAGTTTTGTCCGTTATTTTTAGCAAAATCTTCAATACATCATCCACCCCTCCGTGTTGTTCATTTGGAGGCTTTCGATCCACTGGCGGATGATTTCCGTGCCCGTTTCATCCACCTGGTTGCGGGCCAGGGGCGGCATGCGGTTGTCGTCAAGCCGCCTCATCCGCTCGAGCAGAACAGAGCGGTCCGCATCGCCGGGCGCAATGATCTGGGGGTTGGGAAGGCCGAGTTCGCCGTTCACCGGGGATTCGCCAATGGCGTTCATTTCCTCGTTGGACGCCGTCCAATGCAAATTCATGCGAGCGCGGCTGATGCCCCCTGGCTGGTGGCACATGGAGCAGTTCGAATCGAGATAGGCCCGGGCGCGGTCCTGAATGCTGGCCGAAGTGTCTTCATAGTCAGGCATCCGGGGCAACTGGTCGGGGGGATCGGGAAGCGGCTGTTCGAAGACGCTGATGTGATCGAGGGTGCGGAGTTGGTTGTCTGTCACGCCGGATTCCGGATAGGTGAAATCGTAGTTCAGTTGGCGCGTGGTCAGTCCGAGGACACGATTGGACGCCCCCGAATGACAGCGCATGCATTCGGCGCGGGTGGGGTAATACCACGTTTGCGTCACTTGCTGGCCGTCTTTGTCGATCACCTGGAAGTCGCGCGTCTTGCCGGTTGTGAGCAACTGGGCGTCGCTCTCCTGGTCGTCCCACTCATAGGTGAAGCCGTGCCACAGGCTGTTCTTCTTATACATCAGGCGGGTTTCGATGCGTTTGAGCGTGTTTTCCGGATCGCGCCGGTCCAGAGGCAGGAGGAAAGTTTTGAGCAGTATGGTTTCTTCCGGGAAGTCCCATCCCGTATTCGCCCTGTAACCAATTTGCTCAAGGCCCGGCATGGCGATATAGCGTTCCTTGACCGCGCTGTCGGACCAAAGCTTCGCGCTGGGCTCGTAGGGGATCACGCCGCCGACTGTATGGCCCTGTCCCGAGGCAGCGGTTTCGAGCGCGGGCAGATCGCTCACCCGCGTAGGGAAACTGCTTCCCCCGCCGGAAGGAGGCCTGAGCACGTAAATACCGCCGTCATTGCCCGTTTTGATATCCAGCACATAGACCTCGCCGGTGCTGTCCTGGCCAAAACCGGCGATATTGAATCCGGCGGAACCAACCAAGGTCACCGGCTGTGTGACAGACACGCCGTCGTAGGTCAGGCCGAAGATGGTTCCTGTCCCGTAATCCGCATAGATATAGACACCGTATAGCTCGGCCAGGCTGCCATAGTAAACATAGCCGCCGGTAATCGAAACGCCTGTGGAGTGGCTATACTCGGCAATGGGGAGTGTCAGCCCCGATTGATCGCAGCCAGACGGCGGCTCGAAGCAATGGGTGCCCTCCATCACGTCCCAGCCATAATTCTCTCCAGGCCGGATGACGTCCACTTCCTCCCAGTCGTTCTGGCCAACATCACCGGCATAGAGCATTCCATTCTGCTGGTCGAAGCTGAAGCGCCAGGGATTCCGCAAGCCATAGGCGTATATCTCCTCCCGAGTCGCGGACCCGGCCGGACCTCCGCCGACAAACGGGTTATCGGGCGGAATGACATAGGTGTCCCCAGGAGCCGGGCCGGACATCACATCGATCCGCAGGATGGAACCGAAAAGCGTTGTCGTGTCTTGCCCGTTTTCCAGGGGATCTCCGCCGGAGCCACCATCGCCCAGGCCGAAATAGAGCATCTCGTCCGGCCCGAAAGCGATCATCCCGCCATTGTGATTCGAGAATGGTTGGTCCAGCGACAGAATGATCTCTTCGTTGGAGGCCGAGCCATCGACGGTATTGCTCGCGGGATCGGAATTCGTAAAGCGCGATATACGGGATACGCCGACGCCGCTGGAGCCGCCGGGCGTGACGTAGGAGACATAGAATTCGCCGCTTGTCGCATAGTCGGGAGAGAACGCCATGCCCAGCAGTCCGCGCTCGCCGCTGTCGAGCACGCGTTCAGATATATCCAGGAAGACATCCACCTCCGAGGGCTGGGGATCTGCCTTGCGCGGAAAGACGCGGATGCGGCCCCTCTGGCTGACCACGAACAGCCGGCCGGAATCATCGGGGGATTCGGTGAGCAGGACGGACTTGGGAAAACCCAGGGAGGGAAAAACGCGCTCAAGCTGCATCGACCCCGGGCCATCCGGTGGAAGTTCGGTGATTAAGAGATCGGTATTCTCCTCGCGCGAATCAATCCCGTAAGGCTGTGCGTAAATACTGCCCGTTGCTCCCAAGACAAGAGCCAGAAAAACCCGCAATGGTGTCATTTGCCATTTCTCTTTTCAGCATTCTATCGTTTCATTGGAATAATGAGTAATGTGCCGGCCTTCTCGTGTCAATCAGTGTGAGCTAAGAGGGCTTGCTCCCGCTCGGAAACACTGGAGAAAATGAGGCTATGGGATCCTCTCGTTCCACATCGCGGCCCAGGCCCGCCGTTTCCATTGTGGTCGCCAACTGGGAGGGCGAGCGCTATCTGGCCCGTTGCCTCTCTTCGCTTCAGATCTCGGCCCGCCGCGCTGGATATCCCTTCGAGTTGATCGTCGTGGACGACGGCAGCCGCGATGGCAGCCTCGATTTGATCCGGAGCCGTTTTCCCCGCGTGCGGCTGCTGGCCAATGGTCGCAACATGGGCTTTGCCCGCACCGCCAACCGGGGAGTCCAGATGGCGCGGGGCGGGGTTGTCGTGCTCTGCAATAATGATATCTCGGCGGGAGAACAATTCATCTGTGCCCTGGTCCGCTGGTTCCTGGATGATTCGCTGGAACGCCCCGGTTCCCTGTCCGATCGGCCCCTTTTCGCCGTCAGCGCGAAGACGGTGGGCTGGTATGATGGCCAGCCGAATCAGCTTTGCATGGGGGCGCGCTGGCGGGGAGGACGGATCACGGCCGCCTGGAGCGATCCCGCCGACCCCTCTCCCTGTCTGTTTGCCCAGGCCGGGGCGGCTGCCTACGACCGCGCGAAGTTTCTGGAACTGGGCGGCCTGTCGCCCCTCTTCGAGCCCGGTTACTGGGAGGATTACGACCTGTCCTGGCGGGCGGCGCGAAGGGGATGGGGCGTCCTTTACGACCCCGGAGCGTTCGCCCTTCACGTTGGCGGCGGATCCATGACGAAACGATTCGGCGCCGACGGAGTCCGGGCCATGAAGGCGCGCAACCATCTGCTGTTCGAGATGGCGAATCTGCGCTCTCCCCTGCTGCTTGGGGAGTGGGGGCTGCGGCTTGCGCTGTCCTGCGCAAGAGAGATGAAAAAGCCACGCGGGGAGCGCCGGCTCAGCCGGGGATTGCTGGACGCACTCTGGCGGCTGCGCGGGGTGATGAAAGCGCGCTTCAACACGCGGGGACGGCTCTCGGATCAGGAAATCCTCCGCCCCTGGCGGCATTTCGACGTGTCGTACTAGAAGACAACGAGTCCGGCAGCAGAGGGAGGCAAATCTCTTAATCGTACTCCTGATCGTAATCGCAATCCATTTCCAGCCCCTGTCTATACAATACAGAATGAAGATCAAGGACATGATCAAGAGCAGGATCAGGATATGGCCTTCGCCTACTCCTCCGCCTTCATTGCTTTCTATCCGAGGCATTCGTGGCCAGAACACACGAACTCATTTTCTGTTTGTCTCAGTGTGAAAACAACTGGCGGAAGCATGGCTTCGGCCTGTCCGGCATGTTTTCCTAAAAACTCCTCTTAATGACGGGCCACGGCGCCAGCTAATTCAAGCCCGGCCTGCTTCCAGTCATCGGTGCCCCCTTCGTAGTCAGAGACGTTCTGAAAGCCCGCCTCTTCCAGCTTCCTGGCGGCTTTCGGCGAGGCGTCGCACTCTTGATCAGCGCAATAAACGACGACTTCCTTGTCTTTCCCCCCGGCCATTTCTTCCACCTCCTTTTCAAAGTCCTCCGTGCCGACAGGAAGGTTCTTGGACCCGGGAATATGGGCTTTGCGATACATTGGCTCTGGCAAGACGTTGAGAAAAACGAAATCATCTTCACGGTCGAGTTTCTTTTTCAACTGGTCGCGATTGATGGTCTGCATAGGGGGCCTCCCCGAGAGAAATTGCCGTGCTCTGCGAAGAGGCCGTGTGTCGCCTCGTCGCGAGCAAGTAACGTGGCAATTTACCTGCCATGGCGCACAAGAAGAAAGCCGGCGCGGGAAGCGCCGGCTTTCGTGAGTAAGAGTCTCGAGAGAATCAGAGTTCGGGCGACAGGAAGTTTGTGATGTCGTCCGGTTCCAGCCCCCGGTTGGGAACGGCGGAGGTTTGTCCATTCGCTCCGAGCGAGAAAATCTGGAAGGTGCTCGGGTTGTAATAGGTTTCCGTGGCGGAAAAGACATTGGTGGACGGAAGCTCTGTGCCGCCGCGCGACGCATAGTCATCGGCGCGAATGTAGTAATAGGGATAGCCGAAGGGATCGAGGAAGCTGATCTGGCCCTGGGACACGGAGCTGCTGACTTCCGTGGCCGGTGTGCCATCGTTGAGGCCAAGCTTATTGTAATCCCAATCCACATAGGGGCCGCGCCAGCGCGGGCTGAGTGGCGAGTAGGGATCTCCGTTGAGCGAGCCGCGCAGGGCGACCTGGAGGTATCCCGAGCCCACGGCCGTGCCGCTGGTATCGACGCCCGATGGCGCCAGGGGCGACCCGGATCCCGAGGGGGGGCGCTGCCCCGTATCTACTTCGTATTGAGCGATGGCGATTTCGAGAGTGCGAATTTCCGAGCGGGCTCTCGAATACCGCGCACGCAGAACCTCCTTCGTATACACCCCGACGGCGATCGTGGAGAGGATGGAAATCACCACGAGTACCACCAGGAGTTCGAGGAGTGTCACGCCGCGTCGAAACAGTTTCATCAGAGCGTAGTCCGTAGGGAGAAGTCGGTCAGGTTGCTGCTTCCAGGTTCTCAGAAGCCGCGAAAGACCGTTTCATTGCCGGAAATTCCGGAGAACTCGTAGAAGATATCATCTCCCTGCGAGGCCACCGTGGTGCCCGAAGCGCCAGCGAAGCTCGTGATCCCATCGGGACCGTAGCTGACAATAGCGTAACGGTCGAAGCGGTCGGACTCATCGCCGGTGATATTCAACCGCAGATTGTCCATCCCGAGAACCACATCATCGATCACATTGTTCGGGGCATTCTCGGTGCCCGTGATGCCGAACTCCGTGTAGAAGCGGTAGGGATTGCCCCAGGGATCCACGACCAGGTCTTCGGTGATGTCGCCAGAGCCCGGCGAGGCGGGGTTTTCACCCACGAAACGCACGCGCTTGGGGTTCAGGAAGGGGCCTTGCCACGTTTCAATCATCTGTTCAACGCGCTGGTTGCCCGTGGCGAGAGTGAACTGGGTGGTCTGCTGATCCACCAGGGGGCGGAACACATCGATCACCGCGCGCTGGGAGGCGTTGCTGAGGGTTTCGAAATCGTCCCGGGCGCCGCCCGTGGCCGGATCGCCCTGGCGCGGGTCGGGCACGTTATCGAGGATATGGATCGGAACATAGAAGCCGTGGATCGCGGCCACCTGCTGTTCCGCTTCCGCGATGGAACGCACTTCGGACTGAGCCGTTACGATACGGGCACGCTGAAGCTGGCTGATATAGACGGGAACGGCCAGCGTGGCCAGAAGCGCTACAATCGCCAACACCACCAGGAGTTCCGTCAGGGTTACGGCTCGACGGGATTTTTTTTGAAGCATTCTCATTGGAACTGATCCTCCGCAGGAGTCCTTTTCAGGGATGGTTTCTCTACTGCTCTTACTCAGTCAGAGAGTTCATTCGGTTCCTCGGCCTCTCCGCCTCCGGAAACTCTCTTCAATTACTTGCCAAAGAAGCGCACCAGGTCGTCGGTGTTGCCATCGCCAAATTCCGACGTGGTCTGGCCGTTTCCAGGAAGTCCATTCGGTCCGGTGCTCAGGATCGTCGGCCGGTCGAAGATCAGGCAGTCAAACGGCCCGCCTTCGTCATAGCCGCCCTGGTTGCGAACACTGGCGCTTTCGGCAAACACGCCATCGGGTTCAAGCACCATGCCTGCCCGTGTAAAGAACAGGTAGTTATTTCCCCACGGGTCGTCCGGGATACCGTCTTTTTGCAGATCGTCGAATCCGATTCCGCGGAAGTTGTTGGTATCCTTCTGCCAGTTAATATAGGGCCCATTCCACTGAAGTGTCCCATCAAATCCGGTTTCATTGGCTTGAAAACGCGCAATAATGTCGTCGCGGTTCAATCCGGCCGCGAAATCGCCCGTGCCCGGATCAATGAACAGGCTGTTGTTGGTGGGGAACTGGATGAAGCTGCTTGGCGTCCCGCCCACATAGTCCGTAATGCCGTCGAAATTATCGTTCGCATCTTCAATGGGGAGCCCGTCGCCGTTGAGCACGTCGTTCAGGGCGAAGAGGCGGATATAGTATCCAGTATCGATGGCCACGCGCTCCATGGAAGAGCTGAGGTTTTCGATATCAGATTCTGCCCGCGCCAGCCTTGCCTGGGCCGTGCGATTGGACACCACGGGCAGCAACACCGCCACGAGGATGCCGATGATGATAATGGCCACGAGCAGCTCGATCAGGGAGAAGCCCCTTTGTTGCCGCCGCCGGCCTGCGCTTGCGCTCTGTCTCGGTTGCTTCAACACCGTGATTCAGCCCTTTCGCGTAGTAAATCGGCTCAGAATAAAAACTCTTTGTCGTCGCCCGTGCCCAGCAACTCCCGGTCGTTGTAATCGGCGTTGGTGGGTGTCGGGTTTCCGCTGCCGGGAACCCGGTCGGCTCCGAGGGAATACAGCGCGCGGATGTTATAGTCTGTTTCCACCAGCCCGCTTTCGTCAAACTGCGGACCAAAAAGAAGGTAAGGCGTGCCCCAGGGATCGACGGGATACCGGTCTTCCGGGTCGTCCTGCTGGAAGTTCGGCGGGTCGCTGAGCGGCTGGATGAAAATCACCCCGGCCGTTACCAGCGGGCTTGGAGTATTCTCCAGCACGAAGAGCGTCTCATATTTCTTCACCGCGATATACGGGCCCCGCCAGGACGCCGCGAGACGTTGCTGCTCCGCTTCGGGGATTGCTTCCCAATCGCTCGCCGCATTGTTCCAGCGCACCTTGGGAATCTGGTCCTGGCGATTGTCCAGGTCGTTCAAGCGGGGCAGGAAATTGCCGCCGGGCATGTCGGCCTCCACAAGCAGGAGCGCCTTCACCAGGCTTGCCAGTTCGTCTTCCGCCGCCACTTCCTTGGCGTCTTCCGCGCGTTGGCGGAAAATGGGAAGGATCAGCAGGGCGATAATGGCGATGACCGTGGCCACCATCGCGATCTCCACCGCTGTAAAGCCCTTCCTGTTGTTTCTCTGCAATTGCATGAGCAGACGCGCTCCTTCTTTCATCCGGTCCTGGATTTCCTCAGAATTCGAAAATCACATCGTCACTTCCGGGATCGGCGATCCCCACACTGGGCAGAGCCGCCGTGTTGCCAACGTTCGGGAAATACTCCTGGCTCCACACGTTCGCGCGGTCGACCGTATATTCATTGATCTCGAGCGCCGTGTGCGTGATGCGGCCCTTGCCGCCTATAAAGTCGATCTTGCCTTTGTAAAGGCGCAGGGAATAGGCGCCGGGGCCCGCCGCTGATTCCGTGTCCGCGCCGGTCCAGGTCACCCGCTCGCCGTCTTGACCGCCGGGAATGCGGTTCCGGCCATAGCTGACCACCGCGTTGACGAAATTGCCCTTTTTCGTGGGATCGGCGGGCGCTGTCTGGTTGGCGAAGCGCAGAACCGGGTTACCGGTGGTCAGATCCACATCGAGCATATAGACGGTATAGGGGTTGTTGTAATAATCCGCCGGCCAGCGATAGCCATTGGTGGTATTGGGGCTGTTGGGGTTGTCGTTCCCCGCGCTGGGAAGCTGGGGAAAAAGCATATAGATAAAGCCGCCGCGGCCCTGGGCGATGCCCGCCCGCGTTTGCGAAATGGCGAAATAGGGGCCGTCCCACTGGTTATTGAGTTGGACTCGGGTATCCGTGCTGGCGCGGCCGTAAACGTCAACTTCACCGAACAGATTCACACCGGTCTGAACGCTGAGGAGCTGCATGCCCTGCTGGCCTTCGGAGAGCCAGCAAAGCTGGGGGAAAATGCTGGTATCGAGATTGGCAAAGTCCAGGGCGGTGCCGATCTGGCGGCTTTCGCCGATCGTCGCCTTGCGGATGTTCGACTCGAATTGCTGCTGAACGCCAAAGATGGCGAGCCCGGCAAAGATGGAAATCAGAGTGCCCACGATCAAGAGCTCCACCAGCGTGAAGCCGCCGCGCCGCGTCCGATGAGTTCTCAGGAGAGAGTAATTCATGATCCTCGATAAATTCCTTCCGGTTCTCCTGGTGTCCAGGCCAGTTAAGGTTTGGGGCTGCCTGGTATGAATCGTCAACTTTGTCTCTCGCTGTTTTTCCTGATTTCAGTACACGTATTGCCAGGAAACGATTTCGGGCCGATCATGATCCATTGCCACGATGGCCTGAACACGCACGCCTGAGCGGGATTGAGTAACTGAATCTGCCGCCTCGAGGGGCAAGCACTCAAGCAGAAAGGCGCGTGAAGTGGTGGTAATCCGGTCGGCAATGGGGGCAAATTCCTGCAAAACCGCGCAACGGTCCTCCGGGCGGCTCCAAAGCGCCTGGTCCGCAAGCACATCGGACAATTTTTGGTAGGCCGCGCCTTCCACCGCTTCTCCCCGGTGGAATTTCGTTTCCATCTCCTGGCGGCGCGAGACGATGCGCTGGGCGGCGAGTTGGCTGAAACCCACGCTTTCAAGCACCGTTTCCCCCGCCGTGTTGATGTTCACGCGCCCGACGCGGTGGCCGGCGGGCTTGGCGGAATAGCGCGTCCAGGCCACGGCCTCGGCTTCTTTGAGGGCCTCGGCGCTGGTGCCGCGGCGCCCGTTGCGGCGCGCATCCTCGGAAAGCGCGCCGTCGGGGAATTCATCCTGCCAGGGGTTGTAAATGCGGAACATGGCTTCGTCGGAGCCATCCTCGTCCGAGGCCGTTGCAGACCCTTTGGGCCGCGGTCGGATCTCCACGGAGAAAATGTCGATGAGCCGCGCATCGAGGAGGCCTGGCTCCATGGCGGCCATCTGCTTCTCCGCATCGTCGGAATTCGGCGTCGCGAGTGCCGGGAATCCCCAGCGGCTTCCCTCGGTTCCGTTTTCCCGGGCATAGCCGGCAAAGACTTCGAAGAGTTCGAGCGTCGAGGAGAAGGCGGCATTCCGCGGGCCGCGGCGGAGCCGCTCCACGGTGTCCGCGTCGGGCGCTTTCGCTTTTTGCCTGTTAAAGGGCGTCGCCATGTCCAGTTGCCATTCACGGACCAGCGGATTGAGGCGCTGGAAACTTCGCACCGGGCTGACCTCGCCGCTCACGCGATAGACGAACTCGTCGATCAGATCGCCGTTCCCGTTCATCAACTGGACGCTGTAAGTGCCCTGGCGATGGGGGATATTCAGGCGGGGGAAGTCCAGCACACGCTTGGACATGCCGTTTTCCGTCAGGCCGAAAATGTCGTAAAAGGATCCGCCACTGGGCAGCTCCTGGTCCGTGGAGGAATCCATCGAGTTGTCGTAATCATCGGTGACGATGAGATATCCATTGGCCGAGAGCGTCCCCCGAAGCGGGAAAGACATCCCGGCCACACGAACCATCCAGCCATCGAGGTCGATATTCTGGCTCCAGGGATTATGGATTTCCAGGAACTGGCCGTCGTCGCCGGTTTCGTCTTCGCTGATGGCGTTGGCGTAGATTTCGGTGATGAGGGGAGTCCGCTCGAAGCCAATCACCGGCGTCTGGTTCAACCCTCCATGCATGACCGTCGGCACGTCATCGGGATCGCGCGCGTCCACCACGTTGACGGCGAACTGGCGCAACAGGGCGTCGTCCTTGGAGTTCCCGTATTCTTCCCGGAGAGCCTCGTAGATTTCTTCGGCGGAGGCGCGATTGAGGTCTGTCAGCGGCAAGGAGGTTTTCGCGCCGTTTTTGCGCCCGCCAAGGCGGCTTTCCTGGGTCACGCTGAAGACAGTCAAATAGGGGTGGGACGCGGCGAAAAGCTCCTGTGACATGCCGCGAACTTCCAGAAGCTGGCCCAGATTGCCAAAGCGGTAATCGTCGCCGAAGGGGGGATAACGCACGTCGGCGATATATTCTTCGCTGTCGTCCTCGCTGGTGTAGAGAGCCTCGAAGGTCTGAAGGCGGGCGCTGCCGAGCCCCAGACACCCAGACCCGAGGCGCGATTCCAATTCGGGATCGTCGGTTTTCAGCTGCTTGAGGATAAACTCGTAGGGCTCATTTTGCTGCTGGGCCCTGTGGATGGCGAAAACGCGTTCATACTCGGGCTGGATCAATTGCGGCCCTCGCCGGTCATCGTCTTTGCCGCGCCGGCCGGGGGCGCCATCCCTTCCCAGCCGCCGGGCCACAATCGCCTGGGCCACGCCCCGGGCGTCCACATTGCGCAGATTGTTCTTTTGCGCCACGCGGGAAAAAAGCGACTCGAGCGTCTCGCTGTCGGCGGTATTGATGTTCACCCGGGCGGAAAGGTCCGACAAAAACACCAGAGAAGTCCCCGTGAGCACATGGCCGCGCCCCGGAGGATTGGGGATGGCCATCCGCTCGCCTTCTTTCGGCTGGGGGGCGGAGTGGTGAGGATTCTTGGGCTGGAGGGAATTATTGAGGGACTGCGCCGCGTTGGCGTAGGCGGGCGAATCGGAAATCTCTCCGGCCACCCGTTCCAGGTTGACGGTGCCAATGGCGTCCTTGGGCAGGCGCTCCTGGGCGAGCTGGGCCGCCTTGTCGATGGCGCTGACCGCTGAGACCGTGCGCTGGACGCCTTCCCCGAAGTTCTGCGAGGAAATCACGTCGAGCCGGCTGGTGTAGGCCAGCGTGGCCGCCAGCAGCACCAGGATCGACAACAGGGCCAGCACGATCAAAAGCGCCGAGCCGCGCCGCCGGTTGCTATGTCGGCTGAAGTTTCTCATCAATAGCGCACATACTCCCGGTAACGGCGATCGGTAATCACCGATTCCACTGTGACCACCGTGCTCATCCGCACCGTTTTCAATTGTTCGTTACCAAAGGGCCAGCCGGGAATTTCCCCAAGGGGCTGGCGTTCGGCGTTCACCACCACGCTGACCAGGAAGGCCGCGGGGAGTTTAAAGGGCGGAGCGTCGGGATCCCCCTCGGGCGAGCGAAGCACCTGCACAAAGGGGAAATTGATCTGTTCCGCGTCCCAGCTGTCCACCCAATAGGCCCTCGGGATGCCACGCACCGAGCGCGGCGTATTGGAATTCGCATTCCAGGCGAGAATATCAAGGCTGACCACTTCGAAAACGATGGGCTCGACGACCTCGCTGTCGCCCGTGCCATCCACTGTGGGATTCACCGAGACAGCGCGAAGGAGCACGTTTTCCTCTCCGTCGAAATTCCCCATTCGGTAATTCACCCTGTGGCGCGGATTGCCGGGGAAGAGGATTCCTTCCGGCATGATGAAGGTTATTTCATCCGCGCTGAAGCGGGCATCTTCATCCACGCCGGCATCTCCGTAATCGTCGACGCCGAGAAAATCCCAGCGTTCCGTGGAAAAACCGATCTGCGCGTGGCGGTCGTCCTGCATGGTCCAGTCACCATCGTCGTCGAGACCGTTGAAAAATTCCTCGTCGATGGCGCCGTCATTGTCGTTATCAATGCCATCGCCGTAAGTGAGGTTGCGGTTGATCAGGGTGAGCTGATGGAAATCGGGATCGGTATCAAGCTGGAGAAAGCGCAGGTCGCGGGCGATGGCGTCGACGGCGCTGCGCGCGGCGGTGTAGGCGCGCACGGTCGCCTCGGCTTCATCGGCGGCGCGAATGATCTGGATAAACGCGGTGGCGACGCTGCCGACGAAGATCAGGGTGATCGTCAACGCGACCAGCAGTTCGACGAGCGACATGGCGCCTCGTGGATGACGATGGATTCTGCGCATTCCGTTCATAGAATCGCCGTGAACAATAACCTTCCGGAAATCGGGGAGCCCTGCGCGGCCTCCCACGCAATCCGGTCATTTGCAGTATGGAACATTCCGTCGGGATCGGCCCTGCATTTTTCGGCGTTTTTTCCTGCGACCGCATCTCGCCGCGCCACCGCCTTAGTTCTGAACGAAGAACCGTTCGGTCACGCTGGAGGCATTGTTGTAGTCAGCCGCCCGGGCCGTCACCCGCCAGACATATCCACCTGGAACGAAATCAGGCTCTGAGGGGGGTCCGAGGGTCAAGGTTGTTCCAAAGGTGACGCGCGTGGTGTAGGGAAAAGATCCCGCCGCGGGGCCATCGACTCCCTCGACCTCGATCAGATAATCATCCGCATTCTGCACGGCGGTCCACTGGAACTGAATCGTCTGCCCCGGGCTGAAGGTAAAGACCTGGTTGGGCGCCGGGTTGGTGAGGCTTGGGGCCGCGAGGTCTCCGAGCACCGGTGTCGGCGTCGGAGTCGGAATGGGCGTAGGCGTGGGCGTTGGGCCAACGCCGGGCCCGCCGTCGAAGCGCAGTTCGTAGAGCACGTCGCCGCTGGGCCGGAATTGTTCGTTATAGCTGACGATGACGCGGGGCACACCGGGCGCGAATTCGGGATCGCTGGGGTCGCCATCGGGGACGCGCAGCGACTGGTTGTAAAACTGGTAAACCAGCCGGTCGTCTTCTTGAAACGGAATAGGATCCGTGGGGTCGCCAGAGGTGGCGATGTTATCGATGAGAATGCCCCCGCTGTCGCTGTCACGGCGGATTTCTTCCGCTTTTTGCTGAGCCAGGAGTACGGCGCGTCCGCGCAGGGAAGCCTCCGAGGAGGCACGCAGGCTTGGGGGGAAGAACTGAAGGATGCCGACGACGCCGACGACCAGGATGGCCAGGGCCACCAGGACTTCGAGGAGCGTGTAGCCGCTCCCCTGGCGTTTACTTGCGCTCATGGGGCCAAATCTTCGGCTTGGCGGAAGTGGGATACATTTGGACCGAGTAGAAGTTTTCGTCAACGCTGCTGTCGTCAAACTGGTTCCGGATATTAACCGTGATGAGCGGATTCGTGCCGTCGGGCCAGAAAATGATCCGCTGCATGCCGGTGGTGAATTCGTTGGCGCCGATGCGAAGCGTATCAATGACCACATCCTCGCTGAGGGATTTCACCGGAACGACTTTCGGGATGCGGACAGCCAGCCCATCGTCCAGGTCGTCGACCCAAAAGCCCTGGTTATCCAGGTCGAACACGACAGAACTCGGTTTGTTTTGTGCAATGGCCCGCATTTGCGCGGTGGTCAGCACACGCGAAACCTCGCTGGATGCGTTGCGCACTCCACTGCCTTTGCGGTAATTGCTGTAGGCAAGCAGCGAGACCGTGGTGGCAAAAGCGATGATCGTGATGACGACCAGCATCTCCGCTATGGAGAAACCTCGCTTGTGCCGTGCGCTCGCTATGCGGTCGTCGTTTCGCATCCCCAACCTGTCATTCTGCCGGCTTTTGGCCCGACGCTAATGGAGTATCTGCCGCTCCCGGGCCAAGCGTCAACGAAACCCATTTCATTTTTTCACACTCGCGTCGCAGTCGCTCAATGAGCGCCCCGATTCGAGGATATGTCAACCGCCAATCCCCGTGTGAGAAACATTTTCCCCCATTCCAGATTCCCCTTGGGGAACGGGCCCCGGGAATTCAGGATATTCCGCAGAACACGCTCACTCGCCTGGTGGAGTCAGTCGCAGGCCCCTCGCAACGGTTTATGAATAAGCCCGGTTTTTCGCTCGAACAACAGCGCCGCCTCCTTCAGAGCCTTGGATTCGGCTTCGTGGAGGAGCCCTTGCCCGAGCCTCCTCCGGGAGCGGAACCCGTGGAAACCTCGAACCACCAGCGCGGGAAAAAACGCACTCCCGCCCCGCCATCTCCGGCCAAGGAAGTCCCTCCGCGCCCCGCCGCGGCGCCCCTTTCCAGCCTTCCGTCCCTGCCCAGAGAAGAGCGCGTCTCGGCCCTGGAGGTGATCGCCGGAGAGGCGGCGGCCTGCCGGGCCTGCGCCCTCCATCTCACGCGGAACCAGGCCGTCGCGGGACACGGAAACCCGGAAGCGAATGTTTTTATCGTGCGCGAGATTCCCGATGAGACGCTTGATCGCGGCGGCGGCCCTTTCGAGGGGGAGATTGGCAAGATGTTCAGCGACATCATCAAGGCAACGGGCTTGACGGAAGACGATTGCTACATTTCCTACGCGGCAAAGTGCCATCCCCTGGCGACGCGCCCGCCTCGCCCCGAGGAACTCGACGCCTGCCGCCCTTACCTGGAGCGGCAGATCGAAATCGTCAGGCCTGCGATCCTCATCTGCTTCGGCCTTGCCGCTGCCGCCTCGCTTTTGCCGGAAACAACCGAGCGCACGGGATTCCAGCGCCTCCGCGGCCAATGGCAGGAATACCGCGGCATCCCCCTGATGCCGACCTTTCCGCTCCCCTACATTCACCGCAACAAGGCACGAAAACGCCTCGTCTGGCAGGATCTGCAAAAGGTTATCGAAAAAAGAAAGGGATGAAGCCGCGGGTTTCGGCCGCTTCCTTCTCTTGACGCTCCGCCAGGCCTTCGCCGGGATAACGAGCGAAAGGATCACCATCGTTGTTCCCCTTCTCGACCGATCAGGAAGACCGCCCCTGGCTTCTCCTTTTCGCCGCTCTGGCGGCGGCTGGAACCATTTTGCTTTTTGCCGTTTCCTGGTTCACGGCGGGGGGGCATTTCATGCTCCCCCTCGACGATTCCTACATTCATCTCCAGTACGCCCGGCAACTCGCGCAGGACTCGCCGCTCGTCTATACCGAGGGCATGGCCCCATCCGGCGGAATGACGAGCCCCTTCTATGTCCTCCTGCTGACGCCGATGCACTTTTTCGGGATCGAAGGGGCCAAGGGGGCCTTCGCGGCGTTCCTTTTCGGGGGCGCGCTGTGGATGCTGGCGGCGATCTGGACCTTTCAGCTCGTGAAAAAGCTGGCCAGCCGCGCGGCGGGGATCCTGGCCGCGCTGCTGCTCATGGCAAATGGCCACATCATGTGGAATTTCCTGAGCGGCATGGAGACGGGCCTGTTCGCCGTCCTGCTGCTGGGCGCGGCGCTGGGGACGCATTGCTGGCTGCGCGATGAACAGCCGCACGGCCGGAACATGGCCCTTGCGTGTTTTGCCATTCTGCCCCTTGTCCGCCCAGAGGGCCTGGTGGTGTTGCTGGCCGCCCTCGCAATCGTGATTTGGAGAAAAGGCCAGGAGCCCCGCCTGAATTCCCTTCCCCTGCTGCTGTGCCTTCTTCCTTTTCTCTCCTGGCTGGGAATCCTTCAACTCGCCACAGGAGACTGGCGTCCGGCCGGTTTGACCGTAAAGGGCCTCAGCTCCTACCCGCTGCTCTCTCTTGCCGAGAAGTTTCAACTCGCCGCGGGCACACTCGACGCCATCGCCACCCGCTTTTACGCCAACATGATTCCCGACCCCGCCTACGCCGCCTTCAAAGGGACAACCACGATGCCATACATCGCGCCGTTCCTTGGTTTTCCGGCGCTCTTTGGGGCCGGCTGGGTGATGGCCAACCAATGGCGGAAAGGCCGCCCGGCGGGAGGCGTGCTCCTCGCCCTGCTCTGGGTGCTGGGGCTGGCCACGCTCGCCGCCAGCCGGTTGCCCTTTATCCATCACCAGCGCTATCTCGCCCCCTACACCGTCATGGCGATTGCGCTGGCGGCGGTCGGTCTCTGGCGCATCGCCCAGCTCTTTCAACAGCACGAAGGCACCGCCCTGGGCGCCGTGGGAGCGGGCTTTCTTCTCGTTTCCGTTCCGTCGCTCTTCTTCTGGACAGCTGAATACGGGCGGAACAGCCGCGATATTTATCATTTGCTGCGCCGCACCACGTTCCTGCTCCAGCAGAGCCAGCAACCGGCAGCAATTTCCGACGCCGGCGTTCTCGCCTATTACACCGACCGGCCGCTCTACGACCTGATCGGCCTGGGATCGTGCGAATTCACACGCCCCGCCGCGATCGGGGAAGGAGCGATCCTCGAAGCACTCTCCGGGCTGCCTCAAAACCGCCGCCCGGAAACCCTCGTCAGCTATCCCTCCTGGTGGAGCGCTGAATTTCCACTGGGAGAGCGGCAATGGGGCGTCTCGATTCCGGAAACATCCATCACTTCGGGGACGGATTTGTCGAGTTTTCCCATCCTTTGGGATCAGATCGATCTTGGAGAGAGGCCTCCCATCGCGCCCGGGGTTGGTCTTATGTTCTCCCTGGACGTGGCGGACCTTGCCAGCGAACAGGCGGCGGATTACGATTTTGACATCGGGATTTATGATGCCGATCATCGCGCCTGGCCTCAGCCCCTGGCCCCCGTGGCCCGGTTCACCCGGCCGGCAACCCGCGCGCTGGACACGGCAAGCTCGCCCACGCGGATGCGTTTTCTGGTGCACGAGGGGCTTGCTGTGGACGGCGGACGGACGGTGCGCGGTGAGCGATTTCAGTTTGCTCCGGAGCGTTTTCCCACCGGCGTTCTGGTGCTGCACGTTCGCTACAGCACGCCGCCGGTGGCGGAACATCTGAAACCCGCCGCGCAAGGGCTCGCGATCACCATCATCTCCAATTCAACGGGGTATGCCGTCCGGCGGCACCTGGAGCTGGCTCCGGTGGAACCGGGAGGTGCCCGCACAGCCCATCTCGATTTGACCGGAGACTTTGACGAGGCGGGCGGCGAAAGCTGGACGATCTGGGCCGAGCCCCTTCCTCCGGGCGCGGCCTGGAGCAGTTACCATTACTGGATCACCCGCCGCGTGGCTCCCTCCCCCGAGAATGATTGATCGGCGCGGCAAGGCGGGATAGTTTCTTTTCGCGCTGGAATGAAAACAGTCCGTATAGACAAGAAAGGTCCGCGGCCTATGAAATTCACGGTGACGACTCAAGCTCTCGATCGCGTCAAGGCAGACGCCCTGATCGTTCTTCACGAGCAGGGAGGTCTGCTTGCCGAAACGAAAAACAAGGGCCTGGCAAAGCATTTGGAGAATTACGCCAGGGATGTGGAAGCGGGCCGGAGCAAGCGCGAATGGTTCTGCACACTGGAAAAGGAAATCAAGGCGGCCACGCGCCACCTGCTCCTCGACAGTTCCACCCATGGCGCCTACGCACCCCACGACGAACCGTTGAAAGTGGCCGCGGCGCGCTGCGTTGCTCTCTGCCGCCAGTATTCCCTCAAGCGCCTTGCCTTCGCGGTGCACCACAAAGTCGCACCGGAAAAAGCCGCCGCGATTCTGGAAGGCGCGATGATCGGGGATTTTTCCGACCAGCGCTACAAGGGCCAGGACAAGACCAAGCGCCCCGAGCTGAACATCCAGTTCGTCGTTGCCAAAAAGCAGGAAAAGGAAACGCGGGAGGAACTTGCGCGGGTGCAGGCTATCACGGAATCCGTGAACTCCGCGCGCGAGCTGGTGAATGCGCCCCATCACGAACTGACGCCGGAGGGGATGACCCGGTATGCGAAGTCCCTGGCCAAGCGGTATGGCCTGAAGACGACGGT
>CAYFUR010000047.1:0-28505 GCA_964346275.1 uncultured Candidatus Sumerlaeota bacterium
ATCTGCTCTTTCCGAGGACACGATCATCTATGGAAACATCTCTTCTAAAATACTCAAAAAAGAAGACTTTTTAGAGTCTAAAAGACCTTATGAAACGGCATTTCTAGACACCTGTGTTGATATCAGAGATTCTGGATACGGCGTACGCGCCGGACTAAGCCCGCTACCATATTTCTACGAAAAACATCCAGCGGCAAAAGAGTTGACGACACTGAACGCCACGAGCAACAATTTATTAGAGCTGAAAATTAAAACAGTAAAAAGCGAGCTCGTCTATACATTCCTTCTCAATCCCGAATTCAATTTCCTGGTCGATCATGGCGAGATGCGATTGCCGAATGGATACGTATTTTTTGAATTCGACAACACGCTGGAAAGAGACCCTGATACTGGCATATGCTATGCAAGCCAAACGATCGAGAAAAGCTACCAAGGCACGGGAAGCGGGAAAAAGATTTCTACCAGACAAATTATTGTGGAGCACATTGATTTCAATCCTGTATTAAATGAAGATTTATCTGATATCAACAGGATCGCTGCGGCACTCCAGGACGTATTCAGTCAGGTCCACTGGTTTAATCCTCAAGGGGATGGCATGGTCCTGCAAAATGTAGAAGGAAAGCTCGTTCCTTATGATGAGCTGAGAGAGAGGAACATGCCAAGGGTGAACACGCAATCACGGCAAGGCGCCATTTCAAATTATTTGAGTTTGACCGGAATTCTCATCTTCTCAGGAGCCGCTCTTATTCTTATCGCTCTGGGGATCAAACTCACTTTTGCATATAGGAGAGTGTCATGAAAAAGAGTTTTACCGTAGTCATGTTAAGCAGCGCCTTAAGCAGAGGTGGTCCCAATTGTTTGGACAGCTTTTCGGGGCGTCGATAAGTTATACGCCCGGCCGGTCCACCACCCTCCTCAATGGGCCCCTTCAAGGCCTGCTCTTTCCCGGCCATCCGCTTCATTCGAGAATTCGTCCCCATCCTCAACACCAGCCAAACCACAATCAAGATCAATGTGACGCCAAGCGCCACTTGCCAGACCATTCGCGGGAGCAGGAGCGGATTTTCCGGCGTCATCTATCGACATCCCAATTGGACAGCCTAAGATTCTGCTCTAGGCCGGTCGCAAAGTGCTCGAGACGCAGCTCAACCATCCTCCGGCACAATCGCAGGGGCATTTCTTCGGCGTAGAACACGGCCACCATGATAAGTATAGGTTTTTGTGAATTCCACCGTCCCATCGGAATGAAGCAGAAAATAGGTTCTAACTTCTCCATTCACTCCGTCTTCACTCACGACATCGGCTGAAACCTCCGCGATTTGGATATTTTCTTTGATGTCCGATAAGAAGCCGGGTGGGGATTCACGGCTGTTCCAGGGGCTGTCTCTTGACGGGTGGTTATAAAGAAGCATTGTTAATGTTTCCAGGTTGATTTTCCGCCAGACATCGCGGTGTGTGGTATTCTGCATCCTTTCGATCTGATCGGCAACACCTTCCGCTTTGACCCCAGCCTGGTCTAGCTTCTTGTCCAATTCGATGGGAGACAGCTCATCAGCAAAACCGAGCACCAGATAAAGCGCTGCAATCTCCGCAATTCCGGCCTGGGTTTGATCGAATTGACTCGAGTTTTCCGGATTCGCATACACATAGCTCATATTAGCATGGTAGGCCTCGAAAAACGCCTCCGTCTCCTCGATCCAGCTCCCGGGTGCTTGTTTTACCTTCTTTTCCCAATCCTCTTCGAAGGGGTTGCGCGGAGGGCCCTCATACCCTGACCCGTCACTCGTCGACCTGGAAGCCCGTTGGTCCATAACGGCGGGGAGAATTGCACTGACAAAGTAAACCGCGGCTCCCGCGACAAACAAAACTGCCAGAACGTAGTAAGTTTTTCTGCTTTTGCCATCCAATTCTGAAGACCTTTCTAAGCAGGCTCCAGCCTCATACTATGGCCAGAGCCCGCTTCGGATAGTAACGACTTTTTAATCAACAGGCACCTAAACTGCAGCAATCCTCTTCCACAGTCCGCGATCCGTAGCTGTCAACGTATTCCTGAGTTGAGCAATCGGAATAGACAATAGTACACACTTTTGCGCTTGTATATGTAGTAACGGTACCGTAACAAGCACTGGAGCAGACCCCATTTGGTCCACAATCCTGAGTTACGTAAGTGTAGGGCCCTTCACAGTGCACCAGGAAATCACATTCGCCTGCCTCGGCTGATTGAACCAGCAGGAATAAACCTGCAAGGAGAAAGCAACAGCCGAAAATAGCTGTCTGGAGTCGAGTCGTGAAGAGTCTCATAGCAATCCTCTCATTCTTATTTGGGATTGCTGAAGCTTAGAGAGTCATCCTCGCTCTTTGTCAAGAAAGAGAAAACGGAAAAGGCCTTGCCATTCACATCATTTGTTAAAAACGGGGACTCCCCCCCCCCCAATATCTCAGGGAATTGCTCGATCATGCGTTCGTTGCTCTCCTGCATTTCCGGGGTGACGTGGCGCCAGAGGTCTTCCGGCGGGACCATGTTCGTATAGTCGTCCACGGATTCCGGCGGGTCGCTCCATTTCCGTTCCACCGCCTCGATTCCGTCCGCGGGAAAGTCCATCTCCGGATTCTCTTCGAGAAATGCCGACCGGATGACGCGGGCGAATTCCGCCGCGGCCAGCTCCGCGCCGGGCAGGTTGAGGTGGTAATTGTCGATGCGCTTGCCGAATTCCTGGCTGCGGGGTTCCTCCACCACGACGAAAAACGCGGCGCGGTCCGGACGCTGGAATTTCATCACCAGATCGCAGAGGGGCACGCCTTCCTCCACGGCCACCTCGCGGGCCGCTTGCAGATACGGCCCATAGTCCGCCATGGGCGGCATCCAGTTTTCCTCCTCGTTCCAGAACAGCCACGGATAGAGCGTGATGATTGGCATCGCCCCCTGCTCGCGCGCGGCCTCGACCACGGCGCGGAGGTTTTCCTTTCGCTGGGCGATGGTCACGCGGGGCACCTGGGTTTCCGGCGGCGTGGTGATGGGCCGCCAGGCCACGTTTTGATAGGGTTGAATGAGAGCCTCGGGCAACGTCCGCCGGAACCATCCCACCGTGGCGCTCTTCTGCCCGGTGCGGGCGAGAAATTCCGCAAAGGACGTCACCTGGAAATCGACGCGGTCGTGGCGGTCGGCGAGGCCCGCATCGTTCGTCCCAACGCAAATGATGACGATGTCGGGCTTGAAGAGGGGAATCTCGCGCCGGGCGAGGCGCTTGACGTTTTCGCTGGAGTAGCCGTTCACCCCGGCGTTCTGCACCCATACGTCGCGATCCGCCAGCGCATCAGCGAGAATGCGTTCGAGATACTCCGGATAGCTGTCGAGGTGCATGCCATTGGTCGAGGAGCCGCCAAAGGCGATCACGCGCAGTTCGTCCTCGTCCTTCGGCGCCGGATAATCCTTCTGCCCCTTCAGTCCGCGATTGTTTGTATACATGGGGCTGTCGATCCATTTATCGAACCACTCGAAGCCCGGATAGACATGGTTGCGCAGATAGACAAAGCCCGTCTCGGCATCGAACATGAACAGGTTGTCGTGGCCGATGCGCTGGGGCGGGCTCAGCCCGTCCGCCGTCCATTCCATGCCGAGCAGCGCGATCAGTCCCACGGCCACCGTCATGACCAGCGCGCGCACGGGCCGGCGCATGGCGGGCAGGTTCTGCTCGGCGGGCAGCGTGGATTTGGATTCGTAATGCTCCGGGCGAAAACCGGACATGGTGGTCTCTCCTGCCTTCCTCTCCTAGAACTGAAAGTAGATAAACGCCTGGGCCTGGCCGCCAAAAACCAGAATCGCATACAGCATGAGCGCGGCGAGCAGCCCCGCCACCCACGGCGACAGAAACAGGGGCGATGGCTCGTCGGTTTTCAGCTTTTCCTGCGCCAGATCGTAAAACAACATCAACCCGCCGAAGAAGAAAAACCGGTGCAGATTCGTCCAGTCTCCGCCGAAGAGTGGATCGTCCAGGGATCGGAAAATCACCTGCAACCCTTCGGAAATCGACTGGCCCCGGAAAATCGCAAAGGCAAACGCCGCGATGTGGAAAATGACCAGGATGCGCAAGAGATCGAGGAACTTCCGCCAGACCGGGCCGCGCAGGAGGTTCTGCTCGTAAGCCCGGGCAACTTTCATCCCGGCCGCTTTCTCCAGAAGCAGAAACACGCCGTGGATCACGCCCCAGAAAATAAACGTCCAGTTCGCGCCGTGCCACAGGCCGGTTATCAGCATTGTGGCGGACAGGTTGAGATACGTCCGCGAAGCGCCGCGCCGGTTGCCGCCGAGGGGGATATAGACGTAATCGCGAAACCACGTGCTGAGGGAGATATGCCAGCGCCGCCAGAACTCGCCGATGGTTTTCGCGAGGTAGGGCTGGCGGAAGTTCACCATCAGCTCGATCCCCATGAGCCGGGCGCACCCCCGCGCGATGTCGGAATAGCCGCTGAAGTCCGCATAGATTTGAATCGCGAAGAGGTAAATCGCCCCCAGCGCCATGGGCCCGGAGGCTTCCCCCGGCGCGTTGAACACACCGTCCACATAGGGAGCAATGGCATCGCCAATGGCGACTTTCTTCACGAAGCCGAGGAGGATGAGCCAAAAGGCGCTCAGGATTTTATATCCGGTGATCGTGCGGGGGTTTTCGATCTGGGGGATCAGGTTGCGGGCGCGTTCGATGGGGCCGGCGACGAGCTGGGGGAAGAACGCGACAAAGAGCGCGAAGTTCAGAAAATCGCGCGTCGGCTCCAGCTTTCGGTTATAGATGTCGATCGTGTAGGAAAGGGTCTGAAACGTATAGAACGAAATACCCACCGGCAGCACAATCGCGAGCGCCACCTGGGGCGCGGTGACTCCCAGGGCGGCCAGCCCCTCCACCGCCGAATCGTAGAAGAAATTGAAATACTTGAAAAAGCCGAGGATGCCGAGATTCGTCGCCAGGCTGACGCCGAGAAGAATCTTGCGCGCGCGGGGGCTTTCCCGCCGGTGAATCTCCATCCCGCACCAGTAATCCACCACGGTGCTGATAAGAATCAGGCTGAGAAAGCGCTCGTCCCACGAGCCATAGAAGACATAGCTGGCCGCGAGCAGCCAGAGGTTCTGTCCGCGCAGGGGCAGTACATAGTACAGCGCCAGCACGATCGGCAGGAAATAGAGGAATTCGAGGGAATTGAATAACAAGCGCGCTCGCTCCCGGGCCCATCCACTTCCGGTTAATATGGGCCTTCGCCTCAGGAGTGGCAGAAAAAAATGCCGGGGCATTTACCTGGCATCGCCCGCCGCTTTTCCTTCGCCCGGAATGGAGCCCGAAACTACGGCGACTTCCGCCAGGAAGGGCAACGGCAATTCCCGCTCTTACGCCCCCACGGGATTTCGCCGTTGACCCGGCGCGAGGGCCGGACTTGCCTCCATCGGCACACCTTTCCTTTCGCCCCGAGGCCCCATGAACCGCCGCATCGCCCTCAGCGCCCTCCAGCAACGCCACTACCTCACGGGGACCGGCCGCCACATCGCCGAGATTTTTCGCGCGCTCCCGGGCCTCGACAGCGAGACCGATTATCTCCTCTATGTGAAGGAAAACCAGCGCGAGGTCTTCCCCGCCACCGAGGCGAACCGCAGGCAACGGGTGGTCTCCTCCTGCCCCACGCCGCCCCTGCGCCGCCTGCTGTGGGAGAATCTTCACTTCACACGCATACTCAGAGAGGACGAGGTCGACCTCTATCACGGGCCGGCGAATTTTCTCCCCCCGCGCAAAGTCTGCCCCTACGTGCTGACCCTCCACGACATGGTTTACTTCCACAACCCCGGCCGCACGTTTATGCTCCGCGCGAAATACTGGCAGTATTATATCCGCGCGACCTGGCGCATGGCCGATCTGATCCTCACCGTTTCCAAGTTCTCCCGCGAGGAAATCCGCCGCTATCTCCCCGTGCCCAAGCGCAAAATCCGTGTTGTCTATAATGGAGTGGACGAGCGCTTCCTGATCTCGCCCAGCGACGAACCGCGCCGGGAAATGCGCCGCGAGCACGGACTCGATGACCCCTACATCCTCTATGTCGGGCGGCTCGACCCCGACAAAAACGTCGAACGCCTGGTTCGCGCCTTTGGCAAATTGGTCCGTTCGGGCCTGAAAACCCACAAGCTCGTCATCGCCGGTGCCAGGGATTACCGCTCCAGCAGCGTGGCGGAGATCGTCGAGAACCTCGGCATCCAGGATCGCGTGCTCTTTACGGGCTATATCAAGGACGAGCACCTGGTGCCGCTCTATGCCGAGGCGGACGCCTTCTGCTTTCCCTCGCTCAACGAGGGATTCGGCCTTCCCGTGCTCGAAGCCATGGCGGCCGGAACGCCTGTCGTGACCAGCAACATCAGCTCCCTCCCGGAAGTGGCGGGCGAGGCTGGCGTGCTCGTCAACCCGCGCTCGGTGAAGGAAATCGCCCGCGGGCTGAAATCCATCCTGGGAACGGCAAAAGGGCGGGAACTGGCGGAAGCGGGCCGGCAACGCGCACGCCTCTTTACATGGGCACACGCGGCGGAGCAGACTCTCGAAGCTTACAACGACGTGTTGCGCACTGTGCGCCACTGAAATGCCCGGGATCATGCCAGAGGAACCGCACTCTCATATCGAGCAGGAAACTCAAAGCGATTTGATCGAGCGTTGCCGGCGCCTTGCCCGGCAGGGCATGGAAGGACGCCGACAGGCCCGCCAACTGCTGGAAGAACAACTGCGTCTGCATCCAGAGGCCTACGAACCTCTCGACCTGGAAGCCGAAGTTCTCGCCCAGGACCGCAATCTGGTTCTGGCCCAACAGCTTCTCGAGGAATACACGCGGTACTTTTCCGAGAATGCCGATGCGCGGGCGCGCCTCGCCTGGATCCATCGCGAACGAGGCAACCAGGACGAAGCCCTTGCGGAAATCCGCGCCACCGTCGCCTGCCACCCGGAAAACTTCCGGGCGCGCCAGTGGCTCGTGGAATGGGCCCTGGAATGGAAGAATTACCTGGTCGCCGCCGAAGCCGCCGAGGAAGGGATCCGGCGCTTTCCCGACGAACGCACCTTTCACCTCGCGCTGGCGCGCGCCGCGGCCAATCTCGACGACGACCAGCGCGCCCGCCACGCCTACCAGACGCTTCTCGGCATCGATCCCAGCAATGAGGAAGCCGCCCAGTCCTACGCCGGTTACCTGCTCTCTCAAAACGAGCCGCGGGAAGCCCGGCGGGTTCTGGAACAGTTTATCCCGCGGCCCGACGCCCGGCCGAAAACGCATATGCGCTATGCCGCCGCCGCGTTTCGAACGGGTGATAACCAGACCGCCGTCGACCACATCCGCCGCGTCGTGACAGACCAGGAACTGGAGGATGAAAAAACCGCACACGACGCCGTGGCGCTGGTCCTGCAGAACATGGGCGAAGGCGGCGGAGGCAAGTTTCTCCTCGGCCTTTTGGAATCACGAGACCTTGCCGATCTGGCAGGAGTCGATTTCCTTGAACGGACCGGGCAGACAGGAAAAAAACAACAGATCGCGAATATTTTCCACGCCGCCGCAGAAGCTCCACTTGCCTATCCCCGCACGATCACACGCTTTCTGTCCACCTTCCATGATTCCTTACGCTCGGCTTCCCCAGTCCACGAATGGATCGCCCGCCATCGCCAGGAGATCCAATCGAACACGCGGCTCTGGGGAGGAGTCGGCGCATGGTATGTCCAGCGCGAAAAGTGGCATGAAGCCATCGCCCACCTTTCAACGCTCCGCGACCGCCCCGATGCCCAGCAATGGATGGCGCTCTTGCTCGGCCGCGCCTATGAGGGGACAGGCAACCGCGCCGCCGCCAATGAGGTTTACCGCAACGCCCTCGCCATGGAGCCGGATCATTCCGAAGCCAGTGTCCGCAGCCGCCTTGCTTTCAATATGGCCATGGAGGATATGCCCGGCGCCGGCCGGTTAATCGTCATGGATTGCACCGAACGGGGAAAACGCCTCGCTTCGCCGGAGGACCTGGTGCGGCTTTTTGCCGTGGAAGCTCTAGCTGAAGCCGTGCAGACCCCCGACCGCGAAGAGTGCCAGTCGCTCTTCGCCAAAACGCTCGAGCGCATGCAGCAACTCGCTGGTGATGACAGCGCCTCGGACGTCACCCGCCTCATCAAAGTTTTTCAGAGAAAAACGTCGGAGATTCTTTCGCGGGGACGCTAGTTATTCTTCCCACGCACCCAGCAAACGCCGCAGCACCACCATCTGGCCAAGATGATAGGCCATGTGGTCCGCCACCAGGATCGCCTCGCGAAGCAGCGTTTGTCCGTCTCCATGGGGAAATTCCTCATAGAGATCGTTTTCGCGATCCAGGACGAGGGCTTTCATCTTCTCCAGGTCCGAAGCGATCTGGCTGACGCTGTCATTCCAGGCCTTGTCACTGGGAGGAGTCTCTTCCTGCGGCCAGAATCCTTCCGGCCAGTCTGGCGAGACATGGTCTTCGTCTATACAAAAGTTCACGATGTCCCACTGGGCCAGGCGGATGTGTTCGAGCAATTGCCAGGGACTGTATGGCACTCCCTCTGGCGTTTCTCCGCGGACTTTTGCCGACAGGCCGGAAACGATGGAATCAAAATCATCGTGGGCGGAGCCGCCTTCCAGCAACTCGATGAGGTGTTCGCGAAGAACCTGGTCTTTCTCTTCATGGGTCGCCATGGATTCGATCCTCCTCATGCGCATAGTAGGGTATCCTGAGTGCCGGGGCACAAAAAACCATCTACACAAAAAGATTGTGCGTCGGAAATCCCATGGCAAGCATTTGAGTGGTTTCATCGCATTCGCGTTGACGATCATATCTAGCGCTTCATAATCCCCCATACGATCGATTCAGCACCACATCTTAATTTGTTCGGAGGACCCCATGATCCCGCTTCGAGCAGGCCTGAAGTGTGTTATCCCGACGATAGCAATCGCTGCCTTCGTCGCGAACCCAGCCCTTCTCCCCTCTGCCTCTGTCAGCCCGGAAAAAGCAAACCACCAGTCGGCAACCCGCCAGGCGCCGTTGAAACTCGGCTCGCAATACGTCGATGTCGCCATTGACGCCCAGAGCGCCCTTTTCACCATGGCGACCCTCGAGGGTGATCCCGATAATCCGGACGATGACAACGAAGTTCTTCTCTTCGGCCACCCCGATCCCTGGTCCAGCGGCACCACGTTCCGCGTCGATGGCAACGACCTGTTTACCTATGACGACTCCAGCGATGGAATCAATGCGATCACTCAGCCTCCGGCCAATGATCCGGGAGAGTTCAACGCCACCGTTTGGGAGTATCAGGGTGTTCGCTTCACCCAGGTTCTGAAAATCGTTGAGGGAAGCAACTCGGGCCTCCGCGATACCCTGCTCATCGAATATTCCGCGGAAAACATCGACTCCGCTCCCCACGACGTGGGCATCCGTCTTTTCCTGGATACCCAACTGGGCGGAAATGACGGCGCGCCCTTCCAGGTTCCCGGCCTGGGGTCTGTAACCGAGGAGCGTGAGCTGTCGGCGCCCAATATCCCCCAGTCCTGGCAAGCCTTCGACGATCTCGGCAACCCGAGCGTTGTTTCCGCCGGAACCCTGATCGGCGGACAAGCCGTGCCGCCGGACCGCATTGCCTGGGGAAGCTGGCCCTCCATGAACAATACGCCATGGGATTATACCGTGAATCCAAACAGCACCTTCGGCGACAGCGCTGTCCTGATGTGGTGGAACCCGATCACGCTGAATCCCGGCGAAACCCGCACGGTTCGCACCTATTATGGTCTCGACCGAATCGATGTAAACCAGGAGCCACCGCTCGTCGTCGGCCTGAGCGATCCGGGCCGCCTGACCGATGACGGGACGGGCAGCCTGACGCCCAATCCCTTCACGATCACCGCATTCCTGGAGAACTCGATTCTCGGCCGAAGCCTCGATGGTGTCTATGCGGAGATTATCCTGCCCCAGGGTCTTGTCCTTGTGGAAGGGGAAACCGCGCGCCACGAAATCGGGACAATGCCCAACGGGTCCAATGAACAGACCTCCTGGCAGGTCCGCGCCGATGGCACCGCCAGCGGCGACCTGGAATACTGCGTCGAAGTGGGCGCCGTGGAGGAAGAGACCAAGACCGTCTGCAGCATGATCAACGTTCCGGAACTCTGCAGCGGCTTTGCCGGTCCCGCCGACGGTTACGAAGCGGACTTCGCCAATGGAAGGCAATGCTGGGAATTCGTTGGAACATCGCCAGTCTTCGACAATCCGGTGCATTCTGTCCAATCCGACGCATTGCGCCTCGACGCCAATGGCTCGGCCAGCGCCTTTGGCTTCTGGCGCAGCCCCAAGCTCGACGTCGATGGCGGCGCTGTCTATATGATCAATTACGTCATCCGATCCAACGCTTCGCCGCAAGATGCTCCCAATTTGCGCATCCGTGTGAATGATGCCTCTCTTCGCTGGTCGGACTTCGAAAGCTTTGAAAGCGTTGGAACAGCCGATGGCAGCCCCGGCCCCACTCCCACGCAATACACCCAATACGTTTTCATCCCGGATTACGTCAACCAGATGGAAATCGCCTACGACCTGCTCTCCTTCCAGCCCGCAGACAACACCAACGCCTATTTCGACCTGCTGTTCGTCTCGATCGACGAGATGCAGGCGCCGACTGTTCAGTAAGCTCACCACCTCTTCTCCTTTCTGAAGGTCCGGGGGGCGCCTCAAACGCCCCCCGGATTCTTTTTGGGCTTTCGGTTGAAACGAAACGCTCCCCCTGTTCTCGTCTTGCCACGAGTCCGCATTCCAGAAACCGCCCCGTATCGCCTTGAAATCCACCGATCCCCTTCAGTTCCAGCAACTCCTCGCCCGTGTTCGCGCCTGCCGCCATTGCGAGGAAGACCTTCCCCTTGGTCCCCGCCCTGTGTTGCGGGCCTCCACCACCTCGCGCGTGCTCCTCGTCGGCCAGGCCCCCGGCACCCGCGTCCATGCAACGGGGATCCCGTGGAACGATCCATCGGGCGATCGTCTTCGTGAATGGCTGGACATCGAGCGCAAGGATTTCTACGACGAGTCCCGCGTTGCCATCATCCCCATGGGACTTTGCTATCCAGGAAAGGGGAAGGGGGGCGACCTGCCGCCCCGGCCGGAATGCGCCCAACTCTGGTTTCAGCAGTTACTGGCGGACATGCCGGCGCTGCGGCTCCGGGTCCTCATCGGACAATACGCTATCCGGTATTATCTTGGCAAAAAGAGGAAAAAGACTCTCGCGGAAACCGTTGCGGCCTTCGAGGATTACTTGCCCCAGGACTTCCCCCTCCCCCATCCTTCGCCTCGCAACCTGATGTGGCGCCGGCGGAATCCATGGTTTGAGGAAGAAGTGGTCCCGAGGCTGCGCCAGGAATTTCATCGAGCGTTGAAGGCGTAATGGTCCTGGAAGGGCGGAAGATCAGGCCGTTTTTCGGGGAAAATCGGGAACAAGCGGGAAGTTTCGCTTGTCCCGAAAAGGCTCGAAAAGGAATCAATAATTCCTAGCAAACTGTGGAGAACCTTTTCAATTAAGGATACGAACCAGATGATTCATCGGATGCTGTGTGGGGCCGGTAAGGCAAAAGCCCTGGCCCTGGCCTTGGTCGTGGGAAGCTTACTGGGTGTTGCCCCGGTCCATGCGGCGGATCCCGCCGCCGTTGGCCTGGCGGGTGATCCTGCCGCCGACGTCGTGAACTTCAAACTCCTCAAGGGCGTCAAATCCGCCAAAAGCAAGGGCGTCAGCCTGGTCCGGGAGTTCGAGGACTGGATCGTCTCCAAAAACAATGACGGCGCGATTGCCATCGAGATCATCTTTGAAAAAGGGAAATCGTCCATCGCCAAAACCACCACGGTTCCCGGCGCCAAGGTCTATTACGTCTCCGACCACTCCGACCGCGCCTACGCCTGGGTTTACAGCCCTGACGCCGTGCTGGAAATGGCCGAGTGGCCAGGTGTCCGAATGGTGCGGCCCGAGTGGGGGGCCATGACCAGCGCGGGCTCCGTCGATGGCAAGGGCCCGGCCGCCCACAACACAGAGCTAGCCTGGCAGCGCTTCCGCATCGACGGCCGGATTCCCCAGGGCGAGACGCAAAAGGTCGGCATCCTGTCCGATTCTTTCGCCATGACCGATGGCATGCGCGACTTTAATACGGAGCCCGGTCGCGGCCAGCCCGGTATCCTGACCGGTTCGCGCCCCCAGGATACGGGCGACCTGCCTCCAGAGGTCAATATCCTCCGCGAAATCCCCGTCAACCAATCCGCCACGGATGAAGGAGCGGGGATGGCGGAACTCGTCCATGACATGGTCCCCGATGCCGGGATCGCCTTTCATAGTGCCTTCGGCGGGCAAGCCCTCTTTGCCGACGGCATCCGCCGTCTCGCCAATGAAGCAAACTGCACCGTCGTTGTTGACGACGTGATTTTCTTCGCCGAGCCCATGTTCCAAAACGGCCTCATCGGCCAGGCGGCACGCGATGTCGTCACCCAGGGGGTTCCTTATTTCTCCTCCGCCGGTAATAACGACAACTTTGGTTTCCGCTTCGAATACAACGATTTCGATCCGGCCACCAGCGACGAGGCCAACCCGCCCAGTGGCGTGGATATGCATCGCTTCGAGAATGGGACGCGATTCCTTGAGATCAAGCTCGCCCCGGGAGCCTTTGGCCAGGTCATCATGCAATGGAACCAGCCCTTTGGCAGCCTGCCCGACAGCACCGGCGCCGAGATCGATCTGGACCTGCTCTTTTACGAACGGCCCAATGTTTTTGCTCCCCTGATTGATGAGATTTCATCGCGCGACCTCCAAGGAACCCCGGGGAATCCCCTGGGCGATGCCCTGGAAATTGCGACTTTCGTCAGCAGCAGCGATGTCGAGCAGACGATTTATATGGCTATCGATGGATGGGACGGTCCGACGGACGTTATTCCACAGGACAACCAGACGCCCCTGGAAGTCCGCATGTTCCTCCGCGGCGGCATCACCCTTCCTGTCATTGAAGACAAAACAAGCCTCTTCGGCGGGCCGACCATCTATGGCCACAACTCCGCCCCCGGCGCCGCCTCGGTAGCCGCCGTCCCCTGGTTTGACACGCCCAATTTCGACCCCACGTTCACGCCATCCCGGATCATGGACCCCGAGGATTTCTCCTCCCGCGGCGGCGACCTGACCATTTTCTTCGATGACGAGGGCAACCTCGACCCAATCACTGACTTTGAACCCGACATTGCCGCTGTCGATGGCAACAATACGACCTTTTTCGGATCGCCACTGAATCTGGGCGGTTTTGAAGGCGAGCCGGACCGGTTCCCCAATTTCTTTGGCACGTCGGCCGCCGCGCCCAATGCCGCTGCCATCGCAGCCATCATGCTCGACATGGATCCGACTCTCACGCCGGCGGAAATCATCGCCATCATGCAGGAAACAGCCATCGATGTCTCCGGTTTCCGCGCCGCGCCGGGCGTGGACGATGTCACCGGCCCCGGGCTCATCGATACGAACGAGGTACTTGGCAGAGTCGCCGAACGCCTGGGCATCGATCCCCTCACTCCCCCTCCGCCCCTGCCCGATCCCGTCGATGGCTATACATTCGACTTCGAGGAAGATCCCATCGAATGGTCGTCCAATCCAACCGCAGCGGTCTTCACGGAACCCTTCCGATTCTTCGATGATGGCTCGCTCGGCCTTCAGTCGCGCAACAACACGAACACTTTCGGCTTCCTGCTGTCGCCGCCGGTCCATGCCTCGAATGCCGGACTGAGCAACCAGGAAAGGGGCGATATCGCCCTCGCCGGATCCAATGGCGAGGACACGCTCTATCGCGCCTCGTTCACGGTCAGCAGCGACCGGCCTACCACCGATCTGCTCCGGGTGCCCGTCATGCGCATGCGCTCGGCCACCGAGAACTTTGAACAATCCAATGTCCTGGTGGTCAGCTCGGCCAGCGGCAGCCAGCAGCTTTCCCCCGGCACGCGCGCTAAGACCTTCAACCTCTACTTCAAGTTGCCCCCTACCCAGGATAAGTTCCGCCTCTTCTACGACATCCTGAACGTGGAAGGCGCTGATGCGCCCTCCGGCGCCCTGCTTCTCGATCGCGTCCGTATCGAGGCGTTGGAACCGTCCCTTTCACTCCAGGACAGGGAGACCGAGAAGACTCTGAATTTTGTGAATCAGGGAAATGACTGGAAAGTTATTCCCGATTTGGCGGGCGATCCGGACTCTACGCCCTTCTTCTCCATTCCCCAGTTCGGCCTCTCGCCTAAAGGCCTGCGCATGGGGCCGGCCGCCAACGGCGTCCAGGGGCAGACCAATACCCACTTTGCTTTCTGGAGTTCCCCGGACGATTTCTCCAACACCACCGTGGCCGAGGAAGCGGTCAAAATGCGCACAGGACGGCTTTTCGAAGCCACTTTCCGCATGCGGGCCAACCCGCAGACACCCGATGAGGCCTCGCGCCTGCCCACGTTCCGCATGCGCATGAACGATCGATCGCTCAATTACAGTTCCTACGTGAACATCGAATCGGTGGGCCCCAACGCGAACCTTCCCATGGATGGATCGCCGGTCGAGTATAAGCTTTATTTCGAGGGCCGGGGTGAAATCGACCAGAACGAACTCATCTTCGCCTTCGACTATCTGCTCACCGAGGGTTCCGGAAACGATGTTTTCAGCCAGATCTTCCTCGAATCTCTGGACATCGTCTCCTACGAGATCCCGCTCTAAGAGGACTCGAGAGTCCCGAAAGCTCTGCGGCCCCGGAATGCTCTCCGGGGCCGTTTTCGTTCTCCTGCCAGCAGCGCTTGAATCCGCCGCCGGAGGCGGATTCGGAAAAAAGCACCAAAAGCTGGGCGTATTTCGGTGGGAAAATCATGGTTTTCCCCGCTAGCCCCTCTCCCATGGGTTTCATAACGCTGAATTTAAGGGGCAATTTGCCTTCCTGAGGAGTCAAGTTTTCCTTGTGCCTGATGATGGAGGTCGTGGAGCTTTAGATGCACAACGACTGGAAACCTCGGCTTCACAATAGCCTGCAAAAAGGTTATGATCCGATGACGAAATGGACGACCCACCCACGTGGCGAGCGGGCGCTGCATGTTTTGGCAGCTCTGCTCTGTGCAGGAAGCCTGGCCTTTCCGGCTCTCGGACAGGTCAGCTCATCAAAGTATGCAGAATACGACAATATTGACGGGGCCGAAAAGGTCAGCCTCCGTTTGCTCTCCATGGCCGAGAAGGCCGCAAAGAGCAACGATGGGATGCGGCCTCTGCCCGGCCCAACCAATCTGCTCCTCCCCGGGCCTGGCGGAGGTCTTCTCGTCGACATCGTGGCGGACGGACTTTCGCCATCGCTGATTGATGAACTGGAGAGGACGGGGGCCTCGGTTGTCTATACGGCGCCGCAATGGCGGCGCGCTGTCGTCGAAGTCAGCTCGCCTCAAACGATTCAACAGCTCGCCGCCATCGATGGCGTCAATATGGTGCGCGAATCCCTTGGATATCGCAAGAGCACCGGTTCGGTGGAAGGCCAGGCCGACGCGGCGCTCCGCTCCGACCTTGCCTCATCGAAATACGACCTCGATGGATCGAACCTGGTTGTCGGCATCCTTTCCGACAGTTTCGCCAGGACGGACGCCGTGCTGGATCTCGGCGGCGAACCTCCGACGGAGTTTCTCGATGATGGCGTGGTTATCAATACCCGGAACCAGAAAAGCGGCGACCTGCCCAACAGCCCGGTGATCCCCAAGGATGGGGATCCCTGGGAGCCCTACGTCCAGATTATTCTCGATGCTCCCTCGGGAATCGACGAGGGCGCGGCCATGGCCGAACTGGTGCATGACATCGCCCCCCGTGCCGCTATCTCTTTCCATACGGCGGTAACGAGCGAGATCGGCTTTGCCCAGGCGATTCAAACTCTTGCCGCTCGCGACTCCGGCAATTCCGATCTCCTGGTCGGCGAGGCCGATGTCATTGTCGACGATATCATCTTCCTCGCCGAGCCAATGTATCAGGACGGCCCCGTGGCGCAATCCGCGGCGGACGTCGTTTCCCGCGGCATTCCGTATTTTTCCGCTGCCGGCAACAATGGCAACTATGGCCTTCGGCAAATCTATAATGATTCGAACCCCGCCGACGGGGACGGAACACTCCCCCCGAATGGGAACGACCTCCACCGGTGGCATAACGGGTCCGAGTTCCTCCCGATCACTCTTGCGCCGGGACGAATGTTCACCGCGATCCTGCAATGGAACCAGCCGTTCCAGAGCGTCAGTGGCGGCCGCGCGGCGCAGATCGATCTGGATTTCTATGTCACCCTGGAACCCAACGCCTCCAGTATTGAAGATTCACTTTTCAATCCCACGGCGGGACCCTTCCTCTTCAGCAAAGAAGGCCAGGGCCGCACTGGTTTGCCTGCCGGCGATGCGATCGAAGCCGTGCAATACGTAAACGATACCGATCAGACTCAGACGGTCTATCTCGCCATCGATCACTTCTGGGGAAATCAGGAAAACATCCCCCAGGCGACAGACACCCCGCTGGAGTTCCGCATCGTCTTTTTCGATATCACTGATGGCGTCACCATCGACGGCCTCGATCCGAACGATTCCACGACCGGCGGGCCGACGATCTATGGCCATGCCGTGGCTCCCGGCGCGGTAGCCGTTGGCGCGGTCAATTGGTTTGATACTCCCTCTTTCAGCCCAACCTTTGGTTCAACCAACGAAATCGATCCGGAAACCTTCACCGCACGCGGCGGCGAAACAACGATCTTTTTCGATACCTCCGGCCTGCCCGTTCCCCGGACGAGCTTTGAGCCGGACATCGCCGCCGTCGACGGCAACAATACGACGTTCTTCGGGAGCGGGGATTTCGACCTCGACGGATCCCCGAACTTCTTCGGAACCTCCGCTGCGGCTCCCAACGCCGCCGCCGTGGCCGCCTTGCTGCTCGATCTGAATAACTTCCTGACGCCCGGCCAGATCACTTCCGCGATGGTCTCGACAGCCATTGACGTGAAGGGCCAGCGCGCCGCTCCCGGCGTCGACGACGTCTCTGGCGCAGGCCTCCTCGATGCGCTTGCCGCGGCTGATTTTGTCGTCAATAACTTCGGAGCCGGCAATGGGCCGTCCGCTCCCAACAGCCACCTCTTTAGCAATGCAGAGGATTGGGATGACTGGGAGTTCGAATCCTCGGAGCCCTTTGACGCTCCGATTGCCGGGCAGTCCGGTGGCTCCATCGACCTCACGGCCCAGGACAACGTAAACGTCTTCGGGTGGTATCGCTCGCCGGAGTTCATCGCCTCCGCCGTCCTGGTTGGCCAGGGAGACGAAGGCCCGCTGGAAGTCAACGGACTTCGTGGACCGAATTCGCTCTTCCGCACGACTTTCCGTGTTTCCTCCGATGCGGAAACGGGGCTCGAAGCGCCCGATTTCCGCATGCGCACGATGACATCGAACCGCGAGCAGTCCGATGTCTTTGCCGCCACTTCAACGGGCAATGGCTCCCTCATGCCGGATGAGAATGGTATGAAGACTTATCGCCATTACTTCACAATCCCGGAAACCGACTCGCGCTTTACCCTTTTCTTCGACATGCTGAACCTCGACGGAACCAACGCCAGCAACGTCAGCTATGGCCTGGAAGAAGTCCTCGTCGAAGGATTCCCAACGGGAACAGGTTCGCTCACCGATCAAACACAGGAAGCCCTTCTCTTCTTCTGGCAGGGCGATCATGGATGGTCCAAGCGTGGCGGCGGCCCGCTCGGTGATGTCCAGGCCTCCCATTCGCTCGAGGATGGCCTTGTACTTGGCCCGGCCATGGATCCCTCGACGACATCCTTCGGCTTCTGGGGTTCTCCAGAGGGAGCTCCCCTGGCAATGCTCGAACAAAACCGCCTCTATCGCGCCACGTTCCGCGTCCGCTCTGATGCGCCTGCGGATCGGATGACCGATATTCCGACCTTCCGCTGCCGCGTGAACGATTCGAGCCTCCAGATGAGCGCTTATCTCGATATCAACTCGACTTCTCCCGCTGCGAACTTCCCGTCCGCTGGCGAAACCATCGACTACACGCTTTATTTCGAGGCTCCCCAGGCCCTCCTCGGCAATGGCGTCAATTTCTCCTTCGATTACCTGTATATCCCGGGAATTGGCAAGGATCCGAACTTGACGGTGGAACTGGAAGGCTTCCGCCTCGACTCCTTCGAGCGCCCGGTCGCGCCGTAAGGCACTCGCTCCTCGATGATAAAAACCGGCGGCCTTTCAGCCGCCGGTTTTTCTTTGCCTCCGATTGAATCGAAGATTCTGCTTCCCCGCAGCCAGGCGAATCCGCAACGTGATGCGGTGCCGGGTGCCGTGCCCGGAAGATTACGCAACGGAAGAGAAACGATTGGTCCCACCGTTAGGCTCGCACATGAGTATCGCCGGAGGCATCGACAAGGCGCCGCAACGCGCCGCCTCCGTCGCCTGTACGGCCATGCAGGTTTTTGTGAAGAACAACAACCGGTGGGAGGGCCCGCCAATCCCCGGGGATCGCGCATTACGCTTTCGCGAGGAACTCAAGCGAACTGGCCTTCCCCTGCGCCACGTATTTGCCCACACGTGCTATCTGATCAATCTCGCCTCGTCGAAAGAGATGGTCATTCAAAAAAGCAAGATCGCCCTGGAGGATGAACTCCGCCGCTGCGAACAAGTTGGCCTGCCGGGCCTTGTCATGCACCCGGGGTCGCATCTGGGAGACGGACGGGAGGTGGGCATCGAGCGCCTCGCGAAGAACCTGCGTGAAGTCTTCGACCGCACGCCAGACGTGCAAACGCGCCTCCTCCTGGAAACCACCGCGGGGACGGGAAACAATCTGGGCGGCCCCTTCGAGGATCTGGCGGACATCATAGCCGCCGTCGACCGGCCAAAGCGCCTCGGCGTCTGCCTGGACACGTGCCATATCTTCGCCGCGGGCTACGACATCCGCGACGAGACGTCCTACCAGGAAACCATGCAGACTTTTTCGCGCATCGTCGGCTTCAAGAACCTCCGCGCCGTGCATCTCAACGATTCCAAAATGCCGCTCGATTCCCGAAAAGACCGCCACGAGCATATCGGCCAGGGCGAAATCGGCCCGGAGGCTTTTCGGCTCATTTTGACCGACAAACGGTTTGCCCGCATTCCCATGGCGCTGGAAACTGACAAAAACGAGAACCTGGATGAGGACCGTATGAACTTGAGTGAACTGTATCGCCTGGCCGGAGAGGAGTACCTGGGATGATCGTTCGCGAATGGAATGGTTTCTACTACGCGACCACCCAGCCGGAGCATGCCCGCCAGAGCGCCGTGATTACGGCCTCGCTGAAGCCCGAGTTTCTTGGCCCCCCGGACGACCATCGGGAAATCCTCCTCGCCACCCTCCATCACGACGATGGATGGGCCCGGTGGGAGGCCGAGCCAGACTTCAGGGAAGACGGACTGCCCGTGAATTTCACGGAGATCGACAGGGAGGAACACGGGGAAAACTGGTATGGCACAATCTTCAAAGCTCTCTCCCACCTCTCGCCCATGGCCGCCGCCATGATCGCCCGCCACGCCGGAACTTTCATTGAAAAGACCCATGGCCCCGAGGCGGCGGGGCACCAGCAGGGCCTGATCCGCGCCCTGCAGAATCGCGCGTGGCCGGGACTCGACGAAACAGAACAGGATCAAAAACTCGAGCGCGGATTTCTCCCCCTCTTTTTTGGCGACGCGCTTTCTCTCATTCCCGTCGCCGGATGGAACGACGAGCAGCATCTGGCCCTTCAACACGCAAACGGCGAGCGAATCCATGTGCGCGCTCGGCTGGATGGACCCTGGACTGTTCGGGTCGATCCCTGGCCCTTTGCTCCTCCGGCACTCCGCAACGTCTTTATTGATGCCATTGCGATTCCCAGGGACCGAAAATCCGATTCCCGGCAATTTCTTCGCCGCCCGGCGGACCACCTGATTCGTATCCCTATCGACTATCTCCCCGGATGACTCTCCAATGATAAGGCTTACTTCGTATTTTCTGTGTCTTGCGATCTTCGCGGCTCTTGCAGGCTGTGGCGGCGGCGAAAGTGAAGAGCAGCAGGCTGGCCCGGCACCAACGCCCTCCGCGCCCCCGGAACCCACGCCAGAGGCCGTCGAAAATCCAGAGACGGTCACACTGGAGGACGGCCTTTCCTACGAAACTCTTGTCCGCGGAATCGTCACCGATACCGTGCAGGAAGGCGATTCACCCGTTTTCGATGTCGAACTGGCGGGCGAACAGGGCGAGGAAATCTGGGCCGGGAAATTCCAGTTTGAAATTGCCAGCGGCGAAGCGATCCCTGGATTCGACCGCGGGGTGCGTGGAATGCAAATCGGAGAAGTGCGCCGGATCCACGTTCCGTGGCAGTTGGGCTATGGCGAGCAGGGGCATGGCGATATCGGCGCAAAGGAGAACCTGGTTTTCCGGGTGGAACTCCTCAGAATTGAAAACGAGACGCGACACGATGAAGCTGATTGATTATACGTATATACAGTCGGACAAGGATCTTGAAGGAGCCTGCGCCGCGCTGGAATCGGCCAGCCGCCTGGCCGTCGACACAGAATTCGTTGGGGAAAAGTATTATTATCCCAAGCTGGAAATCGTCCAGCTCAGCGACGGCGAAACGATCTACCTGGTCGATGCCCCGGCCATCACAAACTGGCAGCCCCTGAAGCGACTGCTTGGAAACGAAAACGCTCTGAAGATTTTCCATGCCGGGAGCCAGGATCTTCCGATCCTCCACCGGGCCATCGGCGCCCGGCCCCTTCCCATGTTCGACACGCAAATCGCCGCTTCCCTCCTCGGCTATGGGGCCCAGATTTCTCTCGGCAATCTGGTGAAGGAAATCCAGGGAATCCGGATGTCCTCCAAGCAATCCACCAGCGACTGGAGCCAGCGGCCCCTGAGCGACGCGCAACTCGCCTACGCCGCGAGCGACGTTCTTCACCTCCACGCGCTCCAGGAGGATCTCCAGAACCGGCTCGAAAAAGCCGGCCGTTCCGATTGGTTTGCCGACGAGCAATCGCTTCGTCTGGAAGACGCATTCGACGAGGAATCGGAAGATCCGAAAACCCTCTACCGGCGCGTCAAAGACTGGATGTCCCTGGGGCGCCAGGAACTGGCTGTGTTGCGGGACCTGGCGATTTGGCGCGAGGAAACGGCCCGGCAAAAAAACGTGCCGCGGCGGTCAGTCCTTCGAGACGAAGCCCTGGTCGAGCTTTCCCGCTTCCAGCCCAGCAATCGCGAGCAGGCCAAGAAAATCCGCCGTGTCAACCCGGGCCACTTGCTCCGCTATTTCGATGACGCGCAAAAAGTGATCGAACGCGCTCAGTCCGTCCCGGAGGAGGATTGGCCGAAGAAACCCGCGCCGGATCGTCCGGATATTCCGACCGGTCTGCTGGAAGTCTGCCAGGCTCTCCTCAGAACCCAAGCCGAACGATGCGCCGTGGCCTCCAGCGTGCTGGCCACGACGTCGGATATACAACGCCTCATCGCAAACCGCGCCTGGGAGGATCGCGACGCGCGGCTGGCTTTGCTCCGCGGATGGCGGCGCGAAGTCGCCGGGCAGCATATCGTGGATTTGCTCGAAGGGCGGCTGTCGGTGCGCGTGGGACCAAAAGCCGAGCTTCTGTTCGAGGAAAACGGCGAAGGCTGATCTGATCCTAAAGGATTTTCAGATCGCCCTTACTCGCATCCAGTTCCGCCTGGACGCCCATGGGCAGAGGGAATGCCGGCCGGTCGTGTCCGATCGGCAATCCCGCCAGCACCGGAATACGCAGTGCACGCAAACAGCGCGAGAGCACCGTCAATGCATCGTCGCGGTCCTCATTTCCTGGTTCGCAATCCGTAAACTGGCCGAGCGCCACACCGGAAATGCGATCGAAAAAGCCCGCATTCATCAACTGGGTCAGATATCGGTCAAGCTTGTACGGTTTCTCATTCACTTCCTCCAGGAAGAGAATCCCCTTGGGGGGCTTTGGCATATACGGCGTTCCACAAAGACCGGCCACCAGGCACACGTTCCCTCCGATCAGTGTCCCGCGCGCTTTTCCGCGGGAAATCGACTGAGGCTCGAAATCGTCTCCGCACAAAGCCCGATATGAGGTCGGCCGGAATCCATCGAAGAGAAATCGCTCCAACGCCTCTCGGGCAATCCTGTTGGACTTCTTGTTTCCTTTAATAAAAATGCTCGGTGTCGGCGCATGAAGGGAAGCCATGCGGCTTTGCGAAAGCAGCCCCCCGATCAGGGATGTGATATCGCTGAACCCAACCAGGAATTTCGGCGTTCTGGAGATCGCCTTCCAATCGAGCAGCTTCAGCAACCGGGAACTGCCATAGCCGCCTCGAATGCAGAATATCGCTTTGATCTGATCGTTAGCGAAGGCGTTCTTGAGATCGCGGGCCCGCTCGGCATCCGTCCCGGCGAGATAATCAAAGCGCTTCCTCGATGAAGGGTAGGCTTTCACCCGCAGCCCCAGGGACTTCAGAAAGTCTATACATGGCTGGACATCCTTCTCGTCGTTCATGGGACTCGCGGGCCCCAGGAGGGCCACACGGTCGCCCTTCTTCAGCAGGTCGGGAACTTTAACGCGCATCGGCAGGCCTCGTATGCAGGGATTTCAAATGCTCTTTCAATTCATTCCAGGAGCCATGGATGGAACTGGTGCAGCCAATCATCCAGGTGCTTGCCCTCTCCCGCGGATAATCCAGGATCAAGTGAACAGGTTTCCCCGCCCATGCCGCCATGGTGATTTCCCCTGCGGTTCCGCAACCCCGTTGCGTCGCTTCATTCCAGAAAACGATCAAGTAATCACAGTGATTCAAAACGAGATCGAGGTCATAACGGACGATGCGCGACGCGATCGGCCGCAGCGTGCCGAACTGGCCCGATTTCAGGGCAGGGAGGGCTTGTCGCTCCGCTTCCGAGAGCTGGTCGTGCTCTAAGACCGTCGGATCGAGCACTCTGTGGCCCAATTCCCGGTCCAACCACTCGGCAATGTCACGGCGCCAGCCGATTCCTCCATCCTGTGCAAACTCCATCGCGCCGGCGAGATAGGCATGTTTCATCTTCTTTTCGCTGGAAACTCCCTGGTATGTGTGCAGAATGCCCGCCGATTCAGAGGCGTCAAGCGCCGAAACTCCGGGAGTAACCACCCTGTCCCTACTGCAAGCCGACCTCGATAACTGTCTGGATGCCGCCCGCGAAGCGGCCCTTTTCGCCTGGAAACGCATCGAGCATTTTTTCCAGGGCGATTATCGCGTGTACGAAAAAGAAAATGAAGGGCCCGCCACGGAAGCGGATATCCTTGCCGATCATCTTATCGTTGATTTTCTTCAGGAACGATTCTCTCCCGACCATTTCGGGTATCTGAGCGAAGAAACCCAGCAAGGACACCAGCGCCTCGGGAAAGACCTTTGCTGGATCATCGACCCGATCGATGGCACCCGGGATTTCATCGAGGGACGGGACGATTTCTGCCTTCAGATCGGTCTTGCCGCCCGGGTGGATCAGAATGGTCCTCTTAAGCCCGTTGCGGGCGTAGTCTATGAGCCACGAGCGAATCGGCTGGCGCTTGCATCCCATGGGGCGGGAGCGTTTGAAGAGAACCTGAAAACCGGCCAGGTGACGCGCATGGAAGTCACGAAGCGGGCCGAGGTTGCCGGGGCCCATCTTGTTGTTACGCGCCAGCATTTCGGCCGCCGCCTCAAAACAACTGTGGACCATCTCGACGCCGGCGAAGTCAGCCGCCGCGGATCTTTTGGTGTCAAAGTGATCGACGTGGCGGCGGGACGGGCCGACTACTACCTGAACACCGCGCGGCGCCAATGCAAGGAATGGGACACTTGTGCGCCTCATGCGATCCTTCTCGAAGCGGGTGGACGGCTGACCAATCTCTCAGGCAAGGAACTCTCTTATAATCGCCGTTCGTTTCGCATCGACGGCGGCGCGCTGGCCAGCAACGGCTTTCTCCACGGAGAGCTTTTACAGAGGTTGGAAGGAATCGACGTTCTTTGGGAAAAGATGGCCTGAAAGCTTGAGGATTCGGCCAGTAAAAATACAATGAGACCGAAAAGGTTTGCTTGAAACTGATGATAAAATGATGTTTCATTCCCTTCGCTCAACAAACGATACTAAGCTTGTGCCCTTCAAATATGATCACAGAGAGACTTTCGGATCATCCGGAAGGTTTTAAAGAGGCCCCCCATGAGCCTGCTTGATGAGGAACTTGTAGAAGAAAAAGAACACGCCGACTGCTATACGGTGGGCAAAACCGCTATTGAAGAGCAGCACTACAAAGTATTCCGTGCGGTGGAAAACAGCATCGATGCCCCCTGTTTTTACCACCGAATCGAGATGGTCGGCGAGACGTCACAGCAGCAATGCGATGCGGCCATTGCCGTTCTCAAGCGGTTTGCTACGCTGACGCATCCCCATGCGCCGCGCCTTGCCGATGCCTGGTTCGATACGGACCACATGGTGGCGGTGGAATACCGCGCGAATACCCAGCCTCTCGACCTCGCGGGAAACAATCCTCTCGCGGGCCAGGGATCCATCGGCCGGGCCGAAGTCTTCATGACAACGCTCGATCTTGTCCGGGCTCTTCACAGCTCGGAAATCGTTCACGGGCATATTCGTCCGGAAACCTTTGGGTTGAAGGATGGCCGGAGGATTTACCTGGAAGATTCCGGTCTCGACCCGGCCCTCGTGAAATGCTTCCACGCCGGAGAGATGGATTTTGTCTTCGAGCTTTCCACGAATCTATACGCCAGGGATGTCGGCTGCTGGGCCTTCGCCATTCTGTCGCTGCTCCGTGGCCAGCCCCTCATCGAAGAGTCCCTGGAGGAAAAGTGGGACGAATACGCGATGAAGAATGCCCGCAAACAGGTTGAAAGCCTCATCGCGAAAGAGCCCCTGAGGGAATTCATGATGCAGTGCCTGGGAGGGCTGGGGGCGGATGCCCCGCACTTTGAAAATGCCATCGAAGCCATGGAGCACTGGGATAAATACCGGCTGAGGGGGGCCGTGGCATGATCCATCCATCTGCCCGTTGGCGATTCATTCAAGAGATTTCAGACAAAGGGTATTTTGAGGACGAAATCGTCCAGCACCACCTGATTGAATTTCGCGCCCTGCGCCGTTCCTTTTCCGAAAAGTTCTGCGGCGACGATGCCGCCGTGCGGGAAGCTCTCGACCAGGCCAGGCTTGCCGCGCGCTGTAATTCCCCCCTCATGCCCATTGTCTATGCAGCGGAAAAAGTGCAGGGGCGCCTGTGTATCATCATGGAGCTGATCCGCGGCCGCCCGGTGACAGAGCTGGTCGGGCGGTCGAAGTTTTCGCGCACACGCGACTGGGCCGCCTTCACACACAGATTGCTGGATAACCTCCTGACGGCGCGAGATGCCGGCGCCCGTTTCGAGCGTATTGTGCTCGAGCATTTTATTATCTCCCCCACCGGCGAGGTCCGGATCGTTGAACGCTCTCCCGTTGGCCTCCTGACGCGCGAGAAATTCGAGTCGAGCCACTATCTCCAGCGGATCGCCGCGCAGACCGGCGGCGGTGTCTATACGTCGGAGGAGCTTCCCGACGAACGAGGGGAGCTCGATGCCCTCCGCGAGATCCTGGTGAAAGTCGCAGCTGGCAACGTGAAGGCCGACATTGGCAAGCTCCGCGAGGTGGTTCTCAAAGAGCCGAATATGTATCCCTCGCCCCTTGCCGGGATCGAAAAGGAAGTCGCTGAAATCCTCCTTCGCATGCAACTCGATGGGGAAAACGGCTCTCCGATTCATTCGCTGGCCGAGCTCCGCGATGTCGTCGCTTCCCTGAATAAGCGAGCGCAGTCGCAAAGAAAAACGGCCTCGACCGGTGCGGCCCCGCCCTTGCCCTATGCCCAGGCCAGCGAAGGAGCCAGCGCTCCCCTCAAACCTCTGAATCTGGAAGCGTCTCAGAGCAGCGGCAGCAGCGGCGCCAGGGCTCTTTACGAGATGCCCGTCGCGCCCAGCGGGCCTGTCCAGACGCCGCCGAAAGATTCCCCAACCGGGCAGAGAAGCTCCGGGCAACAGCAAAGAGGATCGGGAACAGGCGCCGAGCCGGTTCCCAAAACACCTCCGCCCAAGCCCGCGCGGAAACCGGCGAAGGCAGCGGGCAACGTGGTCGATGATGATATCAACCCGTTTGCGTCCGACGAGGAAGTGGAAGATATCAAAAAGGAAGCTTCGAAAACCCCTGTCAAAGCTCCGATCAAGGTCTCATCCAGCGAGAGCAAGGGATCGAAACAGAAAATCATCGTGGCCAGCCTCCTCGCCGTGGCGGTGATCGCTATCGCGGCAGTCACGCTGCCTCCTCTGCTGGTCAGCTCCGGGCCCAACGCCGAACCGACTGCTGCCGTGGCCCCGGCGAACCCCGGCCCTTATACCGTGAACGAGCCGGTTCCCGTGGATGCCTCGCCCTCCACCGACCCCGAGGCCTCTTCCTTAACATATTACTGGCGGGTATTGTCCCCCAGTGAGGAGGGCTCGGTCATCTTCACCGAAGTGGAAACGGAACGGGCGAATACCAGCCGGAGTTTCGCCACGAAAACCCCCAGGATCGTTCTCCAGTTTCAGGGAGCCGGCACGTATCGTATTGGATTGAAGGTGTACGATGGGGCTCAATACAGTGAACAGGTGGAACTCAGCTTTCGAGTTGTTCCCCACAACAGCTGAAAGCTTCTCCACTTCCCCGCAAAACGGAAAAAAGTAACTTCTGGCCTCCCTCTTGCCTTGCCCTCTGGGGAAAAGGTCCCCAAGCAAGGGGGGCCGTGCGATTGCCACGGCGAATCGACTGTTCGCCAACGCCGCTGTATCTTGTCTCAGACGCTCAAACCTGAGAATCGAAAACGAGGAGAATTTGATGTCCAACAGATTTCTGCGCCCGCTCCTCTCCCTGGCTTTTTTGGCCATGCTGGCGGGAGGGTTTGCAACCATGACGGGCTGCAGCCAAAAGACCCCGGAAGAAAAACTGCAGAACGCCCAGCAACTGCTCCAGGAGAACCAGATTCCCCTGGCGGTTCTGAAGATCAAAGAAATCATTGAAGAAAATCCGGAAAGCCCTGTCATTCCAGAGGCCCGCATGACCCTGGCGGCGATTTATCTTCGCCTTGGCAGCGAGGAGAACCTCCAGAATGCCGTCGATCAGCTCGAAACTCTGATCAGCAATCAGGGATGGGAGAATCCGCGCGCGTTGCAGGCCCATGAGGCCCTCGTGCAGATGTTCATGCGCCTGGACCGCATGGAGGATGCACTCGCCCAGGCCCAGGAAGGCGTCGAAAACACGGAAGGCGATCCCGAACTCCACGCCCAGATGAAACTCCTCCAGACGACCCTCAAGCTCGTCAGCGGCGACGAAGAGCTGGAGCAGGAGGGCATGGAGTGGTTGAAGGAACGGATGCTGGCCTCAGAGGAGAATAGCGAGCGCGGGCAAGCCCGGGAACTGCTCGCCCAGCACCTGCGACAGACTGACCAATACGAAGAAGTCATTGCTGTTTACGACGAATACATGGAGGCCTATCCGGACGACTCGGTGAATGCCCTTCTCATGATGACGAAGGCAATTGACTTGAAACGCCTGGGGCAGGAAGAGAGGGCGGAGGAAGTGTTCCAGGAAGGCGTGGAACGCCGGAATGCCCAGATCGAAGAGGAGTTGGATTTGGCTGAGAAAGCGCGCCTGAAAAAGGAAATGGCCATGCTCCAGGCCTCCTATGGAAACATTGACGAGGCGGAAGAGCTGCTCAGGGAGATCATGGCCGAACGCCCCATGTCGCAGGCCGCTCTTGATGCTCAGTTTACCATCGCCCGCGTGAACCTTTCGGCGAATCGCATCGAGAAGGCGGAGGAGATATTCCGCCAGATCGCGAGCGAAAATCCGAACACCAATATTTCGCAAACCGCCGAGCAATACCTCCAGGGGATTCAGCAGATGCGCGCCCGGGCGGAACAGGCGGCATCCCAAGACCAGTCCGCCACGGGAACACTCGATCTCGAACTCGATCATCCCCTCCCTCGTCATGAAAAACCGGAACCCGAGCCCCTGAACCCGGAAGGAATCGAACCAGAGGAAAATGAACCGAGCGAGTAACGCTCACAGCGAGGCCAGCGGCAACGGGGTGCGGATCAAAAAAGTCCGCACCCCGCGTGCTATGCGCCACTTTCTCGAACTCCCCTACAGGCTGTATAAGAACGATTCACTCTGGGTTCCTCCCCCCCGCCGCGATATGCGCGAGCTTTTCGATCGCAAGCGACACCCTTTTCATGAACATGCGCAAGTGGATTACTTTCTCGCCTTTCACGACCGGCGGTGCGTGGGACGAATCGCGGCGATCGAGAACTTCGCCCACAATACGTTTCACGGGGAACACATTGGGTTCTTTGGGTTTCTGGATGCCGAGGAGAAGGAGGATGTTTTCCACGCCTTGCTCC
>CAYFUR010000048.1:0-28156 GCA_964346275.1 uncultured Candidatus Sumerlaeota bacterium
GGGATTCGGAGCTTTCAGAAAGCAACATTGACCAGGATAAGACATTCGACAACCCTGAACTCCATCAGGAATTAGAAGAGGTGTACAGTAATCTGGACCGGTTTGCTCTCTATCCGGATTTCGTCAATCCATTTACCACTTACTTAGCAGGCATATACTTCTTTGCGAATCAGGACCGTAGCCGGGCTATTAATCTCCTTAAAGAAAGCTATGGAATGGTGCAAGACTCCAGTGTGATCCAACAGGACTTTGCTGATGCTAGATCTAGGATCTGGCCGCAAAAGCAGGCCTGGATACTTTTTTCTAATGGATTGGGTCCATATCGCAAAGAGTTCCGAGTAGACTTGCCCATTTTCCTTGTGACCGACAATGTACAATATGTTGGCATCGCCCTGCCCAAATTGGTTGAGAGAGAGGAGGCGGCTTCTTTTCTTCGTGTTCAGGCGGGGGAAAAGGAATCGGTGACGGAAACAGTCTGCAACATGGATGCAGTGGTGGCGAAAGAATTCGATAAAGAATTCCAGGCCATTTTGATTCGTGAGTTGACAAGGGCTGCAATGAAGACAGCGGCTCAATATGCAGCCCGCGAAGCGATCGGTGGAGTAGAAGGCCTGGTGGCCAGCTTTGCGCTTGCCGGCTACCAAGCCGCCACGACTGCGGCTGATGTTCGCTGCTGGGCCGCGTTGCCAAAGAACTTCCAAGCTGCCCGGGTGCCAATTCCTCCGGATCGGACCATTACTATCCAACCAGAAGGCAAGCCTCCCTTCGACGTGAAAATTGCTCCGAAAGGCGAAAATGCAATTATATATGTCCGAATGATACACAAATCCATTCCTCCACTGGTCTCTACGATCCATTTATCGAAATAGGAAAAGGTGTTGTCCATGAAAAAGAACCTGCTCCTTCCTGCTTTATGTGCTCTTATTCTGCCGCTCACCGGCTGCTCATCCAAAAACAATGACCCTCGCCTGCTCCTTGCGCCAAGTGTTCAAAACAATATTCGCGTTCTGACTTTGGAGCAGGGAACCTCTGCCTCGGGTGGCGCCAGGATGATGGCGGAAGTGGAGAACAGGAAGAAGCGCAGCAAGCAGAAGCTGGAATACCGGGTCGAATGGTTTGAGGAAAATGGCTTCCCTGTGGAGACTGTGTCGTCGCGATGGAACTTCTTTTCGTTGCTTCCCGAAAGCAAACACACGATCACCACCGTCTCTCCAAGGCCCGAGGCCTCTCAATTCCGGCTCCATATTAAAGAAGCTGACTAAAGGAGTGAAAATGAAGATTAAACAATGGACATCCACATTAGAATGTATTATCATAATAGCATTTGTTGTTGGCTGTCTTGGATGCGCACCAGAGACACGTTATATTGATACACGTAACGACGAAGGCGATGTATTGATGGTACTTGATTACAGGGATTTTGAACGGGCCGCCGATGGAATGATTCAGGACCTGGTCGCTTCGGGTCGTCTTAAGAATCCGGATGGCGGACGATATGTTCTCGCCACGGGAGAAATCATCAATGATACGATGCAGCGCATAGACACGGACCAATTGATGGCCAAAATCGAAGAAGAACTCATGAACTCTGGGCAGGTGGTCCTCACCTCTGCCGTCGGTGCAGAGAGCAGCCGGGATGACTTGATTCAAGAGACACGTGAGCTTCGCAACAGCCAAGAATTCGACCAGAGCACAGTTTCAGAAGATGGCCAGCTTGTAGCCCCCGATCTCTCTATTTCAGGGAAGATTGTCCAGCGTGATCTGCGATATGATCGAAACGAAACGCAGGTGGAATACTACTTTCAGCTTCAGATCAGCGAGGTCGCCTCCGGTCTACGTTACTGGCAAAAGGAAGTTTTCATTGGCAAGCGGGGCGGCGGGCCCACTTGGTAAAATGCTGCACTAAGGGGTAACCATTTGAGAAAGGATCCTTCATGCTTAGGAAAATAGGACACATCATTCTGACAAGTGTTTGGATTAGTATCCCTGTGCTTGTGCTCTCGCAGGAGGAAGGTGGAGATTCGCAAGCAGGCAAGACAGAGTCAATTAAGGTGGAGGAAGTCAACGAAACTCACAGGACTCTAGCGGAGACGACAGACAAAGAAGAGGGGTTAAGCGCGGGAGAGAAGGTCAATATGCAGCTCCGGCGCTATGCGGAAGACTTAGGAATATCATATGGTAAGAGCGTGGATGGCCGCATCTTCTTCAAGGCGCAGGAGGTCGTATCTGTACCTCCTGACAGCCCTAATTGGGGGAAAAGCAGGACACTGGCATTCGAACGCGCTTTTCTGCGGACAAGAGCTCAATTCGTTCGTGATAATTTTGGCGAACAGGCCGTGGAGCTCACTCAGAGACTCTTCGAGGATCAGTCTACTGATACGATGGCTTTTGATGAGACCTCCACGATCGATAATAAGCTGCAGGCCATTCGGGCCAAGTCCGAGGCGCTTACAGAAGCGAAGCTTGATGAACTGCTGGAAGAGCTGGATGTAGACCCAAGCCAATATGACGTAAAAGGAAAATCCGAAAAACGCAAGCTTTACGAAGATACGATCAAAAAGACTGCCTTGGCAAAGGCGATGGGGGAGATGAGTGGAATCATTCCCGTCAAGACCTTTGAAGGCTATGATTCTAACGGAACTACTGTGATTGGTGTTATTGCGATGTACTCGCCCCGCCTCAAACAATTGGCTTATGATCTGCTTCATCAAAGATTGCCTCTCATCGAGAAGCCACCTCGTGAGCCGCTTGAAAGGTATATCCCAAGTCGCCCGGAGGATCTGGTCAATGAATTCGGAATCCGTGTGGTTTTTGATCAAAACGGGCTGCCAAATATCATCTCTTACGGGCAGTGGTCCCACAATTTCACGGGAAGCAACCCCCGGATTAGAGAACGAAGAAACCAGTCTGCACGCCGTCAGGCCCGTGCACTTGCCGATTCCTATATTACACTCTTTCAAAATGGTCAGCTTCAGTTTACAAGCGAACAGGTAACCGGTGAAGCGGTCGAAGAGATACTCGAGAAAGATCCCGGGGGATTCACAAGCAGGGAAGATACTGTAGGCTTTATCGATCGGTTTCAGGAAACAGTAGAAGCTCGCGGGAGAACTGATCTTTCTGGTCGTGGAACCTTCGATTCCTGGAGTTATACACACGAAAACGGTCAGGAGATCTCCGGGGTTGTGCGTGTCTGGACTCCCGAAAATCTTCAGAGAACGAAGAATGTGCGCAACTGGGAACCCAAAACTGAGAGGAGCCTTCAGGAAGAATCGTCTGAAGATGCAAAGGACGATCATGATGCTGGCATGGAAGAAAGCCGAGATGTTATCGACGTGCATGATTTTTAGACAAAGGCTACTTGATAATGCTCTATTCACTTAAAGGGTCGTTGCCTCAGCTCCCGTTTCTTCTCCTACTGATTTTGGCCTCCTCCCTCACTCAGGGGCGGACCATACGGGATCAATTTCGCGCCGAGGGAACAGGTGTCTCTCGGCAGGAAGCTGTTTATGATGCGCTGTCCATGGCAATTAGTCAATCGGGCGGAGGACACCTCGTATCCCGGCAGGAACTCCGTTCGGCTTTTCGGGAAGAATTTCGCCAGACCCATGGCAAACGGAAATCAGAAAGCGTCCTTTCCTCACGCCAGGAGAATCGCATAGCCATTGCGACTGAGGGAGTCTTCGACTCTTTTGAAGTCATCTCTGCGGATAAACGTCCAAACGGCGGTTGGCGTGCTATTGTTGAAGTTGTTATCTTGGACTATGAGACCCCTGGTCTTTCGCCCGAGTCACGGCGGAAACTTGCGGTTCTCCCCTTTCGACAGGAGCAACATTATTTAATATGCGGAAAGTCTGTGGACGGTGAAGAGGCAAGCCGTCAATTCAGCCGGGCTGTGGAGGACTTCCTGACTCAGACCCGGCGTTTCGCTCTTGTCGATCGCCAGCAGAATCAGGAATACCGTCGCGAGGTGCAGTTGATCCTCTCTGGAAATGCTGGGAAAGAAGATTACGGGAAATTGAAGAACCTCCTGGCCGCGGATTACCTCCTAGTCGGCAATATCACCCATTGGGAGATCGACTGTGAAACGAATACAATCGATGCGACAGGCGAAGTCTACGATAAAGTGGACGGATATCTTGAATTCGACTATCGAGTAATTGTTTTGGCAACACGCCAAGTTAAATGGGCGGACAAGCTACGAATCGATGCCCAAGACCTTGATCTCGAGCTTACTGCCACTGCCGAACCTGTAATTAGCAGAATGGTTGAAGAAGCTGCTAGGCAAATTAGCAGCGATATGCTGAATAATATATATCCCATCTCCATCGCGGGGATTAATGAAAATGATCTCATCATCTTAAACCAGGGTGGGAACTCACTCGCCAAAGGCGAGCAACTCCGCGTGCTTAAACTTGGCGAGATGCTCTATGATCGATATACTGGAGAGCAAATTGGACGTGAAGAGACCGAAGTTGGCCGGATTCGGGTCGAGCGCGTTGAACCGAAGAAATCCTATGCCTCAGTTGTTGAGGGCCAACTTTCCGCCATCGTTCCGGGCCGCACAATATGTAGAAGGTTGGCCGAAGAAAAAGGCAATCCAGAGCCAGGAAGGCAGCCCGTCCCCTCGAAAGAAACCGATACTGAGGAACTCCCCGCCGGGGGGCGGATCCTGCCTTTTGACAAAGAGTAAAGAGGGCGATCCCACCAGAAATGGTTGGCCCCCCACCTTCTCTCCGCCTTTTTCCCCTTGCCATGGGGCATGGCTTGCTTACACCTTACCGGCCCGTTGGGCGGTTAGCTCAGTTGGTTAGAGCGCTGGCCTCACATGCCAGAGGTCAGAGGTTCGAATCCTCTACCGCCCACCATTTTTCACCTCACCCACCCACCGCGAAGGGCCACCACGCGCCGAAGTTTTGCGGGTTGCCGTAGTTGAGCGCCAGCACGCTGTGGTAGAGGATTACCGGCACGCGCCAGGCCAGCCCACCGAGCAGCGCGGCCGTGAAGAGCCGTGTGCGATAACCGCCGCCCAGGCCCTCGCCCGGCGGGCCGAACGCGAGATACGCCCCCAACAGGCAGAGCGCCAGACCGGCGATGCTGAACAAATCCTGGTCGCGCCAGAATTCCAGATCCGGGTTCCAGAGCAGATTGAGCAGGAGCGCCCCCCCGAAAAAGATGAAGAGAAACACGGCGGCGGGGTCGCGGAACACACGCCGCCAGTCGAGACGCGGCCCGGCCCCCGCCAGCAGGATCACCCCCGGCCAGCCCATGAGAAGCAATTCCTGGAGGATGTGGGCGAGGTGGCGCGGATCGAAGGTGCGATACTGGAAATGCTGGCCGCTATAGGGATGGTCCGGCCCGATGAGGGGAATGATCTTTCCCTTCGCCGAGTTGCTTTCCGCGGCAAAGCTGAGATCGAATCCCATGGAATAAACCAGGCTGCCGGTCAGCAGAGCGGGGATCACCAGGGAGAGCAGGGCGAGCTGGCGCGTGGCGGGGGGGTCTTCTTTCCACCGTCGGACGATGAGATAGATCAGCGCCGGGAGGAGCCAGCCGATCTCGAGATGGAAGAAGGCCCCGAGGGAATAGGCGAGGCAGGCTTTCCAGGTGGGCTCGCGCCCGCGCAGGGCTTCCACCGCCAGGATGCCGAAAGCGAGGCTGGCGAGCAGGAGCTGGCCGTAGTGCTCCGGCGCCCCCAGCGTTGATTGCGACCAATTGCCGGTGAAAAGAAGCAGCAGAATGAGCCCGCTGCCGAGAAAGCGCCCTTTTCCTCGATTCGCCCAGGCCCACGCCAGGAACACCATCAGGCAGCCCAGCCCGAACACGTTGTACCACGTCAACACGTCTATATCGAAATACAAGTGCGCGTAGCGATAACCCAGCGAGTAGAACATCGTCGCGCCGATGGAATCGAAGGTGATGACCAGCCCGCGCTCGGAGAACGCCTGCCCCGGGATCAAATCGGTGACGTAGAAGACGGCGTCGCCGAAGATGAGCGATGTCGACCGGAAGATCCAGAGCACCAGGAACAGCGCGGGAAAGAAAAAGGCGGGCCGCCGGGCGAAATCCATCACCGCGCGGCGCATTCCTTCCGTGCGGTGAAGCATCCCCTGAAAGGCGTCGTCGGGCATGATGAGAATCATCAGGGGAATGAAGGGAACGAGCAGTTCGAAGGCGTGGCGCAGCACGGGAAGGCGCCAAAAATGCAGCCCGGCCCACCACCAATCCTGGAGTGTTTCGCTGGAAAAAGAGAGCGGGGCGAGAAAGAGAAACGCGGCGAAGAGGCAAAAGGGCGCCAGGATCGCCGCGGGCAGCAGATTGCGCCGCGCGGCGTCAGTCTTCACGGCCCGCCTCCCCGGCGGCCTCGCCGCGTTGCTCGCGGGCGGCCGCGATCAGGCCCAGGCTGGCCGCCACCGTTGTATAGAAGAAGGCCGAGCGGCTGGGCATTTGCAGCGGGAAGCTGGTCAGCATAACGGCCAGGAACGTGATCAGCGTGATCATCAGCGTCATGGCGGCGAGTTGTGTGGGCCCCGGCGTCCCCCTCGCCAGCCGCAGCAATTCGCCCAGCAAAAAGACCATCGTGGTCAGGAAGAAAACGAGGCCGCCCAGGCCCGTCTCCGCCGCGATCTGCAGATAATCGTTATGCGCCTGGTCGGCGATGCGCCCGGCGAAATGCACGCGCGAGAGAAACATCACGCCCGATTCGTCTTTTTCCACCAGTTCGCCCAGCGCGGGATACATGCGGTTTGTATAGCGCCCGGGCCCGGCGCCGAACACCGGATCGGTCCAGGTGATCTGGGACGCCGTCATGAACATGATCGAGCGCTCGAGCACGGATTCGTCCTCCGGGCTTGTGATCGAGGCAAACCGCTGGAGGATGCGCAGGCCCGTGGGGTTCCACGGCCCCGGAACGGAAAATCCAATCAGCACCACGGCGAGCAAGATGGGCCCGCCCACAACGAGTCCGGTGTTGAAGCGATCCGCCTTTTTTGCCAGCGCCAGCAGGCGGCCGTTCCAGATTGTATAGACAAAAAGGCCAGCGAAAAGAAGGAGGGCCACCACGATGCCCGCCATGAATCCGCCAAACAAGACCGATAGCAAAAACGCGCAAAACCCCGCCGCAATGGGCAGCACGCGGATTCCCAGGGCCAGCAGAAGCCTCAGCAATCCCGCGAGGAAAAGCGCGATCCACGGCTGGCGCGAGCCGGAGAAGACCAATTCCAGCAACACGATTCCCAGAAGCCCCAGCACCAGGATGCGCCCCGCCATGCGATAGCGCCCCCAGCGCGGCACCCAGTCGAACAGCATCACCGCCGCGATGGCCGCGACGATCCCGGCAAAGCTGCCCGCGTATTCCGCGTTGGCCAGCGTGCTCTGCGACGCCGCGCGCGCCGTGCCGCCCTGGAGAAAGCGGCCCTCGGCGATCATCTGCTCCGGCGTCGTGCCGTAAATAAACTGGAAAAAGCCGTCATAGCCCAGCGAGCTGGCGACACCGATAAAGGAAATCACCATGCCGACACCCAGCATGGTGATGAGAAACCACTTCACGCGGCGGGCCTCGGCGAAAAAGAACGGCCCGCAGAGCGCCGCCCCCCAGCCCAGAAGCACCGGCAGCCAGTAGTAAAAGGAATAGGCCGTGTTCGGGCTTGCCAGCACCGAGAACCCCGACCACGCCAGAAAGCCCAGGATCCCGGCCGCGGGCAGCAGCACCGGCCCCCGATAGCGCCGCCAGAGTGGCGTCAGCAGCGCCCCCGCGCCGAGCAGCAGCACGGCCCCCGCCACGAAATAGTAGGCCACCAGCTTGACCACCATGTATTCCGAGCGGTCCGTGTCGATGTCGTTGGCCTGGAGAAAGGAATTGATCGGCACGAACAGCGGAATGCCCGCGCCGAACAGGACCAGCGCGCCAAACCCCAGCCACTGCCAGGCGTTCAGGGCTTTTTCCACCAGGAGGGACTTGTTCTTTGGGTCGCGCGACACGCCGGCTCCTTCGTTCGAATCCAATGCGACCCGTCTTGGCGAAAAAGGGCGCTTCGGGCAAGCCGCATTTCCCCGCCCGGGGCCGGTTCAGAAGCCCGCAGGCGCGCCTACTTGCCGACGTAGGTTTCCACCAGCTCGCCGCGCAGCAGCTCGATCCCGATTTCCTCGACGCTTTCCGGGGCTTCCTCGCCGTCGGGCATATAGACGTTGATGAGCAGGTGGTTGCCGCCCTGGCGCACATTGCCGCGCGGCACGCCCAGGCGGTGGCTGATTTCTCCTTCTTCACCGAGAGGCAGGCGGCCCATGAATTCCGAGTTCAGCAGCACCTCGATCTCCAGGCCCGGCGTGGCCCGCGCCACTCGGAAATCCAGAACCAGCTCGCGGAAATCGCGCTTCTCCTTCACCAGGGCAAAGTAGGCGTGTTCGCCGACGATCTTCGCCGGGATGCGGCCATCGTTCACCTGCCACTCGCGGGGCTCGAAGCCGAAATGCGTCAGGCGAAGCTCGCTTAGTTTGTCCTCATCGCCCGGCGCGCGATACCATAGACGCTCGGGAGGCTCGTAGAGCGCCACGCCGATCAGCAGGGCCATCAGCAAGGCGCACAAGCCGCCCGCCGCCGCCGGGCCCCGCCAGCCCGCAAACCACTGGGGAACGGCGAGGGGCTCGAACCGCGGCGGCACCAGCATCGCCAGCAGCAGGGGACTGACAAAGAGATAGAAGTAGGGGATATTCAGGAAAGCGAAAAAGAAGAAGAGTCCCGCCGCGGAGAATCGCACCAGGTCGTCGCCCTGGCGGACGTAGCGGATTGCCAGGGCCCAAATGGGAACCTGGGCAATCAACCCCAGCGTCATGCGCCAGGAATAGAGGTCAAATTGATAGAGAAGTGCGGTGAGCGCAAAGCCATGGGTGGATGCCGGATCGCGTTCGATGGTGTATTGGTGCATCCATTCGTATCCGGTGGTGATTCCATAGAGCGATGCTTTCGCATCGACTGCCAGGAAAGGGACCGTCAGCCCGAGAAATCCGAGCGCCGCCATGAAGACGATTCCCACCGCCAGCAAGCGGTCTTCGCCCCATGTCCGCCATGTATAGATCAGATAAATCGGCCCGATCGCGGCCAGGTGGGGGCGTGTTGCCAGGGCGATCCCGATAATCAGCGCGGCCCAGAGCGGCCGTTTGCCGAGCGCCGCCAGGGCCCACAACACCAGCAATAGCCAGAACCCGGCGACGTGCATCCCCGTCAGAAAGTCCGAGAAACCCCACATGCGGAAGAGGAAGAGCGGCAAAAGCAACACGGCGGCGCGCGCCACCCAGCCCGCCGTGCGGCGTTCGCCAACCACCGTCACCGCGTGGTAGCCGCCGGCGAGGATCACCACTGCACCCAGCGAGCAGACCTGCCACAGCCGGATATCGACCCCCGCAAGGAACGGAATCGAATGGGGAAGCCAGAGCCCGGGAAGAAACGTCAGGTAACTCGTCCAGTAAGCGATCTCGTAATGGCGATAGGGCATCGCCCCGTTGAGCCAGAATTCCTGGAGGCTGCGCTCGACCAGCGGCAGCATGTCGCCCTCGGCGGAGGAGATGGGATTGAACCAGAGTGATCGGGCGAAGAGGAAAATCTCCGTCCCCGCCCAGGCGAAAAAGATGGCGCAGAGAAACCCCGCCAGCATGCCGCGCCCCACCGAGGCGCCCTCTTCCGGCGGTGGCTGGGCCTCCGGCGCGCGGAGCCGCTCCGACGCGCGGCTCTCCACCACCAGCCACAACACCAGGAGAACCAAGTGGAGCAGCGCGAGCACCGTCCACCACGGCCAGAGCACCTCGCCGCCCCCGTTATAAGGCAGCCATTGCTGGAGCCCGATCAGCGGCCAGGGCACCACGGCCACGGCCCAGAAGAGCCCCACGCGAGACCAGCGGGAAAACGGAGAGGATGATGGAGAAGGGTCGGTCATAAAGGGAAAGGGTTTACGGCAATCTCTTATTCCCTCTCAGGTGAAGCCAGAAGCCGCATGGCGCAAGGTGATTTCCCGGCGGAGAGACAGTGGAAAGCGAAGTCTCGTTTGACTCTCGCTTTCCAGAGTGAGAGCCAAATCCTCACCTTCCCCCAAGGAGAAAGAGATGGCGTCCATGCCCCGAAGCCCCGGAGAGCAAGGGGGGCCAGTCGCGCCCGAGCCTCCCTCGTTGCCGGGACCGCAAGCCGTGCCACCCTCGCGCGCGGCCCTGTGGACGCTCATTTTCGGGCTTTTGACGTTTGTCACCTGCGGAGCGAGCTGTTTTCCCGCGGCGATCTGTGCCGTGGGCGGGATGATGTATTTCATTCAGAATCCCGATGACCACCGGCGGCGCGTTCACCTGGTTGCCGGCTGCGTTGCCATGCTGGCAGGGCTCCTTTTCTGGATGGTGGCCCACGGGGTTTATCGCGAGTGGCGGCTGGAACGGCAAATCGCCCAGGCCCGCGAAGAAGCGGATAGGTTCCAGGCGGAGATGAAACCCATGGTCGATATCGGCAAAGCCATTGGCAGGATGGAGGCCCTGCGCAAAGCGGTCCGCGCCTACCGGGTGGACTCCAATGCCTTCCCGCCGGTGGAGGGCCTTGCCGCGACGCCGGAGGAGCTGGCGGTCCGCTATCGGTATCTGACCACGCCCATTGCTTATCTGGGCGAGCCCGCCCCCGATCCCTTTTTCGACGACGGGCGGCTTCTTCAATTTGCCTTTGTTGGCGGAGACCTGGTCGTGTGGGGCGCGGGTCCGGACCAGGATTATGATATCCAGGCGCTCGAAGATTTGGAATGGCCCGGCGTGGCCGCGCGTCTCTACAACCCGAATAACGGCACCACCAGCAACGGAGATGTTGTGGATTATCAATACCTTCAGAAAACGAAACCCTCCCAACAAGGAGTTCCCCAGTGAATCGCGGTTTGATCTGTTTATTGTTTGTCTTGCTTGGCTCGACACTCTCCGCGGCCCCCCAGTTCAGCGGACTCAAGAAAGCCCTCCCCGCCCCCCGCGCCGCCGTTTTGTTCTGGGATCGCGCCCGGGGGGACAGCAGGGACGGGTCCGTTGACTATCGCGTCTATACAAAGAAATCAGGGCAGTGGGAACTGCTGGACGAGGTGAACGGAACCGAATGGGTCGTTCTCGACCTGTCTCCCGGGCGGGATTATGAATTCCTTGTCCGCGCGAAGGATTCCACCGGCGAGGACCCCAATACGCGCTCGATGACCGTCCGGCCCACCGGCGCATTTCCTTCGGAAGAATGGCGCGGCGTGTGGATTAATCGGTTCGAATGGAGCAATGGCGGCGCGGCGCGGATCGAAAGCACCATGAAGCAGATGATGCAGACCCTCGCCGCTTCCAACATGAACGCCGCCGTGGTCCAGGTGCGCGGCCAGGGGGATACGCTTTATCCCTCGCCGGAGGAACCCTTTTCGCCGCTTCTTAGCAGCGGCGCCCGCCAGATCGATCCCGTGAAAATGGCCATCGAGGCCGCCCGCCAGAATGGCATCGAATTCCACGCCTGGTTTAACCTGTCCGTGATCTGGCAGAGCGGCGGGAAGGATCTGCCCGCGGACAAGGATCACCCCTTTTATCGCATGGCGGACGCCCGCCAGGCCAGCACCGCCCGTGGGGTGATCCACGACGGCCGGGGCGACCCGCGCCAATGGGGCGCCGACGACTATGTCTGGCTGACCCACGGCAACCCCGCCGTGAATGCCTATCTCCGGCGGCAGGTTGTCCATTTTCTTCAGCGCTACGATGTGGACGGAATCTCTCTCGACGACCGGACGGGCATGCCCAACGGTGTCTCGCGCGATCCGGTTTCCGTCCAACGATTCAAAGGGCGCGGCAACCCAAGTGGTATAGACGACCTGAAAGCATGGCAGCTCGACCAGCTTGCCCGCTTCCTTTCCGACCTCTATGTCATCTGCAAGACCAAGGACCCGCAAATGCTGGTGAGTGCCGGGCCGTTCGGCATTGCGGATAAAAACCGCATCCCCGGCTATCGCACCTTCAGCGATACGGACAAATTCGGCGTCGAACCGGAAAAATGGCTGCGCATGGGAATCGTGGATGCACTGATGCCCCAGGTCTACTGGGGGATGGAAGATGATGAGCCGAACTATGGCACGCTGGTGCTCGACTGGATGGAGCACAATCGCTCGGGGCGGCCGATCTGGCCGGGGTCCACCACGCGCAGCTCCTACGATCCCCAGCCCCTCTGGCCCGACCAGGCGCGCCACGTGGCGATCGCGCGGGCCCTCAAGCTCGGCGGCAATCAGTTCTACAGTTACAGCGGCCCGAGTTCCATGGAGTGGAAACAGGCGGCATCAAAGATTTATCCAAACCGCGCGCGCACTCCCGTGCCCGCGCACATGAAACCCGGCCGCACGGGCCAGATCATGGGCTATGTGTCCGATGGGAACGGCAAGCCGGTCGTCGATTGCTGGGTTGCCCTTTCGGGCCGGGATTACGTCTATCTCTCCAGCGCCGACGGGTTTTACGGGATCCCGAACGTCAAGCCGGGCAGCTATACTCTTTATTTCTCGCGCAAGAAGGGCGAGACAATCGAACGCGAAATCCGCGTTTCCGCGGACAAAACATCGAACCTGAAAGTCACTCTTCCCTGATCATGAAAGAAAGCGGCGGCGCGGCAAAACGATGGTGGCTCTTCTCCCTCCTCCTGATTCTCGCCTCCGCTTTTTTCTATCAGGACATTGCTCACAGGGCCTTTGCCACCCCCGGCGTGGACTATCCCAAGCATTGGGACGCGGCCCAGGCGCTGTTGGGGGGCGAGAATCCTTACGACAGCGGCGAGCCGTATTCTTTCAACTATCCGTTGTTTGTGGGGTTTTCCTTCCTGCATCTTGCCCTGTTGCCCCGGAAAGAGGCCGAAGTCCTCTGGGACGCTGGCAATGTGATGTGCATTTTGGCGGGCATGCTCTTACTGGCTTTCGCGCTCAAGCCGGAGCAGCCCAGCGGCGAGGACGGAGCGCATCCGGCCCGGGCGAAGGTGCGGAGATTCCTGGTGGACTACTGGCCGCCGCTGGTGCTTCTCCTCGCCGCCGAATTCCGGCCGCTCCACGTGATTGTTCATAGTGGCAATCTGGATGCCTCGATCTTCTTCTATTCCTGCCTTTTCGCCGTCTTGTTCTGGAAGGGGCGGGCCGTGGCTTCCGGGTTCGTTCTTGGACTGTTCACACTGAACAAACTCGTGCCTGTCTTCTTTGTGGCGCCTCTGGTGATCATGAGGCGGTGGAAAGCCCTCGCCGGATTCGCCGCGGTGATCGCGGCGTATGCCCTCTTTCTCCTCCTGTCGGGATGGTGGAAAGTGGAGGCCGATCTCTACCGCGACGTCCTCCCCGGTGTGGGGCATTACTGGATCCACATTTCCCACTCGCCCCACCGGATGACAGCGGAACTGCTGAATCCCTCGGTCTTGGAAACGCCTTCGGGCTACAGCCATTGGGCCCTGGGTTGGAATGTCTTTTACGGGTTTGTCTATCTCGGCATGGCCGCGTTGTGGCATTGGCGCGGAGGACGAAACCAAAAGGCCTTTTTCGTTTTCAGCTATGTGATGCTGCTGATGTTCTCTCCCTTGCTGGAGATTAATCATTTCTCCTGGGTGTTGCCCGCCTTTTTTCTGACAGTCCTGCTTTGGATCCGGGGCGAAATCCGCGACGGATGGTTCTCTGCCGTCATGGTCGCCTGGTCGTTGATTCCCGTCGTGAAATACTATGAATTGCTGAAACCGCCGATCCCCCATTACTGGATTACGGCTTTTCTCATTTACTTTCTCGTGGGCGCCACCGCCGGGGCGGCTGTGACGGCCCGGCGGGAAGAAGCACGTATAGACGGAACTCCACCCGTTTCCGCCGAATAAGCCGGGCGCCGGAAATTCGAGGTCATCCTTCCCGCGGCGGATTATCCTGTCCCTCGCAGGGCGGTTCCTTGGCGCAATGGCCGGGCCGCAGCGGCCCCGCGTGCTTGCATCGCTTGCAGATGATCTTCCGGCAGACGGGGCACATGTGCATTGCCTGAAAATCGCTCATGCGCGAGCAAAACTCGCAACTGACCAGGCGGACCGTCATGTCGGGTTCACTCGTCCTCGGAGACCGGGATTTCGAACTGCTTGATCGGCTGATACCATGGAGCCACGGCGCCATACATCGCCCGCGGCGGGGGAGACATGGGCGCCGGGTCGACCCGCGCCAGCGCCACCGCATGGCCGTTCAACCGCGTCAGCACCACGGTGCTGGCCCTCCCCGGATAGGCATCGTCCTCGGTCTGGACCATGTTGTGGGGGATCGCCTGGCCGCGGCGAATCCATGTTTCCGCGCCTGATGCGAGATAGACTGTCAGCATATGGGCGAGTGCGCGCCGGATCGGTATGATTGCGGAAAGCTTATCACTTTTCCCCTCGAGGTTCTCCAGCCCCTCCAGGGTCCAGGCGTCCTCGATCCCAAAAGGCCCCACATCCGTGCGGCGAAGCTCCGCCAGCACCGCCCCGCAGCCCAGCTTCTCTCCGAAGTCGTGGACGATGGAGCGCACATAGGTGCCCGAGGAGCAATCGACGCCGAATTCGCAAAGGTCGTCCTCGAGCGTGAGAATTTCGAAATCATCGATGCGCACCTTGCGCGGTTCCACCTCGGGCGATTCCCCCGCGCGCGCGTATTCATAGAGCTTCTTGCCGCCGACTTTCTTTGCGGAATAGGCTGGCGGCACCTGGTCGATTTCGCCGGTCAGCTCGGCGGCCAGGTCCTGAAGCTTTTCCAGGTCCCTGGGAAATTCTTTGCCCCCGCCGGGGCGCAGCTCCGTGTCCATGTCAAAGCTATCGGAGGTTACGCCCAGCTTCATCGTTCCCTCATAGGATTTGTCGAGCCCCATGAGGTATTCGGAAATCTTGGTTGCTTCCCCCAGGAGAAGAACGAGCAATCCTGTGGCCCGGGGGTCGAGGGTACCGGTGTGTCCGACACGCCGGGTGCCAAAAATCTTGCGGACGCGGTCGACCACATCATGCGAAGTGATTCCCGCGGGTTTATCCACCAGCACCACTCCGTGGAATTCTGAAGTTCGTTTCGAGGTTTTTTTTGCCGCCATCAGATACACAATATCCAAAGAAAGATTCTCGAGAAGAAGCGCCCGGCCAAGAGCCCGGCGCGGCTCACGTGTCCATTCCCAATTCCCCGCCGCGCCTTGCCCTGGGCTTTGTCTGGCAATTTGGTCTTGTAGCTGCCTTCTTCCCCATGCTGCCCATATACTTGGACTCGCTGGGCGTCTCCGCAAGTGACATTGCCTTCCTCATTTCCGTCCAGGCCCTCAGCGCTCTTTTCACCGTTCAGCTCTATGGCTACCTTGCCGACCAGGTGATGAAGCGCACCACCCTTCTCAAATTCATGTCCGTGGTGGCCAGCCTTGTCGCCGCCCTGTTTCCGCTGCTTCCGGCCCAGCGCTGGTGGCTCGCTCTCGGCATGGTAGGCATTGCCCTGTTCTTCATGCAACGGATCATGCTCTACAATGCCCTGGTGCTTGACAGCCGCCGGGGCGAAGAACTCTACGGCCGCATGCGGTTCCTCGGCTCGCTCAGTTTCGCGATTCTCTCCGTTTCCGTGGGATGGCTGGCCGATCAGCCGGTTTTCACCCCGGCCATCATGTGGCCGATCCTCGTCTTTTTCGAGCTGATGTTTGTCCTCAGTCTGATGCTCCTCCGCGATGCCACCCCGGAAGAACGCACCGGACTCAAGGCGGGCCGTCTCAGTTTCCGGCAGGCTCAAAAGCTTCTTTTTTCCAATCCCCTCATGATAAAGTTCCTGATCTTCGTGTTTCTCTTCCACTGGGTCGGCGGTCCGCCTCACGTGATGCAGACCAAGCTCCTACGCGTCATTGGCTCGACATCGATGGTGGCGACGTCCTGTCTGGCCTTTGCCGCCCTCTGCGAAATGGCGATCTTCTTCTTCGGCAACGAGGTCCTGCGCACGATTCGCCTCATGCCGCTCCTCGCCATGATTCCCGCGGCGGTCGCCGTGCGTTACTGGATGATTTGGATCAGCCCGACGCCGCCGGTGATCTTTCTTTCCAACACACTGCACCTCTTTACCTTCGGGCTGGCCTATCTATGCGGGGTGATCTTTATCCATCGCGAGGCGCCGCGCGAGCTGAAGTCCAGCGCTCAGACACTCTTTGGCCTCACCTTTGGCATGGTGGCGATCTTCTTCGGCAACATCGGCAGCTCCTTGCTCCTCAACCTGCTCACCACGCGTTTTGATATGACCGATGCCGAGGCGCTCCCGCTCATGTATGGCATCATGGGATCGCTGGCGCTTCTGGCGTTTTTCGCGTGGTTCCCGATGAAGCGCGAATATGAGCGCAAACATGGCGTCAGCGGCTTCTGGGTCAAGTAGCCGATTCGTCCACAATTCCGGCCCCAATGGCGCCGGGCGGGCAAATCTCCTGCAAATCGCATCTTCCCTGGCGGAAGATTCCCATCGGCGAGTTCCGAGTTGCGTCTCGGGACACCTCCGCGCCCTCATCGCGGGATACGGCAAACACCCTCCCGGCGAGCTGAGGCATGGCCATTCTGTTCGAAATCTCCAACGCGAACGACCCCAGGCGGGCAGGCATCGGCCGCCTGGTGGAGAGCCTTCTCGGCGGTCTTTGCGCTGTCATGGAAGCGGGGGAGTGGCAGGCCGGGCCGGTCGTGTGCGTCTCCTGCTGGCCCCACCGGATCGACGGGGGGTTGCGGGAAAGGCTCGAATGCCAGGGCGTGCGATTTTTCGTCCTGCCGTCGCGCAGCATGTATCTTTACCGCATTTTCCGCCTGCCCCGGTGGGCCCGTCGGCAAGGCGCGGACCTCATTGTCATCCCCGAGCCCATTTTCACCCCCTTTTCCGCCCCGCCATTCAGCGTGCTTTTGAATGACTTGCTTTACCGCGACGACCCAGCCTCGCAGCCGGCGCATATCCGGCTGATTTATACACTGCTTGTTCCGCGGACGTTCCGACGCGCCCGCCGCATTGCGGCGATTTCTCAATTCACCGCTGGTCGCGCGCGCCAGCTTTTTCCCCGTCTGGAAAAAGCTATTGATGTCTTTCCCATGACGCCGTGCCTGCATCCATCGGAATCGGAAGTCCGCCTGCCGAAGGGCCTGCCCGGGCGCTTTGCGCTTTTCGTGGGAACGTTGATTCCACGCAAGAATATCCGCCGCCTGGTGCGCTGCTTCCTGCGCTGGAAGAAGGAAGATCCCGAAGGGTTTATCCCCCTCGTCATCGTGGGAAGCACCTGGCCGCGCGTCGATCCGATCGATCCGTGGCTGGACGCCCAGGAACGCCGGGGCATCGTCCGCCGTCTTGGATATGTCGGCGATGGTGAACTGGCCGCGCTCTATCGCAACTGTGCCTTCTTTGCATTTCCCAGCTTGGCGGAGGGCTACGGGCTTCCGATTATCGAAGCCATGGCCCAGGGCGCCCCGGTGCTGACATCGTCCGGCGGCGCCATGGAGGAAGCGGCGGGTGGCGCGGCGTTGCTTGCCGATCCAGAGAACGACGATGAAATCCTTGGCGCCATCCGCCAACTCTCCGGAGACGAAGAACTCCGCAACGAACTCGCGGAGAAAGGCCTCAAGCGCGCCTCGGAGCTGACGCCGCTTGCGCTGGGACGTGCTCTCCATCAGTTTGTCGCCCTCTCGTTGGAGGAAGGCAGCGCATGACACCGCCGAAAATCCTGTTCATGGGACGAATCTTCGAAGTGCCGTGGGGCGGCGTCCGCCAGATGGCCGAGGCGCTCCTGAGGGCCGCGGCGCCCATCGCCGCGCGCCAGGAACGAACAATCGAGGTGCTCACGGGCCAGAAAGGCTTGGTTCCCGTGCGCCACGAGGCGATCCGGGAAGTGGTTCTGCCGCAAAGGGCGGGAAGCCGCATTCTCTGGGATCACCATACCGTGCCCCAGTACGCCAACCGCCAGAAGAACGCGGTTTTGTATAATATCAAGCTGGTCCTGCCCGAACGGCTCAATATCCCCGGCTTCACCACGATTCACGACTTGATGTATTTCCCCCAGCCGGAGAAGTATCGCTGGAGGGAATACCTTCTCGGGGATTCCTTGTATATGCGCCTGATGGTCCGGCGAACTGTGCGCCGGGCTCCCTGTACGCACGTTGATTCGCGCTATACAGCCAGGGACGCGGAGGACTTGTTTCCCATAGTGGATTCTTCCCGATTTCGCCCGATTCCCCCCGGAGTCGACCAAGGGCGCTGGGCACCCCGCCCATGGTCCGAGAAAGATGAGAAAACCTGGTCGCGGCTCGAAGGAATAGGCTTGCGGCGTCCCTATCTCTTCTATTCCGGGGGACTGTCCCCGCGAAAAAACGTGGCGGTCCTGGCGCTGGCTTTCGAACGCTTTGCCCGCCGGTATCCGGAATACTCGCTTGTTCTCACTGGTGGCCCCGGGCCTACGGCGCCCGATCCCAGGCTTCGCCGGGCCTTCTATACGATCCCCACGGGCAAGCTGCTGCGCCTTGGAATGGTGGACGACCGGGAATTGGAGCTGCTCTATCAGAACGCGGACGCCTTTGTTTACCCATCGCTTTACGAAGGATTCGGCATGCCGCCGCTCGAGGCCCAGGCCGCCGGTTGTCCCGTGATTTGCTCCAACGCGACGTCGCTGCCCGAGGTGGTCGGCGATTCCGCCCTGACATTCGACCCGCGTTCACCCCGCCAGCTCCTCGAGCGAATGGAAGAGTTGATGGATCCTGATGTTTGCCTGGATGTGATTGAACGCGGACGCCGCAACGCCGCCCATTTTCGCTGGGAGAAGACCGCGCGCCAGTGGCTCGCCCTGGCCGACGAGGTTTACGAGGAAGGATTGAAGTGAGGCCTCATCCCCTTTCCGGACTGCTCGCCGATACGAGGGGTGATTCTCAGCCGCCACTGACCGGAGGCATGAGCGCCAGTTCGTCTCCCTCGAAGAGCGGGGTTTCCGGGGCCGCCCATTCCTGGTTCCGCGCGACGAGCATGGATGCGCGGTAAGCCTCGATTTTCGGATATTCCACCACCAATTCATCGATGGCGTCCTTGATCGTTGCACCATCATTGACATGGCGAAGCTCGCCGGCTTTTCCGCCGGTGGCCTGCTTGAGCGTGGCAAAGTAAAGAACGTGTATATGCATGGGAGATGAACTCACTCCGTCGTGCGGCGAACGCGGGTGTCGATCTGGATACCGTAGCGGCTGATGCGTTTGCGGAGTGTGGATCGCGTGATGCCGAGCAATTTCGCGGCGCGCAGCTGATTGCCCTTGGTGGCATTCAAGGCATGGACGAGCAGGGCGCGCTCCATGACGTCGAAGGTGGAGAACTTATGTCCGCGTTCCCGCGCCTCTGCCAGGGAATCAAAAATCGGCTCGACCATGTTTTCGATGTCCTGAAAGCGAAAATCATCCGCCACGGCGCGTTGTTCCGGTTTCTTGTTTACCAGGGGAGTCGCGCCCACGGCATGGGGCGCGCCGGCGAGATTCATGTTCTGGCGTTGGCCGTCGCCTGATTCCCCTGTCAGTCGAATATCAGATTCCAGGATCGTGTCGCTCTTAGCCGTCAGCACGGCGTTGCGGATGGTGTTTGAAAGCTCGCGCACATTGCCGGGCCACTCGTAGTTCTCCATCTTCTCCATGGCGGAGGCGCTCATGTTGAGCTTCTTTCCCGGCCGGTCTTTCAAGGACTGGCGGAGGAAATACTCGATGAGCATTGTCACATCGCCCTTCCGTTCGCGAAGCGCCGGCATGTGGAGGCGCACCACATTGAGGCGGTAATAGAGGTCCGGCCGAAAGCGGTCTTCATCCATGAGCGCTTCCAGGTTCCGATTTGTGGCGGCGATAATCCGCACGTCCACTTTGACGGTTTCCGTGCCGCCGAGACGCTCGAATTCCCCGCTTTGCAGGACGCGCAGGATCTTGGTCTGCGTGGCGAGGGACATGTCACCGATCTCATCGAGGAAGAGCGTCCCCTCATTCGCCAGCTCGAATTTGCCGATGCGGCGCTGGGTCGCGCTGGTGAAGGCGCCGCGTTCGTGGCCGAACAACTCGCTTTCCAGCAGGGATTCGGGAATCGCGGCGCAATTCACGGCGACGAAGGGCTTATTTGCCCGCTCGCTGTGGCTGTAGATCGCCCGCGAGACGAGTTCCTTGCCCGTGCCGCTCTCCCCCGTGATCAGGACCGTGGCATTGCTGCTGGCGACCTGGCCGATGGTCTTATAGACATTCTGCATGGCCTCGGACTTGCCGATGATCATGTCGCCGACTTCTTCTTCCTCCAGCGTCGGCTCGTAATTGACCACCGTGCGCGTGTCGTGGGCGACTTTGAGTGCTTCGAGCACCACCTCGCGCAGTTTCTCCACGCCGAATGGCTTCACCAGGTAATCGTAGGCGCCATGTTTCATCGCCTCGATGACATTCGCCGAGGTGCTGAAGGCGGTCATCAGGATAATGAGCAATTTCGGATCAAGGGCGCGCATGCGCTTGAGCGTCTGCAATCCATCGAGGCCCGGCATGCGCAGGTCCATCACCACCAGGTCCGGGCTCCGCCGCTTGATAATCTCCAGCGCCTCGGCACCACTGTGCGCCGCGCCCATTTCCACCTCGTCGCGGGCAAAGACCCGGCGAAAACCCGTGATCACGTCCCGTTCATCATCCACCACCAGGATAAATTGCTTTGCTCTCATCACTCACACTCTTCCGGGTTCAACGGGATGGAAACGGTGAAGGTGCTGCCCTTGCCCGGGGAGCTTTTCACTTTGATGTGGCCCTTATGGCGGCGAACCAGCTTATTGGAAATAAAGAGCCCCAGCCCCGTTCCATCTTCGCGTGTGGTGAAGAATGGCTCGAACAGGCTCTCCAGGGTTTCTTTCGGAATCCCCGCGCCGGTATCGCTGATGGCGCAACGGACGCACTGGCCCAGCTTTCGATCTTTCGCCATGCGCGTCTTGATGGTCAGTTGGCCGTTTTCGCCGATCGATTCCATGGCGTTGACAAGCAGGTTCATCAGCACCTGCTGGATCTGTCCCGGGTCCATCGGGGCGTCGGGCAGCTTGCGGTCGAGCTGGGTCTTCACGTCGATCCCCAGCTTGGCCAGTTTATAGTTCAAAAACAGCAAGAGTTCATCGACGATCTGATTCAAATTATAGGGCCGCGTCTTGGCCTCGCTCGTCTTTGACAGACTCAAAGTCTGTTCCACGATGTGATTAATCCGGTCGAGCTTCTGGGTCACGATTTCCAGATCTTCGCGCGTTTGCGGATCTTCGCTGGCCTTCTCCCGCACACCATGGATCAGCATATTGATGATCGTGATGGGGTTTCGGATTTCGTGGGCGATTTCGGCGGCAAGCGTCCCCAGCACCGAGAACCGTTCGGCCTGGCGCATTGATTCTTCCAGGGCCACGAGACGCTCCATGCGCCGCGCATTCTCGATGGCGATGGCGCCCTGGTTGGCCAGAAGCTGCAGCAGGCGCACCTCCGACTCACGGAAGCGCCGTGGCTCCTCGGAGTAAAGCGCCAGCACCGCCAGCACGTCGTCCTGATAGATCACGGGCACAGCAAGCAGCGACGTCAGCCCCTCCTCGCGAGCCAGCTCGGCGTAACGGAATTTCGCCTGGCTGTGGACATCGTTGACCCGAAGCGGAGTCTTCTTCTTTACCACCTGGCCCAGCAGCGAATCGTTGATCTTCACGGGCGGTTTTTTGCGCCAGGCGGGGCTGGCGCCCGCAATGGCCCATGTGCGCAGGGTGCTCTCTTCCGCCGTCTGCATGAGAACGCAAACCTTGCCGTTGAGCAGGGATTGGCCTTCCTGCACCACGCGGTCGAAAAGCTGCTCCAGCGGTCCCGGCATGATGAGCGTGCTGCCGACTGTGAAGAGCGCCTCCATTTGATCAGCGTGGGCCTTCACCGCCTCATAGAGACGTGCCGTCTCGATCACCCGGGCGCTTTGGTTGGCCACCGCCATGCACAGCTCTTCGTCTTCCTCGCTGAAGGCGCCCATCCGCGTTGAATCCACGTTGATCACGCCGATGACCTTGCCCTTCAGCAACATGGGGAGCGCCATCTCGCTCCGGATTTCCGCCTTCAAACGCACATAGCGCGGATCGGAGGAAACATCGTTCACGCGGATTGGCTTGCCCATCCACGCCGAATAGCCCGTCACACCGACACCCATCTCCAGCTTGCAAGACCGCCAAAGCCGCGGATGGATGTTGATCGCCGTCTCGATGTTCAGAACACCCTTGCGATGATCCACCATGGCAATGGAGCCGCTGGTCGCATTGGTGATGCGCACCACTTCCTCGAGCAGCAGGCGCAGGATCTCTCTCGGTTCCAGCGTCGTGTTGACGATATTGGTGATCTTATAAAGGACTTCGAGGTGCTCGAGCCGCGAGAGAACCTGTCGGAGAGACTTGGACATGACGATCAGTCCCAAAGGGCAGAGTTTCGTGGTGCAGATGGGTCGAATTATCCAGCGCGGGGCTGAATCAGCTCTCTCCCAACGGCGCCTTGAGAACAAAACAATCCCGCCTTTCTCACAATGGAAAAAGTTAGGGTTCGCCTAATATCAATAATAACAGATGTGTAAGGGGTCGGTGCTAAAAAGCGGCCATGCCTTCCCGGCTGGAATTTCCTTAGTCGGAGCGCCGGGGGGAAGCTTTCCCTGGTTTTTTCGATACAGCCGCTTTCACGGCGAGGAGGAATTCGCTTTCCAGATCAGCCGTCTCCAGGAAAGCCGCTCCCGGTCTGGCGATGACCACCAGATCGCAAGGCGGCTTGATTTCCCATTGATGGCGGCGAAAAAGATCACGCAGGCGGCGCTTGGTGCGATTGCGTACGACGGCTTTGCCGACTTTGCGGCTGACGGCGAGGCCCAGGCGCGACCAGGAGTCTTCCTCCTCCGGCCGGCGCCGCGCATAAACAACAAGCGAGGGACGCGAATAACGGCGTCCCTCCCTGAAGATTTTCTGAAACTGCTTTTTGGTGAGAATCCGCCGGTTGGGCGGGAAACGCTGGTCGCGATCCTCCGGCGAACCGGTGGGCATAACGGATCGCGATCAGCCGGACACGCTGATGCGGCGGCGGCCCTTCTTACGGCGCCGCGCCAACACCTCGCGGCCCCTGCGGGTCGACATGCGTGCGCGGAATCCGTGCTTCTTCACACGGCGGCGGTTGTTTGGCTGAAATGTTCTTTTCATTCTCCGAAGTCCTTCCGGGGATCGTTGAGGCGCGATAAGAAGCCCGTTCCTCCCCCGCTCTGTCAAGCCTCGAATCACGCGATCGAAAAAACGGCCGGGTTGCCAGGCGCCATTCAACGGCTCTCCCTTGACGCTTTGGCATCCCGGGGATACTGATAACAAACCTCAGCCGGGCAGCATGGCCCGCGCATTCTCAAATTGGAGCAATGTGAATGGCTCAGTCTTTCGATGTCGCAGTGATCGGCGGTGGACCAGGCGGCTATGTGGCCGCGATTCGAGCGGCGCAGCTCAAGCTGAAAACCGTCGTCATTGAACGGGACAAGCTCGGCGGCGTGTGCCTGAACTGGGGATGTATTCCCACGAAGGCCTTGCTCAAAAACGCCGAGATTTTCGATAAACTCAAGCACGGCGCGGAATGGGGAATTAAAGTCGAGAACCCCCAATTCGACTTTGGCCGCATCATCAAGCGCAGCCGCGATGTGGCCGACCAGATGTCCTCGGGCATTGATTTCCTCATGCGCAAAAACAAAATCACCGCCATCAACGGCGAAGCCCGCATCACAAAGGACAAAAAGATCCATGTGAAGCGGGAAGGCGGCGAAGACACAATCGAAGCGAAACACATCATCGTGGCAACCGGCGCGAGGCCCAAGTCCCTCCCGGGAGTGGAAATCGATAAGGACCGGGTGATTTCCAGTCGTCAAGCAATGAGCCTTAACGCTGTGCCCAAGACGCTCACGGTTGTCGGCGCGGGCGCCATCGGTTCGGAGTTCGCCTACTTCTATGCCGTTTTGGGCACGAAAGTCACCGTAATCGAATACATGGATCGCATCCTTCCCATTGAGGATCATGAGTCCAGCAAGGTGGTTTCCCGCGCCTTCCAGAAACGCGGCATGAAAATCATTACCGGCGCCGCGGTGGAGAAGGTCGAAAAGTCCAAGAACAAGACCAAGGTCACTTATAAAAAGGACGGCAAGGAACACACGGTGGAGAGCGAGCGCACGCTGATGGCCATTGGCGTGACGGGCAACGTGGAGAATGTCGGCATCGAGGATCTCGGTGTGGAGATTGTCAAGGGCCACATCAAGACCGATGATATGTATCGCACCAATGTGGAAGGCATCTATGCCATTGGCGATGTGATCGGCCCGCCCTGGCTGGCGCACGTGGCCTCCGCAGAAGGCGTTGTCTGCATCGATAATATCGCCGGTCTCGAGCCCCAGCCCGTGGATTACGATAACGTCCCCGGATGCACCTACTGCCAGCCGCAGGTGGCCAGCGTCGGCCTGACCGAACATCAGGCGAAAGAACAGGGGCTCGAATACAAAGTCGGCACCTTCCCCTTCCGCGCTTCCGGCAAGGCGGTGGCCTCCAGCGAGGCCGACGGCATGGTGAAGATCATCTTCGGCAAGCGCTGGGGCGAGATTCTCGGCGCCCACATCGTCGGCAGCGAAGCCACGGAAATGATTGCCGAGATCTGTCTCGCGCGTTCCATGGAGGCGACCCTCGAGGATATTCACCACACCATCCACGCCCATCCGACGCTCAGCGAAGCGATCATGGAAGCCGCCGGCGCCGCCGAAGAGATGGCGATCCATATCTAAACCGAACAAACGGGATCCGGCAGCCGCGCCTGCCTCTCCCGCGCAGAACCAGCTTCTTGCCAGTGAACCATCGGGCGGAGGGCCGAACGCCTTCCGCCCGCTTTCATCACACCACGCGGCGGCCGCATCATGAGCACGGTTCTCATGTATCACTATATAGACCCCCCTCCCCGGGAAGATGACCGGCATGCCGGGCTCTACGTCCCTCCCGGAGAGTTTCGCGGCCAGCTTGCGCTGCTCACCTCCATGAAAATCCGATCCGTGACTCCAGAGGAATACGACCGCGGAATCGAAGAGCCGGGCGTGCTCAACAAAACCGCCTGGATCACCTTCGACGATGGGCGTATAGACAATTACCAGAAGGCTTTTCCGCTGCTGGCCGAGGCGGGCCATCGGGCGACCTTTTTCGTCGTCGCCGGGGATTCCCTCGGCGGCAGTCGCGCCGATCGCATCGGTGTTTCCATGATGCGCGAAATGCTGGACGCAGGCATGTCCATCGGCAGCCACACGCTGACGCACCCGCGGCTGGCGCGTCTCGATGCCGAGACCCTGCGCCGCGAAGTTCGCGATTCAAAGGCGCGGCTCGAGGATGCGCTGGGGACCGAAGTGGCGAGCTTCTGCTATCCCTTTGGCAACTGGAACGCGGAGGTGATCCAGGCCGTGAAAGACGCCGGCTATCGCCTCGCCGTTTCGACAATCCGCGGCAACCGCAACGGCCCGGAGGAGCGGTGGACGCTGAAACGCGCCATGGTTCAGCCCGGCCGCACGGGACTGAAATTCCGCTATCTCTTCAGCCCCCTTTACAGCCTGATCCACGAACGCAAGAATCGCCGGCGCTGGAAAAGCAAGGGAGCCCCGGGCGCCTGATGCGGATTTTGCATACCAACATGCTGCGCGGATGGGGCGGCCAGTCCAACCGCATCCTCACGGAAGCCCTTGGCGCCCAGCGCCACGGCCACGATATCGCGCTCGCTGTGCCCCACGATTCCAAGCTCGCGGAAAAGGGGCGCGACGCTGGATTCGACGTCTGGCCCGGCTATACATTCCGGCCTCCCGCCCAGCCGTGGAAGTTCCTGCCCGGCCTGCGCCGCCTCATGGCCGATGTGCGCCGGTGGCGGCCGGACCTGATCCACATCCACGGCAGCCAGGACACCTGGGCCGCCGTGCTGGCGAAGTCGCTCTCCCGCGGCGGATTCCCTCCGCTGATCCGCACCAAGCACAATATCTTCGAATGGAAATCTCACACTCTGAACCGTTGGCTCTATGCGCGTATAGACGCCTTCATTTCCATCAGCGGATTCATCGACCGCCAGTTGGAAGACCATCCGTCGATCCACGGCCAGCCGCGGGCGCTTATTCACTCCGTGCCCGACCTCGCGCGCCTTCGCCAGCGGGCCGCGCCCATGCGCCGGGAAATCGATGCCCTCGGCGAGAAGACCTTTCTTTGGGGAAGCACCGGCCGCCTGCGATCGGAAAAGGCCTTCGACGTGTTGCTCCGGGCTTTTGCCCGCGTTCGGCGCGAACGGCCCGATTGCTATCTCGTCATCGCGGGCGACGGCAGCGAGCGCGCGCGCCTCGACGCTCAGGCGCGGGAACTCGGCCTCGACGATTCCTGTTTCCAGTTTCTCGGCTTTCGCCAGGACGTGCCCGCGATCTTGAAATCGCTCGATGGCTATGTGCTCCCGTCGCGGTCCGAGGGACTCGGCACGGCGATTCTCGAGGCCCTCGCCGTCGGCCTGCCCGTCGTCGCGACCAATGTCGGCGGCATCCCCGATTCCGTGCGCCACGAGGAGACCGGCCTCCTTGTCGAACAGGACGATACCGAAGCCATCGCCCGGGCGATGGTCCGCATGATGGACGAGGAATCCCTCCGCCAGCGCCTTGGCGAAAACGCCCGGCGCATGGTGGAAACGGAATTCACGGAAGACCGCCTTGTGGAAAAGACCTTGGACTTTTACCAGCACGTGCTCGATCTTAACCAGCCATGAAACGCACCCTGAAAGAAACCGGCGAGCTGGGCTTCCTGGAGGCCTTGGCGCCGCTGCTGCGCCGCCACACCGAGGGCCTGCCCCTGGCCACCGGCGACGACGTCGCCATCACGCCGCCCCCGCCCCCGGGCCGCCTCGTCTGGACCCTCGATACCATGATCGAGAACACGCATTTTCGCTGGTACGATCACCCGCTCGCCACGGCGGCCCACTGGGCGGAAAAGCTGGTGGCCTCCAACGTCAGCGATCTCGCCTCGAAAGGCGCCACGCCCCTCTATGGCCTGATTTCCCTTGGTGCGCCCGCCAGCGAATCCATCGACCGCCTGGAGGACTTCTACGCCGGCCTCGACGCCGCCGCCGGGCGCTATGGCATGCGGCTGATCGGTGGCGACACGGTGCGCGCGACGCATTGGGCGCTGACGCTGGCGCTTGTGGGGACGCTCGGGGAAGACGTTCCCATCGCCGCCCGCGCCAACACCCGCCCCGGGCAAAACGTGTATATATCAGGCTGGCCCGGCGAGGCCGCCGCGGGGTATGAAATTCTGGAGGGCCGCCTGCTCATCGACGAGCCGCACCACTCGCACCTCGTCCGGCGCTGCGTCCGGCCCGAAGCGCGGCTCGATCTGGGCCGGCGGATCGCCCGGCGCTTCGGCGACCTTGCCATGATCGACGTCTCCGACGGCGTGGCCCGGGACGCCTCGCGCCTTGCCAGCGCCGGCAAGGCCGCCATTGTTTTTCATCGCGATGCCCTCCCCGTTTCCCAGGCGCTTTCCGCCGCGCGGCATGAAACCTCGCGCCCCGCCGATTTTCTGCTCCACGGCGGCGAGGATTACGAATTGCTCTTCTGCACCAGTGCAGCCGGGGAAGACGTCTATACGTTCGCATCGGACGACGTCCCCATCACGCGCATCGGCCGCGTCGAGGAAGGGGAGGGCGTCTGGCTGGAAAGCGCCGGGGGAGAGCGCGAACGGATTTCTCTCAGCGGGTTCGACCACTTCTGACCGGGAGGCTTGCCATGGCCGGACAAGGCGGCGTGGAAAAAGAAGAGCTGGACGTGCTGCAGGCGGATATAGACGACGAGTCGCCCCAGGTGCTCGGGGCCTTGATCGACCGCGCGCTGCGCGAAGGCGCGCTCGACGCCCACCTGGCGCCGCTCATCATGAAGCGCGGGCGTCCGGCTGTCCGCGTCGAGGTGCTTTGCCGCCCGGAGGACCGCGAGCGCTTTGTGCGGTTTCTTCTCACGGAAACAAGCACCCTCGGCGTGAAATGCCGCCGGGTCGAGCGCTATGCGCTCCGCCGCCATTTTGATGATATCCTGCTCCACGGCGAAAGGGTGCGGGTCAAGATTGCGCTGCTCGACGGCCGCCCCATCCG
>CAYFUR010000049.1:0-28010 GCA_964346275.1 uncultured Candidatus Sumerlaeota bacterium
TTTTCCCCAGGTTTTTCCACAGCCGCCTGGGGAAAACGTGTGTGGAACTTGTCAATTTCTGGGGAGAAACCAACAACCCCGGAGCAGTGAAATGCCGCCCCCGGGGTTGTGTATTTTCCAATGCTGCGAAGCGGTCAGCCACCGCCATCCGAGGGCTGCGGCTCTTCCATTTGCTTTTCCGTGTGGGCTTTCTTACCGAAGTCTGGGTCGATCTTCAGGAAAGGAATGAAGGCAATCCCGGGGAGGGTGAAAATCATCACCAGGATGAAGAACTCGGAGTAGCCGGTGAGTTCCTGGAGATAGCCAGCCCACATACCCGGGATCATGTAACCAAGAGCCATGGCGCCGGTGCAAAGAGCGTAGTGGGCCGTTTTGTATCGGCCCTGGGCGGCGAGGATCATCACCATCAGATAGGCCGTGAAGCCCAGCCCATAGCCGAAGGATTCGAACCCGACGACGCTGTTGATGGCAAAGCTGCGCGCTTCGATTCCTCCTTCCGATCCGAAAAGCGGATCTCCCGGCGAAGGCGCCATCTCGGAGAGATAAAGGTAAAGCAGATTGGGAAGGTGCATGAACGCGACCATGGGCCAGATGACTTTTTTGAGGCCATAGCGCGCGATCATGAAACCACCGATTAGCCCACCGACGGTCAGCAGAGCGAGATAGACAATGCCGTTGGTGAAGGCGAATTCGCCCAGGGTCATCGCCATGCCGTTGTTTTCCGCGACATCGAGAAGGAAGGGTCCCTTGACCTGGGCGAGCTGGGCCTCACCGAGTCGGAAAGTCAGCAGGAAACCGAGGGTGATCCCCATTCCGGTTTTGCTGAAGAACGTGCCGAAAACTTCAGCAAAGCCGATCTGGCTGGCATCCGACAATGTATAGAAGAACGTCCTTGCCACGTGCCAGAGCGGCGGCGTCCAGAGGATGATCGCGCCGATGGCGAGAAGAATCAGCAGGCGTCCGGCGGTGAAGAAGAAGGTGAATCCCTGGACCTCGATGGGACGGGGAGCCTCCCTTGCCAGGGTGACGATGCGGTCGAGTTCGGCGCGATTGAGGGCGGTTGGCTCTTCGCCTTCCTCGGCCATTTCGGATTCGATTTTTTCCGCGGCGGCCAGCGCCCCCAACAATCGATCCGCGTTTTCAGGCAATTCGTCGACAATGGCCGCGCTGCTTCGTGCGATCGCCGAGCCCACCTCCTCGCGCGTGCGGGGAAGGGTGGGCTCCTCCTCCGGTTCTTCGCCTTCTTCCGGCGCATCCGCATCTTCCGGCACCTGGGGGTTCAGCTCTTCCAACTGCTCGAAGAGTGTTCGCACCTGCTGGGTGCCATACACGGTATCGTCTTCGCGCACGGCGGAAATGGATTCCCAGATCCGCGCCTCCAGATCCGGGTCATCGGCAATGCCCAGTTGCTCCAGGTATTCCTGGAACTTCAGGCCCTTGCGGAGTTCCGAGGCGGTCTGTACTTGGCCGGCATCGCGAATCTGGTCGGCGAGCGCGGCGAGTTCTTCGATGTCGACCGGTTGCTCCTCGGATTCCTCATCGGGAACGACAAATTCCTGGAGGTCCTGGAGGGCATCGACTTCAAGGGGACCAATGGTCATGGCCATCACGTCCTCGCGAAGTTTGCCCATGCCCCAGTATAGACCATAGCCAATGGCCCAGGGAACGCCGATCGTGAGGCCAAGGAGAAGCAACGGCCAGAGGAAGTTCGGTTTGCTGCCCGGGGCAGTATAGTCGCTGTCGGGATAGGGCAGCAGGAACCTGTGGTAGACGAAGATACAGAGAAAGAAGATCGCGCAGCCGAAACAGACCAGCCACCAGCTGAAGGCGATATTTCCGGATTTGGCGATGAGAGCATCCTGGTCTCCGATTCCCGCTTTCTCCTCGACCGATATGGGAACCGTGATTCCCTCCTGGCGGTTCTCTGGCGTGAAGACAAGGCGCTCGAATTCCTTGGGAATCTTGAAGCCGAAATCTCCTTCTTCAAATTCCAGAGTGACAATTTTCTCCGTTCCCTCGTCCAGGGGCTGGGAGAGACGGACAGTCACATAAGTATTGCCGCCTTTGGGAACACCGATTCCCCCTTCGCCTTCCGCTTCGCCCCCTGCCGGCGCTTCCGGCTGGGGCATGATCTGGATGGATTGCTCTTCGGTTTCCGGCCAGTTCTGGAGCTGAAAAACGTCGTCAGCCGATTGTGCGGGCGCTTCGGCCGTTTCCCGTGACTCCGCAACAACGAGAGGAAGCCTCTGCTCCTCCAGGCCCGTCATGCTCTGAACGTAGCCTGCCAGGAAAACCAGCACGCCATTAGAGAAAATCCACGCTCCGCGGAAGACGGTGGAGCGGACGCCGACAAAAAAGGCCTGCTGCTTCTCATTCAGGCCCATCATATAGTAGCCGTCGCAGGCGATGTCGTGGGTTGCGGCGGCGAACGCGAGGCCGAAGAGGAAGAAAACCGCGGGGACGAAGAATTGGCCGCTTGGCAGAAGGAGTGAGAACGCCGTTGCAACAAACGCGATGCCGACGAGGAACTGCATGGTGTAGGTCCAGCGGCGCTTCGTCCAATACTTGTCTACGAGAGGCCCCCAGAGCGGCTTGATCGTCCAGGGAAGCTGGAGCAGGCCGATCCAGAAGAGCGTCTTGCCGATGGGGACGCCCATCGTAAAGAAGATGATAACGAATAACTGGATTACAACGGTGTATTGCAGGCCCTGGGCGAAATAGACGGTAGGCACCCAGCTCCAGGGCGTCACGCGCCGGCCCCTGCTATCCGGTTCACCCCGATGGACGCTGACTTCTTCCTCGATTTTCGGGGCGTTTTCGGCGTTGGCCATGACTCTCTCCGTATGTCGATCTGAACCATTGGGCGCACGGGCAAGGGCGCTTTGTGCGCCGCCGGTGTGCGCAAAAACTTCGCGGAATGTCACCATTCTGCCTGAGAGGCCGCAAGGAGAGAAATTCAGCGCGGTTTACCCGGAGTTTCGACGCCTGTTCCCATGGAAATTCCCGGCCAAGGACCTTCAGAATCCGGGAGCCATTTCACTTGAGTTGATTCGCCGGGGGTGACAACTGTCGGGGGTGAGGAGTTTTTCTTCAATCATTCCTGGGAGTTTTTTCATGGCCTTTTCGACACGGCGCTCCATGCGGGCGGCGGCGACCGCATTTCTTTTGATGGCATTTGCCTCGACTGCTCCGGCCCAGCTTCTCCAAGACGCTGTCTGGTTCGAACGCGAAGTCGGCGGCGGGATCATCTGGCATTACTATCAGTTCGATGACCTTTTCGGCGCCAAGCAAAGCGTTTCCTACATGGAAGCGGATCTTTCCAATCCGAACACGGCGCTGGAAGTCAATTATCGCGAAGCCGCCACCGGGCCCAATCCGGCGGTCTTTCCCCGCGCCCGCACCAGCGTCCAGGCGCAGGAAATTACCGGCGCCAAAGCCGCCATCAACGGAACTTTTTTCAATACGTCCTCCTATGATCCGAACAATCCCAATGCTCCCTGGGGCGGCGGAGTAACTTACCTGAAAGTCGATGGGACGACGATCCATAACTTCGATGGATCGAATATCAATTCCTACGGCATGGGAATCCTCTTCGACAACAAGACCGACCTGGAAATCAACCGCAAGCCCGGCGGTGGATGGAACAGCATCGATTCCGCCTGGGAGAACATGATGATCAATGGTCCGGTGCTTCTCGAGGACGGAGTCGTTGAGTCCTACGATGCGGGGAACACTTTTGCCAATGCACGCCATCCCCGGTCGGCGATCGGCCTGACCGGTGACAACCGGCTGATCCTGATGACCGTGGACGGGCGCACCTCTGAGGCCGCCGGTATGAGCTGCACCGAGCTGGCCAGCGTGCTCAAGGAACTCGGCTGCCAGGACGCCATCAACCTGGACGGCGGCGGATCGACGACGCTCTGGGCCGCGGGTGAACCGGAAAACGGCGTGGTCAACTATCCGTCGGACAACGGCGCCTACGACCACCAGGGCGAGCGTTCTTGCGCCAATATCCTGGCGATTACATCCAACGGCCCGGTTTCCGCCGCCTGGGACGGGCGGCTGAACAGCCTGGACGCGCCGGTGCTTGCGCGCTCCGGCGAACCGATGACGGTCACCGCCGTCTATACGAATATCGGGACAGAGACCTGGACCGCCGATGGAGTGGCTATCGTCCCGAGCCGCGATTTCGGCCGGAACAGCGAGTTTGTGCCCGATGGGTCTGAAGACACGTTCTTCACGATGGAGCCCTCGACCGTGCCGCCGGGTTCGCAAGCCACGTTCACCCTGGACCTTGTCCCCCCCGGCGTGAACGCCGACACCGTCTATACCGAAAGCTTCGCCCTGGAGCACGAGACAGAAGGTTACTTCGGGCCGCCGGACAATGCTCTGCGGATGAACGTCACCGTGCGCCCCGAGCTGACGGGTGCTCCCCCGGCCATGATTGTCCAGGGCACGCCCACCGGCCCGAACAATCAGTGGTATTTTGAAACCTCCGGCAATTGGTCCAACTCCTCCGTCAGCTTCACGGCGCCGGGTGTATCGAATTCGGGCACCCAGCGTTACGTCTCCGCTTTCTCAACGGGACGGGAGGCCGCTTTCCGGCCCATCTTTGACGTGGCGGGTGTCTATACCGTGGAGGCCGCCTTCCCATCGAGCACGAACAGCATCGAAGTGGAATACAATGTGAACCACCAGGACGGAACCTCCACCTTTACAATGGACCAGCATCCTTCCGCCGGGATGACGAACCAGTGGAACATGCTCGGCGAGTTTTCCTTTGGCACCGGTGTATCGGGCAGCGGGGGCGCTCACTCCGTAACCGTGGGCAATCCCACCGCGACCGGCAATCGCATCTACTCGGGCGCTGTGCGCTTTGACTTTGTGCGCGGAGACGGGAACAGCGAATGGGTGCTGTATTGAAAACAATGTGACTCGTTTGACCGGCCTGACTCTGAATCCAAGGAAGGGAGGGAGGCATGTTCTCTCGCGCGAAACACTTCAATCTCCTGGCATACAGCGCACTCTTTTTCGGGCTGATGGCCGCGGCAGGCGCCGAGAGCCCTTGGGCCGGTTTCTCTGATCCAATCGTTTCCGATGCCGGGGATCGTCCGTCGGACCTCTTTGCAGCCGATTTCAATGGAGACGGCCAGATGGATCTCGCGATGGCGTGCTGGGATTCTGGTCGAGCCACTGTGGTTTTGGGAAATGACGACGGAACATTCCAGCCTCCGGTGAGTTATCCCTCCGGCTCATCTCCGCGCGGCATGCACGGAGGTGATCTAAACGGAGACGGCGTTCTGGATCTTGCCGTGGCCAACGACGGCAGCCGCTTTATTTCTGTTTTGCCCGGCAATAACGATGGCACTTTCCAGGAAACAGAGACGGTCCCCATTCCTGAAGACGCACGGGAACTTTATCTCGCTGATATACGCGGCGATGAGCATCTGGATATTCTGGCAGTTTTGCCCTCCTCCAGCCAACTCTGCATCATCCCGGGCAATGGAGACGGGACATTCGAAGACCCCGCTGTTATCGATTCCCCTGCTTCTCCCCAGAGCCTGTCCGCAGCGGATTTTAATGGAGACACGTTGCTGGATATTGCAACTGCCAATTGGAGCAGCGAGAATGCGGCGGTCTTTATCAACCAGGGAGTCGGGTCATTCGACGAGCCCGACGCTTACCCAACCGGAGTCGCGGCCCACTCCATTATATCGGATGACTATAATGAAGATGGGCATCCCGACCTCGCGGTGGCAAACCGCTGGGGCGATACGATTTCCATTTTGATCGGCAAAGGAGACGGAACATTTGAAGATGCCGTGAATTACCCCACGGGGGATGAGCCTTGGACCGTCGTCTCGGCGGATTTTGACAAGGACGGCCATCTGGATCTGGCTGCCTCGAACTGGCAGGCCGACACCATTTCCCTCAACAGGGGGCGAGGAGACGGGACATTCGATGCGCCAGCCTATTATCCTATCGGCGAATCAGTCGCGGCGATATACGCCGCCGATTTTAATGGAGACGGCTGGGTGGACCTCGCAGGAGGAAAGGCCGAAGCCGACCAGGTCACGGTCATTCTGAATCAGGGGGCAGTTGCTCAGGCTTCCGGCTGGATGCTTCGATGAGGCGGCGATGCACTAACGCCCGGCTGCTTTCCCAGGCTTCCATGCCATGATGTCGACGTCGCTGCCGTGGTAGTGCTCGCGCTCGAATTGCTCCCACCCCAGGCGCTGGTAGAATGATTGCTGGTCCGGCGTAAAGAGATAGAGCGTCCTGGTTCCGATATCCGCAGCCTCTTCCATGACGCGCTGGACCAGTGCCGACCCAACGCCCCGGCGGCGGTATTCCGGAGCCGTATAGACACTGGCGAGCCAGGGGGAGAGGTCGCGCCGGGTTTCCATGTCGCATTCCACCAGGCTGGCGGAGCCGAGCAGCGTCTCGTCCTCGAGTGCCACGAACGTCACGCCGACGCGCCGTTTCCCCAGGGTTCTCTCCAGGAACTGTTCCTCCCGGGCAACCGAGGCGTCTTCCGGATGTAAATAGGCCCACTCCTGAAAGTGCCACTGGGCCAGGATCGGCAGATGCTCAGGATAATCGGCGAGATATTCCAGGCGCATCAGGTCATGACCTTTTTCGTGGTGCCGGGCTTCCAGGCGGGATTGAGTATGGACTGGGCGGCGGGAGAGTCCTTCATGGGTAAAACGGTGCGGCGCTTGCCATCGAATTTTTCCAGGGCTCCGGCAATGGCGGGAGCCGTTGGCACCAGGCCGATCTCGCCGACCCCGCGGGCGCCATAGGGCGTCTCGGGATCCGGCTCCTCCACCATGATCGTTTCGATCTCCGGCATCTGGTGCGCCCGCAGTACGTGGAGGTCGCGGATGCGAGGTGTTTTGATTTCCCCCTGTTCGCACACGTATTCTTCGCTCAGCGCATAGCCAAGCCCCATGTGAACCGACCCCTCCACCTGGCCCTCGAGAAGCACGGGATTCATGACCTTGCCCACATCGTGCGCCGCGATAATCTTCGCCACACGGCCATCGTCGTCGAGGATCGCAACCTGGGTGGCGAAGCCATAGGTCAGATGCGTCTTGGGCTCCTCGACATCGGCACCGAGCTTTGAAGTATACGTGCAGGCATAATCGCCGCGATATTCCTGGCCCACCAGGTCCGCAAGGGTTTTTCCCGCATCCAGATCCGCCTTGAGTTTCTGCGCCGCCTCGCGCGTTGCCACGCATCCAAGCACCGTTCCGCGACTAGCCGTGGTCTGGCCGCAATCCAGATCGGCCGTCGTGTCCGTCGCCGCTTCGAAGCACTCGGGCGCCAGCCCCGTCTCCTCGCAAGCCGTTTGGATGAGGACGGTAAACAGGCCCTGGCCCATTTCCGTGAAGCCTGTCCGGATCACCGCTTTTCCGGAATCCTCGATTCGTATAGACGCCTTGCCGAGATCCGGCATACCGTTTCCGATTCCGACGTTTTTGATTCCACAGGCGATGCCCGCATATTTTGCCGATCGAAAGGCGTCCTTGACGGCGAGCAGCGTCTTCTCCATGCCGAAGGGCTTGTCGAGCTTTTGGCCGGTGCAGAACCGGTCGCCCTGTCGCAGAATGTTCCGCCAGCGGATCTCCCACTCGTCGATCCCCACCTTCTCCGCCAGCCGGCTGAGGAGTTGTTCGATCCCGAAGGCGACCTGATTCACTCCAAAGCCGCGCATGGCCCCGCAGGGTGGATTGTTTGTGTAAACGGCCTTCGACTCGATGTCCACGTTGGCATACTTGTAAGGCCCGGTAACGTGCCCCGCGGCCCGCTCCAGCACCTTCGCGCCCACGGAGGCGTAAGCGCCCTTATCCCCCACCATGCGCGCCTCTATCGCGGCGAGGCGGCCTTCCCCGTCACAGCCGATGCGGATGTGCATGCGGATCGGGTGGCGCTTGGGATGGAGGCGCATGCTTTCTTCCCGAGTCAGCGTGCATTTCACCGGCATACCCGAAAGCACAGAGGCGAGGCTCACCTGGGCCTGGATGCTCAAATCCTCCTTGCCGCCGAAGGCGCCTCCGTTGGAGACGAGCCGGACTTCGATGTCTTCGCGCTTCCAACCCAAAACGGACGCGATCTGGCGCTGGTCGTCGAAGACTCCCTGGCCCTGTGTATAGACGAGCAGTTTCGCCGCCCCGTTCTCCATCGGCTGGGCAATGCAGGCCTCGGGTTCGAGGAAGAGATGCTCGATCGCCTGAGTGCGGAATTCATCGTCCACGACGTGGGCGCACTCGTGAAGTGCCTTTTCAGCATCCCCCCGCTTGACTTTGGAAGACGAAAGCAGGTTCCCCTTCGGATGGATTTTCGGCGCATCGGCAGCCAGCGCCTCATCCGGATTCGCGATGGGCTTTCGCACTTCATAATCGACTTCGACAAGCTGCGCGGCCTCCCGGGCAAGCTGCTGGCTGTCCGCTACCACGACCGCCAGAACATCGCCGACAAATCGAGTCTCTTCGCCCTCCGCAACCAGGATGGGCCAGTCATTAACAATAAGCCCCACATAGCGGCTGCCGGGGACGTCTTGAGCCGTATAGACATGATGGACGCCTTCGACCTCGAGTGCCGGCGCGGGGTTAATTCCCTTGACCAGGGCACGCGGATGGTCGCTGAATCTCAGGGCGGCGTATTTCATCCCCGGCACCACCATGTCGTCGATGTAGCGCCAATCGCCCAGCACAAACTGCTGCGAACGAAACCGGTCGAGTCCCGTGCCGACGCGCCCGCTCTGATCCGTCCGGGGCAACGGCTCGCCCCGTTTCGCCCGGGCGTATAGATCAATCGCATCGATGATCTTCACATATCCCGTGCAGCGGCAGAGATGCTGCTTCAGCGCGTTGGCGATATCCTCGCGCGAGGGATCCGGTTTCTTCGCAATCAACTCGATGGCGCGAACCGCCATGCCGGGAATACAGAACCCGCATTGAAGGCCGCCGGAACGAGCGAAGCAATCGGCCACGAGGGTGCGGTCTTCCTCGGGCACACCTTCAAGGGTGACAACGCTTTTTCCCTCTACCTTTGCCATTTTCAGGGCACAGGAAAGGCGCGCGCGTCCATCGATCAACACGGCACAACACCCACAAGCCGCCTGGGGGGAACACCCATTTTTCGGAGAGATCAGAGCGAAATCTTCGCGCAGAACTTCGAGCAGGGTGCGCTCCGGATCGATTTCCGGGGCAACCCATTCGCCGTTGAGCTGAAATTGCACGGGGCGCGTGTTAAGCGCTTGTTTTTCAGTAATGACCGACATGGAGGGAAAAAGCCTTTTCGAGGAACATTGGGGGCCTAGCATCAACGGCCAACAGCGTATTTCCCCAAAAAAATCGGTGACGATCAAGAAGAAAACTCGCTGCCGGGCCGGGGAAAAATCCACATTTATCTCATCTCTCCCTTGCATTGGCCGAGCAGCCTGTATAAGAGTGCTATGGTCCGGTCGTATGGCCGCCTACTTATTACTCAAAAAAGAGAATGGACCTCATCTGTAGCACGCGAGATTTGCTCGCGAATTTCAGAAAGGAGACTATTTGCCGATGAGCGTGAAACCAAAGAATATCCAGGATTTTGGGGAAGACCCCGTCGAGACCCGCTCCACCGAGCACTACAAAGATGAATACATCTATGGATTCGTCGACAAGTGGGACATGCTGATTGATTGGAACGCCCGCGCGGACTCAGAAGGGGATTTCTTCATCGAACAATTGCGCCGGCGTGGAGCGAAACGAATCCTGGATGTTGCAACAGGAACGGGTTTCCACACGGTCCAATTGCTGCGGGCCGGCTTTGAAGTCATCAGTGTGGATGGCTCGGCGGAAATGCTGGCCAAATCATTTCAAAACGGGCGCGACGCAGGCTTCATCGTGCGAACAGTCTGTGCCGACTGGCGCTGGCTTTGCCGGGACGTTCACGCCAAGTTCGACGCCATTGTTTGCCTGGGCAATTCCTTCACTCACCTGTTCGATGAAAGGGATCGCCGAAAGGCGCTGGCCGAGTTTTATTCCCTCCTCAAGCACGATGGCATTCTGATCCTTGACCAAAGAAATTATGACAGCCTTCTCGACGACGGATTCAGCTCAAAACATATTTATTATTACTGCGGAGAAAACGTCTCCGCCGAGCCCGAATATGTCGACGACGGCCTCGCCCGCTTCCGCTACGAATTTCCCGATGGAAGTGTCTATCACCTCAACATGTGCCCGATCCGCAAAGATTATGTTCGCAATCTCATGATGGAAGTGGGTTTCACCGGCGTCAGGACCTTTGGCGACTTTAAAGAAACTTATCATGCCAGCGAACCGGATTTCTTCGTGCATATTGCGAGCAAAAGCTACTTTGAGGAAGGAAAGGACCAGCAAGTCATGAGTGAACCCCTCTACTCCGATGTGGTTGAAACAGCCCGCGAGTATTACAACAGCGAAGACGCCGATCACTTTTACTATCTCGTCTGGGGCGGAGAAGACATCCACGTCGGCGTTTACGAGACGGACAACGTAACCATCGCCGATGCCAGCCGCCTGACTATTGAGCGGATGCTCTCTCATATAGACGAGCCCACGCGGGATACGCGCATCCTCGATATCGGGTCGGGCTATTCCGGAACCGGACGCCACCTGGCGCAGAAGTACGGCTGCAATGTGGCCTGTCTCAATCTCAGCGAAAAGCAAAACGAACGGGCCCGCCAAAAGAACAAGGAAGCCCACGTGGAAGCGCTGGTGAACGTGATCGACGGCAGCTTCGAGTCGATCCCCGCACCCGCGGAATCCATGGACATTGTCTGGTGCCAGGACGCCATCCTCCACAGCGCCCACCGCATGCGCATTTTCGAGGAAGTCAACCGCGTTCTCGTGCCTGGCGGCGTGTTCCTCTTCACCGACCCCATGATGGCTCCCGGCGTTGATACCAGCGAATTGCAGCCGATTCTCGACCGCATCAACCTCGCCTCCCTCGGCGATATTGAAACCTACGAAAAATACGCCAAAGCGCTGGGGTGGGAACGCGAAGCCTGGGAAGACCTGACCGAGCACCTGACCACTCATTACGGCCGGGTCAAGCAGACCATCGACCAGGAATACGACCAACTCGTGCGCCACTGCACCGAGGAATACCTCGAAAACATGAGGAAAGGCCTTCAACACTGGGTTGATGGCGGCCGCGGCGGCAAGCTCCAGTGGGGCATCGTGAAGTATCGCAAGCCGGCCAAGTGAAGCTTGCCAGGGAGTAACTCCGACAATCCATAAGCCCGATCCATTTGGGGAGCGGCCACTGGCCCCTCCCCAATTTTCTATTCATCAAGGAGGAGTTTTTCGGAAAGCCTGCCGTAATCGGGGATGCTTCGCGCCCGCCGCATTCGAGCGGAGGGGAAAGTGAATGCGCGCCCAAAGCTTTTCCGCCCCCACTTCGAAACACACTTGCGCGGCTGGCAGTTTTGTGGCTTTTTGTCCCGTTGAAAAACCGAAGAGGACATGCTACGCCCATGGCAGAATTAATCCCCGCACCTTTCCGCGACCTTGTCACGCGTCTATACCTGGAACCGGAGCGTCAGGACACCCTGTTCGACCTTCCCCGGCGGAGCTGGTATCTTCCGTCGGCTGAATCCCCTGACACCAGTGTCGCCTTTCATGGCCACGCCGCTGGCAATCCTGTCGGCCCCGCCTCCGGGCCTCATACGCAAATGGCCCAGAACCTTGTGCTCGCATATATCGCCGGCTCAAGGATCATGGAACTGAAGACCGTCCAAATCCTGGACCGGCTCGACATTCCCCGCCCGTGTATCGACATGGCCAATGTCGGCTATAACGTCGAATGGTCGCAGGAATTGCGCGTCGAGGAGTCGCTCCGGGAATACGTCGCCGGGATGATGCTGATCGAAATGTTGCGCCAGACGCACCCGGACGCCCCCGAATCACTGCGCCAGAAACCGGGAAGCGTCATCTATGACATCAGTCTCGGCTACGACCTGGAAGGGATCCGAAGCGACAAGATTCAGCGCTATCTGGACAGCATGAGGGATGCAACGTCCGTGATCGAGTCCCTGCGAAAAGAGATTCCCTCGGAATTTGCCAGGGCGCGCGAACTGGAGTATCCCAAGCAGATTTCCCAATCCGTCACGCTCTCCACCTTTCACGGCTGTCCCACCGGCGAGATCGAGCGGATTTGCGAGTTTCTCATGGGCGAGCGGGATCTCGACGTCATCGTGAAGATGAATCCCCCCACGCTCGGCAAGGACCATTTGGAGCCGCTCCTGAACGAGACACTTGGTTACCAGGGCATTCGTGTGGCTCCGCACGCCTACGATGCCTGCCAGACATTCGACGAGGCCGTGGAGATGAGTCGCCGGCTCAGCACCTACGCAAGAATCCGTGGCCGGCGCTTTGGCTGCAAGTTCAGCAACACCCTCGAAGTCATCAACCATCGCGACTTTTTTACAGAAGAGAACGATGTCATGTTCCTGTCCGGCCCGCCCCTCCATGCGATCACAATGGTCCTCACCGAGCGTTTCCGCCAGGCCCTCGGGCCGGAGTTTCCCATCTCATTCAGCGCCGGTGTCACAAAGGACAACTTCCCCGGCATGGTGGCCTGCGGCATGGTGCCAATCACCACGTGCAGCGACTTGCTGAAGACCGGCGGGTATGGACGGCTTCCCGGCTATCTGAAAAACCTCGAGAAGGAGATGAACGCCGTGGGAGCTGGCTCCATCGAAGAGTATATCCTCTCCGCCCACGGCCAGGCCGCCCGCGCCTGGGAAGAATTTGGCGCCGAAGGGCAGGAGGCGGTTCGTCTCGCCAGCCTGTTCAACCACACGTTGCTGGCGGAAAAAGCCCAGCAGGATCCGCGCTATCACGCCGACAAAAACAGCAAGCCGCCAAAGCGCATCGATTCCCACCTGGAGATTTTCGACTGCATCACCTGTAACAAGTGCATTCCCGTCTGCCCCAACGACGCAAACTTCACCTATCCGACGCCGAAGGTCGACTTTGAATACTCCGACATACTCGTGGCATCCGACGGATCCATGACCCCGGGCGAGCGGCATCACTTTTTCATCGAGAAAGCCAATCAGATCGCCAACTACCAGGAATTCTGTAACGAATGCGGAAACTGCGACACATTCTGCCCTGAATACGGAGGGCCGTATATCGAGAAGCCCGGCTTTTACAGGACAGAAAAGAGCTGGCAGGAAGCCGCCCCGCGCGACGGATTTGTGGTGATGAAAACGAAAAGAGGGGGGTGGATCAAAGGCCGCATCAAAGGCCGGGAATACCAGCTCATTTATCTGGAAAACCTTCCCGAATGGCATCTCAACGACGGCGTCGTGGAGGCCAGTATCTCTCCCTCGGACCATGAAATTATTCGAATCCAGCCCCTGAAAGAATTGACCACGCCCCACAGGGTCGATATGGGCATCTATCATACCCTGAGGAATCTGTGGCAGGGCATCACAGACCAAAGCCATTTGAATCAAATCAACGCCGCATGGGCCGCGGAAGCCCCTTAGAGGACAACCCGACATGAAACGATACGCTCGCTATTTCTACTCAGCACTGGTCGCCGGCCTTATGGCGCTTCCGTTTACCGGTAACGGCCAGGAACCAGAGCCCCTCGAACTGGTTCCCACGCCGGCTTCCATCGAGCACAAAGACGGGAACTTTCTCCTTGCGGAGGAAACGCGCATCTTTCTTCCCAAGAACATCGAGCGTCCCGAGTGGCTGGCGGTCCGCGAACTGGAAGAGGTGATCCGGGAGAATACGGGCATCGATGTGACTCTCGACCGCCTTGGCCTGGACCCCGTCGATACGGATCAGCCGGTTATCCTTCAGGTCCAGGACCCCCCCATTGTGGCGCCCGGCAAAAAGGATGGCTATACGCTGAAAATCGCCGAAGGTGATATACACATCACGGGACGCTCGGCGAGCGGCCTGCTTTACGGCATCAAAACGCTCCAGCAACTGGTGCAGCAGTTTGGATCCGAGATTCCCGCCATGATTATCCAGGACGAGCCCGCTTTTCTCTATCGCGGTGTCTACCACGATGTATCGCGCGGTAAAGTCCCGCGCGTGGAAACGATCAAATGGCTGGTTGATTATCTCGCCGACCGCAAAGTGAACATGTTCCAGCTGTATATCGAACATCCGTTCATGTTCCGCTTTGATCCCGACATCGCCCAGAATCAGGACGGTCTGACGCCGGAGGAGATCCTGGAAATCCAGGAGTTCTGCCAGGACCGCCGGGTGGACTTTGTCCCGAGCCTGCAGTCTTTCGGGCACATGGCCGGTGTCTTCAGCCTGCCCAAGTATCGCGAACTGGCGGAAGTGGAGCTGGAAACGTCCTGGGAGGATCTGACCTGGCACGAGCGCATGGTCGGGGCCACGCTCAACCCGAAGGACCCCGAAGCCATCGAAGTCCTGGAAAACATGTATGATGACTATCTCCCCCTTTTCGATTCCAGCTTCGTGAATGTCTGCGCCGACGAAACATACGATCTCGGAAAGACGAAGAACAAGGAACTGGCGGAGGAAATCGGAAAAGAGCGCCTCTACCTCCAGCACATCGACTACTTGAACGACCTGACGCAAAAATATGACAAGCGCATGATGTTTTGGGGAGACATCGTTAAGAAAGACGAATCCGTCGTCCCGGATATTCCCAAGGACGCCATTCTTCTCAATTGGGGTTACTCGCGGGATTTCAATTTCGACAGCACAAAGCTCTTTACAGACCATGACCTGGACGTCTTCGTCTGTCCCGGCACGAGTGGCTGGAACCAGATTCTCAATATGCTCGACAACGCCGGCTTGAATATACGCCGCCACGCGAAAGCGGGACAGCGCCACGGGGCGATCGGGTTTTTAAACACCGATTGGGGCGATCACGGCCACTACAATCTTCTTTCCGGCTCCCTTCAGCCTTTCGCTCTCGGCGCCGCCGTCGCCTGGAACCCAAACGCGCCCGAGCGAAAAGAATTTGACCGGATCTGGAACAAGCACGTCTTCGGCGATCCCGAGGCGAAAGGAATCCAGGCGCTCCGCGAAGTCACCGCGATCTCTCTGGACCACCTCACCTGGCGCGAGTTCTACCACCCGCTTTCCAATGCGGAAGTGCTTGAGGACTATACGCGGGAAGAAGCACAGCAGCTCGTTCTGAAAGGACGCCAGGCGGCAAGTGTCTTCGAAGAGTATGAGCGCGAGATGGAAGAGGACGCCTGGATTGCCACGGAACTCGCGCATACCTCCAAGATGATGGCTCTGCTCGGCCAGAAAGTCCTGATCGTTCGCGACCTGCAGGAAGCGGAAGCGCCGGATGAAAAGCTCGCCCAGCGCCTCGATACTTTTTCAGACCGGCTGGCGGGCCTTTACGGCGAATACGAGAAGCTCTGGCTCGCGCGCAATAAGCCCTCGGAGCTTTTCAAAATCGGCGAGAAGATGAATGCGCTGATCATCGAAGCGCAGGCGGAAGCCGCCCGGCTGCGCGTGGGAAGCGAATAACGGGAGATATTATCCCGCTTCTGATCCCTGGGGGCCGGACTCTGCCAGCGCCCGCCTGCGCCTGGGCAGCCTGTTGAAGGCCGACCTGGCCAGACGGCGCAGTGAATCCAGGTAGCTTTGGGCGCAGGGGATCACATAAAGAGTCAGCACCGTCGACGTCAGCAATCCGGCGAGCACCGTGATGGCCATGGCCTGGCGCAGTTCCGCGCCCGCGCCCAGCCCCACCGCCATGGGCAGCAGGCCCAGCATCGTTGTGACCGACGTCATCAGGACGGGACGCACGCGCCTGCTGCAGCCGATCATGAGAGTCTCGCGCTCAGACAACAAGGCCTTCGGTGCGTCGGCGGCGGAACCACGAACCTGGTTCACACAGTCCAGCAAAACAATCGCGTTGTTCACGACAATACCACCGAGCAGAACCACCCCGATAATCGACATCACATTCAGGGTTTGCCCGGTGAGAAACAACCCATAGACGACGCCGACAAAGGCCAGGGGGATGGTGATCATAATCAGGAACGGCTGGAGGAAGCTCTCGAAGATCGAAGCCATGATCATATAGACAAGGGCGATGCTGAGCAAAAGGGCGAATCCGAGGTTGCCAAACGCTTCCTGGCGCTGCTCTTCCTCCCCTGTATACTCCATGGAATAGCGCCGGGGCAGGTTCAGTCCGCCCAGGGCCTCCTGCGCATCGGCGATCGCCTGCGACAGCTTCACATCCCCGGCCAAATCGGACATGACGTAAGCGACGCGTTCCTGATGCTTGCGAACGATTTCCCTTGGAGCACGGGATATCTCGAAGTTCGAAACAGCCGCCAGGCGAATCAGACCGCCATCGGGCGATTTGAACATGATATTTTCCAGAGTCTCGAGGCTCTCCCGGCCATAATCCACCTGTACGCGCAGGTCCACATCGCCCGACTCGCGCTTGATCTGGGTGGCGACTTCTCCGTCCAGGCGCTGGCGGAGGATGTTCGCCACGGAATTGACATCCAGGCCATATTTCGCCAACTGCACTTTATCGAACCGAACACGGACTTCGGGGGCGCCTTCGAGAATATTCGTCCTCACATTCAGAAGCGACGGAACGTCATCGAGACGGGTCCGGGCCTGTTGCGCGAGAAGCGAGAGGGTCTCGATCTCCGGGCCGCTGATCTCGATGAACAGGGGAGCACGCGACGATCCGATCAGCTCGGACATCGACCCCTGAGTGGTTTGAAACTCCACCTTGGCATCGGGAACCCGCTCGATGATCGGCTTCAGGCCGCTGATCAAATCGGAAGAGCTGAAATCCGCCAGGCCCGCCTCAATGATCGCCGTTGTCGGTTCATCATCGTAAAGCGTGACAAACATGTCGGCCGTGTTCGGCCCGTCGGGATCTTCCGTATCCGCATTCACCACGCCGGCCTGCTGTCCCACGCGCGTATAGACGCGCTCGATCGCTTCTTCGTAGCGGGCAAACTGATTGGAAATCGATTCGACGACGCGATCCGTCCCCTCGATCGGCGTGCCGCTGGGAAGAACGAGCCGGATGCCCACCTGGTTCACTTCCGTATCTGGCAGAAACTCCTGGGGCAGCCTCTGGGCAACGTGATAGCTCAAAAACAGCAGCCCAAGCGCCACCAGAACGACCAGAAAGCGCAGACGCAGCGCCAGTCTCAACGTCGCCGTATAGAAGCCTTTTGGGACGGCCAGTTCCTCTTCGGTAGAACGCCTGGTTTGAGGCGGGCGTCCCAGGAAATACGCGCTCAGCATGGGAATCAACAAGAGCGCCACAACCAGGGACGCCAACAGCGAATAGGCGACAGTCAGCGCCTGTTCCTTGAACAACAGTCCGGCAACTCCCTTCACGTAAACGATGGGGAGGAATACGGCGACCGTCGTGAGCGTGGAGGCAATCAGCGCGCCGCCAACCTCTTTCGATCCGATCCGGGCCGCTTCCTGGGAGGTTTCTCCTTCCTGGCGCAGGCGGAAGATGTTTTCGAGCACCACGATGGCATTATCGACCAGCATCCCGGTGCCCAGCGCCAGCCCGCCCAGTGTCATCAGGTTAAGCGTCAGCCCCTGAAAATACATCAGGTTGAAGGTGGCGATGATCGAGATGGGAATGGCGATGGCCACGATCACCGTCGTCCGCAAATCCCGGAGGAAAAGCATCAGGACGACGATCGCCAGCAAACCGCCCAGCAGGGCATTGTTGCGCACTTCGCGGATCGCCGAGCTGATGAAGACGGATTGATCATTGGCGACCGTCAGGTTCCATGACTCCGGCAGGACATCCTCTGAATCCTCCAGCTCTTCCCGGATCAACCGGGCCACGGCCACGGTGTTCCCATCGGCTTCCCGGTAGAAATCGAGACCGACGGACTCTTTTCCGTCCAGGTAAACAATGCTGTCCGCTTCCTTGGGGGCATAGCGCACTTCGGCGATGTCGGAAAGAGTGACCGCCGAACCGCCTTGCCGTCCGATCACAACGGACCGGACGTCGTCCAGGCTCTCAAACTCCCCCACCGCCTTGAGCAGATAGCGCTGCGTCCCTTCTTCGACCCATCCGCCGGTGGCATCCACGTTCTCGGACTGGAGCGCATTCACCGCGTCGGACACGTCGTATCCGTAAGTCAGCAGAAGCGTCTGGTCCAGATCGATTCGGATTTCCCGCTCCATACCGCCGCTCAACACCACATTCGCCACGCCCTCAAGCCGCTCAAAGCGGGGCTTGAGCGATTGTTCCGCGGTCTTGAACAAGGATTCCAGATCAACGTCCGGCGGAGCCGTCAGAGCCGCCGTTACAACGGGCATGGCATTGGGGTCGTAGCGCAGAACCTGCACCGACTCGATTTCATCGCTTCGCTGGCGTTGGAGATCCGAGGCCGCTTTCTTCACCTCGAGGAAGGCGTAGTCCAGATTCGTGTCCCAATCAAAGTCCACGATCACCACGGCGGTGTCGGCCCGTGCGACACTTTCCACCGCCACCACGCCGCGGATTGAAAACAATTGGCGCTCGATCACCTCGTTGATTCGCCGTTCGACCTCGCCGGGGCTCAGCCCCTCTGTCTGAACAGTCACGGTGACCTTCGGGGCTCGGATATCGGGAAAAAGGTTGGTGGGAAGGCGGCTCAGCGAAATCCAGCCGAGCAGAAGCACGGCCAGAAAGATCATGCTGACTTTGACTGGCGCCTTAACGGCAAAGGATGCGAGCGACATGGATCCCCTCAAGCGAAACTCCGATGAGCTTCGGGAAAGACCAATTCCATGCCAACCCTAATGACGGCAAGGAAGCAGGGATTTCTTATCGGTAAAGCATCCAGTGTTGGGATGGGACCGCCGTCGAGTAGTGTAAAGAATCTTCTGTCAATTCCTGGCTTGCCTTTTTGGCGAGCGTCCCGCGGTTGCGGGCGCGGTTGAGTAGGGAAATCGGTCCGGCACGATGCAGCGCTGCGGTTCCATGTCCTATTTGTCCCGCGTCTCGAGCAGCACGGCATCCCCCTGGCCGCCTGCCTGAGCGCGGCGTCCCCATCGGCAGGCTCATGCCTGTTGACCTTGCAGCCCCCTCCTCTCTAGCGTTCATGCACTTTCCTGGAGAGACCCTTTCATGCGGATTCGTGGTATCCTTCTTTGCCTCGCGCTTATTCCCGCGCTCACGTCCTGCGCCATCATCCAGCGCGACCGCTGCTACCTGCCGGAAACGCGCTACATGGCCATGAAAGCGATCTTCACGTCCACGGGCAGCTATCAGCGCGTCGCCCAGGCCATGGAGGACGAGGGTTGGGCCCGCTGTGAAATCAACACCTTCCGCTATCGCCTCCGAAAAGACCTCGGAATGGATGATCCGGAATACGACATCCTGTTCCGGGAACGAACGGTCGATCGAAAAGACCTCGATTTCGAACCGGGCCGCGTGGAGAACGCTGTCCAGTAGCCTTCCCCCATGCCTTACGTTCCCAAGCTCCGCCACCTCGTGAAAATGGTGTTTCGAAGGCGCGACCGCCGGGCCGCGGAGGGGCTCTGGTATGAAGGGACCTGGCTGTCGGATTGCGGCGACGACGAGGGCGCGCGCCTGGCCTTCAGCCATGCGCGCATGCTCGACCCATCCTTCGGAGGCGCCTTTTACAACTACGCCGCCCTGACGGAAAAGCTGAAGGGCAAATGCCCGGAGACCCTTCGCGCATGGGAGGAATACCTGGCCGTGGCGGAGGAGGACACGCGCCAGCCGCGCAGCACCGTCGGAAAAGTCCGCGAACACCTGGAAGAGCTTCATCAGGAACTTGGAGGCTCAGAATCGGGCAAGACCTGAGGGAACTTTCGTTGCGAGAATCCTCGGCATGTCCCATCTTTTCAAGATGGAGGCGAGGTATCAGCTCATGAAACGATTCCTGCCATTACTGCTTCTTCTGGCCGCTCTGATTCCCGCGTCGGCGCAAGAGGACAAGGATCTCAAGCAGATCACGCGGCTCGAGATACAGAACATCCGCGATGCGATGCAGTTTTTCTATCTCGATTACAACGAATTCACGACCATCGAAAACCTGGATGACACCTTTTCGACGACGATCAACCCTCCCCACCAGCGGATCAATGACGAGGGCGGGGCTCTTCTGATCCGTCCGCAAATCGGCACCGTCAGGAAAGAATTTCTCGTCAAACCGATCAGTTCCGCCGGGCCGCCGTATCTCACGCGCAGCTCTGGCAATCAGTATGAAGGCCCCAATGGTAATTACGACGAAGGCACACCGCTGGACCCCTGGCTGAATCCTTACTACTTCTACTCGCCGCTGGGGCTTGTCGAGCCCAAGTCGGAACGCGTGTCCCAGCGTTTCTTCGGAGATCAGTTCGACTTCTATACCGTTGTCAGCCACGGGCCCGATGGCGAACCCGGCGGCGGCGACGACTTTTACGAGCAGATCTTTATCCAGATTACCGCCACCACAATTTCCTCCGCCAAGGCAGAACCGGCGCCGGGCAAATTCGATTCTCCCTGGCGCATACCCGTTCGCGGCTACAATCTCGGTGATTCCAACAATGCGGGCGTACTCCTCATCAATGGCGCGGAGCATGACGCAACGCTCGTCCAATGGACAGAGAGCCTGGTCGTTTTCGACGTGGGAACCCTGCCGCCGGAGGGGTCGGCGCTTTCGCTGAAAACCGGCGGCGGGCTGGAAACGCGCAGCGTGCCGCTGATTTATATCCAACAGCCCCTGGCTGCGGAAAACTGGGCCCTTTACCGGTAACTTCAGGCGGGCGATTTCCCTTTCGCCGCACCGCGCTTTGCCCGATCATTCAACGATACTGTCTGGAAACGGACAAAAGTCGATTGCCGGATACCGCCGGACGCGAAACATCCGAAAGGCATCAGTTGCCATAATGGACGGGATTCCAAGCCGAGAAGAGAAGACTCTGCAGCTCCTTTTGAAACAGGAGTTGATTACCGAGGCCCAGGGAAAGCGGCTGCGGGGCCGGATGCGGCGCGGCATGTCCCTCGCCGAAGCCATCAGCAAGACCCCCCTCGTTGATCCGGTAAAGCTCGCCAGCATCCAGTCTCTCGCCGCGCATTCGGAGAACCAGGAGCAACCCCAGGAACCGATCCGCCGGGAATCTTCCCGGGAAATCCCCCGAATGCACACCGGTGCAAGCGAACAAAAGCCGGAATCGACAATTGAAACTCCCAATGCCTCCTCCCGGCGCCAGTCTTCTTCCGCTTCATCACAGGTTGCAAAACTCGCGGAGGAAGAAACCGCCTCTCCCGTTTCCGGCGCCCCCTCCCCCGCCTCCGCCGCGGAAACCGACAGCAACCTGTCGGAATTGGACGAGATCGACTTTCCAGGACTCGCGGACGAACGCATCGATCTGGATCTGGACGACCTGGATATGGAGGAGACGGACGTTCAAACGGAAGGGGGCCCGGGGATGTTAGCTGGACCACGTCCCGCAAGCTCGGAAGATGACATCGATACCTTGAGGATGCACGCGCCGGACGCCCTGAAGAATGCCGGCAAGGAAGAAGGAAAAGACGAGGATTTCGCCGGCGAAGTCGATCTCGTGATCGAGGAAGTCTTCGACAAGAAGGAAAAGAAACAGAAAGGCTTTGCTCCTCTCAAGCCAGAAGAAGCGATCACCGATTTCAGTACCGATGTCTTGCCTGCTCTCGGCAACAGAGAGAACTACCAGCCCCGCGCAGGGGTTGCCGTGCAGACATTTGATTTAGAAGATGATGAAGGCATCAACCTCATCCAACAAGTGAATGAAATCCTGACAACGTCTTTCCGTGAGGGGGATGCAGGGCTGATTATCGACCCCGGCCAGGATCCCGCCGTCCTCAAGCGCTACGGCAACAGCCGGCGGCTCTCTTCCGAGGAAGTCATGGAAACCGATATGGTCGAGAAGATTGTCAATCGGCTCAAAGTCATGGGCCGCATCGAACCCTGGCGGCGCCAGGCGACGCAAAAAGGCGTCTTTCGCATCCGCCACCGGGGCAAGGAGGCTTCGGCTTTCGTCCAATCCGATCCCGGCTCTGAAAGCCCCGATCTGCTGGTCATCCAAATCGAACGCGAGTCCTGATCTGATCCGATGGCCCGGCGCCTTTCTATCGCGATCTGGCTGCTCTTCCTGGGAACCGTGATCGGTTCCAGCGTGGGTTGTCACTTTCTCGCGGCTTTCGCCGTCTTTGATCTTGTGGGGGGCGCTGTTCCCGATAGCAATGCCGCGGGAACAATCGCCGGAGAAATCTTCGATTCCCACCATCTCCTGTCGTTCGCCATGCTTCCCCTGCTCGTTGCGGGTGGCTATCTCATGACCAGGAAGGGGTGGCTGGATAGCCGCCAGTGGCCCGTCATGGCACTGCTGGTCGCCGCGCTTTTCCTTCTCCTGGTCGAGCTGGCGTATATCACGCCGACCATCGAGACTCTCAGGGCGGAGATGCAGAATACCTTTGGCGGAGTATCCGATGCGCCTCCCGATTCGCCCGTGCGCCAGAAATTCGGCGCCTATCACGGCATATCGATCCTGCGCGCTTTCGTGGAACTCGCGGTCGAGATACTCGCTTTCCTCTTTTTCACCCTCGGCTTGCTGAAAGGGACCGACCCGAAAGCGAAAGACTGACCGTGCGCCTCTTCCCTGTTCTGATTTTTGTTCTCACCTTCTTCCCTCCCACTCTCGGGGCTTCTCCCCCGCCGCTGCGCGGGGTTGTGCTCCAGATCAACCAGGAGGATCCGGATTTTGACTATACGCCTTTCGTGGAAGAAGTCGCCGCACTCGGGGCATCTCATATCAGTTTTCTTTTCCCCTACTATGTCAAAGACGCGCAATCCGTGGAAATCTTCCGCCGGCCCGGAAAAACGCCTTCAGAGGCTACTCTGCGGGAAATAATCAACACCGCTCGCGATGCCGGGCTCGGTGTCATGCTTTTTCCGATTGTTCTCCTCGAAGAAAACACGGGAGAGGACTGGCGCGGTTCTCTTCGGCCGGAGAACCTCCACGAGTGGTTCGAAAGCTATACGCGGATGATTGTCGGCGCCGCCAGGCTTGCGGAACAGGAAGAAGTCGAAATCCTGAGTATTGGATCCGAATTATCCTCGCTGCAAGGTTACGACGGATTCTGGGCGCGGATCGCAAGGGAAGTGCGCGAAGTCTATACAGGCGAGATTCTCTATACATCCAACTGGGACACAATTGACTGGTCGGACTGGTGGGGATCTGTCGACTATCTCGGTGTCTCCGGCTATTACGAACTCGCGGATGAAGGGGAAACCGAAGCGACCACCGGAACCCTGGCGCGAAACTGGGGGAAATGGAAGTCCGAACTTCTCGAAATCCGCAAGGAACGAGCGCCGGACAAGCCCATCATTTTCAGCGAAATCGGATATCCCTCCATGGACGGTGGCGCGGTGTATCCGTGGGACTATACGCGCGACGCGCCCCGCGACCTGGAAGAGCAGCACCGCGCTTTCGAGGCGTTCATCCGGACGTGGGACAGCGAACCGGCGCTCCATGGCGCATTCGTCTATACCTGGTTCGAGTTTTCGCCCGATTCAGATCGAGGCTATACCATTCGAGGCAAGCCAGCGGGCGAATTGATTCGGTCCTGGTATCAGTCAGGGGACTGATCCTCGTTTCTCTGCTCTTCCTTCCGGGAAAGATCGCGCCGCAAATTCTCCAGGCGTTCGTCCAACTCTTCCACGAAAGATTCCGCTTCCTGGTCCGTCAAGGTCTCGTCGTCATAGCATGCCCGGTTGAAGGGGCTGGCGGCTGTGGCTTCGAGACCAGACAAAACGGGAAAGACACCGCCGATGCGATCGAAAAACTCCTCCGCCGTTTCGTCCTCATGGCGGCCGTGGTTCAATCGCCCAAGCTGATCCGCAAAGCGCCGGAAAGCCGTCAGAATGCGCTCGCGCGGGCCGCCCGCCTCATCTACCGCGAGACGCCCTTCATCCATTTCTCCGAGCGCATATTCGCGAACGGTTGTCGGCGCCATTTCCTCCTCGATCCCCGCGGTTCCCTTTCGGCGGCGAAGCTTTTTCTCCAGCCAGTTGAGCAGCGCAAGCAGACCGATAATGCACGCAACAAAGAAGAACGACTCCCAGAAAATCTGGCTATACGAAATGGAGACGTCCGTTCCCGCCGGCGGCGCGGCTGGAGGCTGGATGGAGAACGTCCTCGGCGTCATCCAGCGGCTGCAAACCCAGAACGCGGCATAGCCGATGATCGCGGGGACAAAAGAGATCACAATCGAACGGCGGAGCGTCTCGTAAAGATCGACCCCCTTTTCCGTCCCGAACCGCTCGAGCCGGAACCGCACGTATCCGAAACGAATCGACAGCATGAGTAGGATCAGCCACCCGACCAGCAGGCTCGCCGGAGGCGGCGGATCGCCGAAACCTGCTTCCAGAAAGACGATCGCCGCCGCCGCCGCGTATATGCGCCCGAAAAAGACCGCGTTGATTCCCTGGAGGCAAAGGAACGCCAGGAGGATTCCCAGCACCATCGACCAATCCGTGATGCCAGCGACGTAGCGCACAATAATGACCAGCGCCATGTGAATCAGAAAGAGCAGAAACTTCTCGCGGTAGTGAAACTGCCTGTAAAGATCCTCAAGCCCGATGCGCAGGGCATGGCCGATCCCCAGGGCCGCCAGGCAAAGCACGCCCATCCCCCCCGCCAGCGCCCAGCCGAACAAGTCCATCCAGTGGAATGCCACAAGGAAGCTGGCAAAGCAGAGCATCCCGGCAAAGAGCAGGTGAAGCCGCTCGACCCAGACGATAGACAGCCGCGCGCGCTCCGCCTCCTCCAGCAGGTGCATCACGTGGTAATGCTCCGCGGAGTGGGAAAAATCGAGTCCCCCGCTGCTCATAGCACCGTCTCCCGTTCGAGCCCCTGGAGCAGCGCCTGCTCCATGCTGCGCCCCCGGCTCACCACGTGAACCCGCGCGCCCATGAGCGTCAGGTTGCGCACGATTTCCTCGAGCGGCAACGCCGTATAGTGCCGGTCTTCCTGCTCGCGGAAAATCTTGATAAAGGCGCGATCGTCGATCAGCACAATCACCGGCAGAATCTGGCGATAGATCATTTGGGCGATGACGGGTTCGATGGTCTCGAAATCAATGGTCGTCGCGCCCATCAGCAAAACCGCCGTTCCCCCGCGCGCCAGTCCTGGCGCCAGATCACCCACCACCGCCGCAAAGGCGGATTCGCCCCCCGGCCGCACAATCGCCAACCGGTCGAGAATCGTCAGCAAATGCGCCGTGCCACCACCCAGCGGGATGTGATCGACTTCCTCGCCCACGGTAAACAGCTCGATGTGGTGTCCACGCTCCACGGCCCGCTTGGCCAGGCTCGCGCAGGACTTGATCCCATATTCCACGGACGTCTGATCGCCCACGCCGACAAGGCCCAGCCGCCCCAGGTCGAGAAAGAAGGAGATAAATGTCGTTCTCTCTTCCTCGAATTCCTTCACCATCAGCTCGTTATGGCGCGCCGTCGATTTCCAGTCAACGATGCGCGGGGAATCGCCGGGGCGGTATTCGCGAATGCCCAGGAACTCCTCGCTGGCGCCGGTGTTGCGCGTCATGTCGAGCCCAACGTGGGCCAGCGTCCCTTCGCCGAGCAAATCCACCTGAGTCAAATTCACGGCCTCGGGATAGACGGTCAGCGTGGTAAATTCGTCGATAATCAACTGCCGCCGGAAAAAGCCCATGGCGTCGCAGGCTTCCGCCCGCACCGGCCCCAAAACATAGAGACCGCGCCGATGCTCGCAGGGCCCAAAAAACTGGATCGCCATGACTTGGTTTTCCCGCAGCGGCTTTTCCAGCAGGCGGCGGATGCGGCTGGTCGTGGCAGGGGGAAAGCTGTCCTCCACGACAAGCAGTTCCGGCTCTTTCTTGTCCTCGCCGGTGACCTCCAGATTCACGGCCACGGTGCTGCCCTGGAACGCGCGAGGGTAATGGGTGCGCCGCACGCGGACACTCGACAGCAGGCCCCGCGTCTGCCAGAGCGCCATGACCAACGCGGCCAGCGACGCGGCAAACAGCATCAACAGCCGGGGATTCTGGAGCGTAAAGCCCAGATAGCCCGACAACGTCGCCAGGAACACCAGCGTGTTGCGCGGCTTGAGAAATTGAAGGGTGTAAGGGTCCGGACCCATGGATCGAATCAGAGCGTGAGGACGACACCCAGCACGGAGTCGCGCCCGCGGCCGGCCTTTTCATAGAGAGTGGGCGCGCGCTCGGCGGGAATGCGGTCGGTAATCAGCGGCGCGATCTGCACCTTGCGCTCGGCCAGGAGGTTGGAAAAGCACCCCATGTTGTCGCGCTCGGTCCATCGCGCCAGCGATCGCGGATAACCGGCGCTCATCACCTCGAAATCCCGGTCGCCCGAGCCTGCCCCGCCGCCGACCGCCGAAAGCAGCGCCACTTCCTTCTCGCGCAAGATATCGACCGGAACGCTGGCGCCCAGCGCCGACCCAAGAACCATCTTGCCCCCATGGCGCAGCAGTGCCGCCGCCAATTCGTAATCCTCCACGCGCCCCTTGCGCGTCAGGATGCTGCAGTCCACGCCATAGCCCTGGGTCATCTGGTCGATGGCGGTGACCAGCGCTTCGTCACGCGGCGAGTAGATGTGGTGGATGCCGAGGGCCTTTGCCTTCGTCAGGCGAAAATCCGATTCATCCACCAGCACCGGCGTCGCGCCCGCCGCGCGCACCACCTGGGCCGCCAGAATCCCCAGCATGTCCGCCCCGAAAATCATCACCACTTCGCCCAGGCGTATATCGCCCGTGCGCATCATGTGGAGCGCCGCCGCCCCCAGGCCGACATAGCTCCCTTCCTCGTGGTTCACCTTCTTGGGCAATTCCACGGCCAGGTTCTCCGGAACCACCAGCATCCCCGCATGATAGACATAGGGCGCCCCCGTGACGGCCACGCGCAGACCCGTTTTCAGGGTTTTCACATTCCCCCCCACGGCCAGGATCGTCCCACTGGCGCAGCTCCCCAGCGGCACGCCGTCCTGGCCCGGTTTGACCCGTGACGGCGCGCTTTCCAATGCATGCAACTCGTCGGGCAAAACCACGGCGGAATGGCTGACGCGGACCGCGATATAGTCCGCCCCGTATTTCGGTTCGGGCAAATCCACCACGCGTGGCTGGCCGGTCCGGTGGGCAATAACGACTTTCATGGGCTGCGGATCTCTTTCCCAAAGAAACTGTGCGGCGCGGCTGGAGCCGGGACAGCCGGTATTAGACTTGCCTCCCCGCGCGGTTGCAAGCGCTGTTCATGCGCGAAGCCGCCCGCCCGCGGCCCCGATCTCTCGAAAGGCATCCCATGTCCGCACCGCAAACCGCCCCGATCACCTGGAACGGCCGGCCTGTCCGCGCCGTGATTTTCGATATGGACGGCGTGATCGCCGATACCCGCGAAGCCCACCGCGAGGCCTGGCTGCGCTTTGCGGAAATCGAGGGGTTCGACATCGATCCCGACGAATTCATCCGCCAGACCTTTGGCCGCGGCAACATGGAAAACATGGCCCATTTCTATCCTGCCCGCATCGACGACAAACCGTTCATCGCGGAAAAAAGCGACCTGAAGGAGGGTCTGTTTCTCGATCTCTTTCGCCAGGGAAAAGTCGCGCCGCTGGCCGGGCTTCGCGCGTTTCTCGAAGAACTCCGCCGGCGCGGCGCGGCGCTCGCCGTGGGATCCAGCGCCCCGCGCAACAACATCGATACCGTGCTCGAGCAATTTGACATCCGGAGCTTTTTCGAGGCCATCGTCGCCATGGAAGACGTCGAAAAAGCCAAGCCCGACCCCTCCATTTTCCTCCAGTGCTGCGAAGCCCTCGGCGCCGCGCCGGAGGATGCCCTCGTGCTGGAGGATTCGCTCCACGGCCTGGAGGCGGGGCGCCGTGCCGGTTGCCGCGTCATCGGCGTCACCACCATGCACCCGGAGCCGGAACTCGCTCCCCTTTGCGACGCCACCATTCCCGATTTCGAGCAGGTCTGGGAAATCCTGAATTA
>CAYFUR010000050.1:0-2042 GCA_964346275.1 uncultured Candidatus Sumerlaeota bacterium
GGCAAGCATGGCTTGCCCGGGATGAAGGCTGGAGCACGGCTCCAGCACTCCAAACGGAGTGGAAATCCAAAGCCGCCTTAAAAATCATCCTCCTCCTCATCCTCCTCATCCTTCTCATCATCCTCGAAAAGCCGACAACGATGACGAGGACGACGACGAGAAGTATGAGGAGGAGTGTCAGTGTAAGCTCAAGAGTCCGTGTAAGAAACCAATCGTTCACGGCGCCTTGCGGCAAATTTGCACTGCGCAAGCCATGCTTCAGGACATTCCCCCAAATTGGGCACCTTCACTTGTAATATGCGGCAAGCTCATGCATTTCAGGATCAGGGCTGTTTGAGGAGATTTGTTTTTGGGGAAGGTCCTCCAATCGGCCACGCGTAAAGGTTATCAGTGAGCCACGGCTTCGCTTGACTGTCTTCCCCCGCCTCACCACAGTAGCCCGACGAGATTCCCGAGGTAACCCCCGCTATGAAGCTGCGCCGCAGCGAAATCCTGCTCATCCTTCTCTGGCCCCTGGTGGCCCTTCTCATTCTCTAAAATGCCTGCCGATCGGATTCTCATCACCCGCCAGCCCCTCAACCTGGCGGAGATCATTGATTCCATTGAACATCCGGCAGGCCCGAAAGCCTCCCCGGATGAAGAGGCGGGGGCCTTGGTCACGTTTTCCGGAAAGGTGCGCGCCGGAGAAGAGGGCCGCCGCATCACCCATCTGGATTACGAGCACTATGAGGGCATGGCGGAGAAGGAGATCGAAAAGCTCCTTGCCGAGGCGCGAACTCGATGGCCCCTCCGCGCCGTGGCCATTCATCACCGGGTGGGACCGGTCGCCGTGGGCGAGGCCTCCGTCGTGGTCGCCGTCGCCACGGGCCATCGCGCCGAAGCCTTCGCGGCGGCACGCTTTCTGATCGACGAGTTGAAAAACCGCGTTCCCATTTGGAAAGCGGCGCCCCCCGCCTGATCAATCTCGATTTCTCGCGGTTTTTCCTAGCGCCAGAGCCCATTTTCCTTCATGTCCCTTCATTCGCCCCTGTGGCTACTCCGAATCTCCGGCGAGGTGAAAGTCACTCCATGCTCAAGCACATCCTCCAGGAAATTGCCGCCGGCCCCTCCGAGCACGGCGAAATCTGTCCCAGTCCCGAACTCCTCGACGGCGCGATCCAGGTGATCATGCGTGGCCAGGCAAGCCCCGAGGAAATGGCCGCGCTCCTCATGGGCCTGCGTGTGCGCGGCGAAAAGGCCGAGCACCTGAAAGCCGTTGTCGATGTGATGCTCGAGCACGCCCGCGATTTCCCCAGCATCAAGGAATATCCCGTCCTGATAGACACCTGCGGCCCCGGCGGCGGCGGACGCGCGATCATTAACATTTCCACCGCAACGGCATTGATTGCGGCGGCGGCCGGAGTCAAGATCGCCAAGCATGGCAACAAGAGCGTCAGCTCGCGCTCTGGCAGCGCCAACATCATGGAAGAATTTGGCTATCAACTCGACTGCGCCCCGGAGACGGCGGCACGCATGCTCGATGAACACAATTTCTGCTTTGTTTTCGCGCCGCACTACCACCCCTCGATGAAGCACGCCGCGCCGGTGCGCAAAGCGATCACCGTGCGTTCGATCTTTAATCTCGCCGGACCGCTCTCCAACCCCGCCGGGCCGACCCACCAGCTCGTCGGCGTGGTGGATCGCGAGCTGGTTGGCCTCATGGCGGAAACGTTGCGCTTGCTGGGCCGCAAACGCGCCCTGGTTGTTCACGGCCGCAATGGCATGGATGAAATCAGTCTCACCCAGGTCACCGAGGGCCTTCACCTCCGCGAAGACGGCCACATCGAGGAATTCTACCTGGAGCCGCGCGATTTTGGCGTGGAGATGCTCGAGCTGGCGGACCTGGTGATTCAATCCCCGGAGGACAGTGCGCGCAAAGTCCGCGAAGTCCTCGAAGGCGCCCAGAACCCCGCCGCCGACGAAATCAACGCCAACGTCGCGGCAGTCCTGTGGCTGGCCGGCGAAGTCCACGACATGCGCCACGGATTCGAACGCGCCCGCGA
>CAYFUR010000050.1:2142-27598 GCA_964346275.1 uncultured Candidatus Sumerlaeota bacterium
TGTGGCTGGCCGGCGAAGTCCACGACATGCGCCACGGATTCGAACGCGCCCGCGAGGTGCAAAGAAGCGGCGCGGGGGCCCGGGTGCTCGATGCCGTTGTCAAGATGTCCAAGGAATAGACACCAGCCATGAGCATTCCTGATGTCCTGGCGAAAATCATGGAAGTGAAACAGGGCGAAATCTCCGCCCTGCGAGCTGGCGCGCCGGAAGCAGAACTCAAGGAACGAGCACTTTCCACCCCTGCGGCAAGGGGATTCCTCCGGAAACTGAAAACGGATGCCTCCGCTCAGGACCAAGGCACGCTCATCGCGGAGATCAAGAAGGCCTCGCCCAGCAAAGGCGTCATCCGGGAAGATTTCGATCCCGCATGGCTGGCGGAGCGCTATACGGCAGGCGGAGCGTCTTGCCTCTCTGTGCTGACGGATACCGGGTTCTTCAATGGAAAGCTTGAAAACCTGGAACAGGCCCGCAAAGCCTCCCCCCTGCCGACGCTTCGCAAGGACTTTATCCTCGACCGGATTCAGCTCTACGAGGCCCGCATCGCCGGCGCGGACGCCGTGCTGCTCATCGCCGCCTGCCTTGATCCGGAAAAGCTTTTCAAACTTCACGACGAAGCGATTCTTCTCGGTCTGGACGTACTCGTGGAAATCCATTCGCAAAAGGAATGGGACGACTTGCTCGCAGTCGGCCCAGCCCCGCCCTTCGTCGGTATCAACAACCGCGACCTTCATGATTTCTCGGTCTCCTTGGAAACGACAAAGGAACTCGCCCCCCAGGTGGCCGAAAAAGGGTCCTTTATTGTCGCGGAATCCGGCATCTATACGCCGGAGGATGTCGCAAGGCTGAAAGGCTGGGGTGCCGGAGCCGTGCTCGTCGGCGAGTCTCTCATGCGCCAGCAGGATCCCGGCGAAGCGGCGAAGACCCTTCTCGGCAAAGCCTGATCACGCGTTCAAATCCTCGAAAAACGGCTGTATATACGGAGGCGGCGCCATCCATGCGCGCACGCCTTCCGGCGTGAGCGTCTTCACGCCGCCAATTCCCTTAAGGTATTCCGCCGTGACATGCGCCGGATCGAGCGGTTCCTCGCCCTTCCGCGCCATCACCAGCCCCCAGCTCCCGGTCAGGTAAAAGGGAATCGGCACCAGCACCGGCGCCCAGGCGGCAAACCGCGTCCGCAACCGGGGGACCAGAATCTTCCAGTTGTCGCGATAGATCATCACGTCGGTGGAGAGCTGCATCAGCACGCCGCCGGGGCGCAAAGCGCGTTTGACGTATCCATAGAATTCCTCCGACATCAGCGCCGCCGCCGGGCCATAGACGTCCGTGGAATCGATAATCACCGCATCGAAGGATTCCGCATCCGCCTCGCGGCAGTATGCCACGCCATCGCCCACCACGAGTTCGAAACGCCCGTCCTTTTCCGCCTCGGCCCACTCGGGAAAGAAGCGCCGCGCCGCCTCGATCACGCCGCCGTCCAGCTCGCACATAATCACCCGCCGCACGGATCGATGCTTCAACACGTGCGTCGCCACCCCGAAATCGCCGCCGCCGATGATCAGAACGTCCCTGGCGCCGGACGCCATCGCGAGCGGCAGGTGGGCCATCGGCTCGTGGTAAAAGGCCTCCATCACCGTGCTGACATTGAACGCATTATCCAGCGCCAGGGCGCGCCCGACCAAATCGTTCTCGAAGACCGTGATCCGCTGGAAATCCGACCGCTCGTCGTAGAGAATCCGATCCGTCGACATCAACGTGCCGTATTTCCCCGACCGCTCGATAAACATCAACTCGTCCGGCATGCCCTGGCCTCCTGGTGGCGATTTCCCCGCGCAAGGGACGCGCCGGGACATACCCGGCCGACGCCGGAAAGGCAATGGGAAGAAAAAGAGGCTGGATTTTCTCCGCGGTATCTGGCAGGAAAGCAGTACCAATCGTCTATACGAGTCAGGTGATTGCCATGCGCGCCCAGATCCTCCCCCGCCGCAATGTGGGAAAAAAGAACGCCCTCGAACTAAAGGATGTGCCCGTGCCCAGGCCGGGGCCCGGCGACGTCCTTCTTCGCGTCCTCTATTGCGGCGTTTGCCGGACAGACCTTCACATCACCGAGGGCGACCTGGAGCCGCAAAAGGACGATCTCATTCCCGGCCACCAGGTCGTCGGCGAGGTCGCGGAGAAGGGCGATCGGGTCACGCGGCTGAAAAAAGGCGGCCGTGTCGGCGTGACGTGGCTCTTCAGCTCCTGCCGCGGGTGCGATCTTTGCAGCGAAGGAAAGGAAAACCTCTGCGACGAGGCGCGCTTCACGGGCTATACGGACGACGGCGGCTATGCGGAATATTGCGTGGTGCCCGCGGATTTCGCCCACCCGCTCCCGGAAGGCCTCGCCGGAGATGAAGTCGCGCCGCTTCTCTGCGCGGGCGTCATCGGCTTTCGCAGCCTGCGCCTCAGCGATATACAGCCCGGCAAGCGCCTTGGCCTCTACGGCTTCGGCGCCTCGGCCCATCTCGTGATCCAGGTGGCGCGGCATTGGGGATGCGAAGTCTATGTCTTTACACGCAGCGAACACCACCGCCGCCACGCGCGCGAGTTGGGCGCGTCCTGGGTCGGCGGCGCGGAAGACGATCCGCCCCACCGGGTCGACAACAGCATCATCTTCGCGCCGGCGGGAAAGATCGTCCCCGAGGCACTCCGCGTATTGCGCAAGGGCGGCACCCTCGCCATCAACGCCGTTCATATGAGTCCCATTCCCGAAATGCCCTACAATCTCCTCTGGCACGAACGCACGATCCGCAGCGTCGCCAATGTGGCCCGGCGCGACGCGGAAGAGTTCCTTCCCCTGGCGGCGGAAATCCCGGTGAAAACGGACGTGGAGGTGCTTCCGCTGGCGGAGGCAAACGAAGCGCTCCGCCGAATCAAGATGTCGGAAACACGCGGCGCGCTCGTTCTCAAGGTCGCAAAGTAATACCCCAAAGAATGCCCCTTCGATTCTGCCTTCAATGTGCGCCGCCTCATTGTATATACACAATGAGAGAATGAGTCAATGGGGGGAAGGTAAACAAATCGCAATGTGGCCGTTTCCTGAATCTCCCGAAGAACACCCGCGTCTATACACGATGAGGTGGTTGTGGTGGTCCGGAATGTTTGGATTAAGAACAGGATCAGGAGCAGGATCAAGATACACTTGCTTCGCATGCTGTACTCTCTACTTTACCCGTGCTATCCGCGGCCAAACAGCCTTTACCCGCGAATCCGAACCGGCAGCCTCCTGGCGCCCCAGCGCCCCGGCTCGTTTTCAAAGACGCCGGGAATTTCCTCTCCGCAGCCCTTGCATCGCGGCCCGTCCAGATTCCATCGGCCCAGTTCATACCAGTCGCGTTCGATCAACAACTCGCCGCAGGAAGGGCAGAACGTCGATCCCGCATCGGCATCATGCACGTTGCCGACATAGACAAACTGGATTCCTTTTGAGAGGGCAATCTTCCGGGCCCGCAGCAGCGTCGAATGCGGCGTATGGGGCCGATCCAGCATCTTGAAATCCGGATGAAATGCCGTGAAGTGCATCGGCACACCGGTGCCAAGGTGTTCCGCCACCCAGTCGCACAATTGGTGAATCTCTTCATCGCTGTCATTCATGCCGGGAATCAGGAGTGTTGTCAGCTCGAACCAGACGTTCGTCTCGTTCTTGAGATAGACAAGCGTATCCAGCACCGGCTGGAGTTCGGCAAAGCACACCCGCTTGTAGAATTCCTCGGTGAATCCCTTCAGATCGATATTCGCCGCGTCCATGTGTTCGTAGAATTCAGGACGCGCCTCCGGAGTGATATATCCCGCCGTCACGGCAACCGTTTTGATACCTCGCGCGCGGCATTCCCGGGCGATATCGATTGCGTATTCGGCGAAAATCGTCGGATCGTTGTAGGTAAAGGCGACCGAACGGCACCCCATCCGGGCCGCTTTTTCCGCCAACTGCTCCGGCGAGGCCTCGTCCATCAGGCGATCCATCTGGCGCGCCTTGCTGATGTCGTGATTCTGGCAAAAGCGGCAGCCCAGGTTGCACCCCGCCGTGCCGAAGGACAGAACGCTCGAACCGGGCAGGAAATGGTTCAGCGGTTTCTTCTCGATGGGATCGATACAAAAGCCGCTGCTGCGCCCGTAGGTTGTCAGCACCAGCTTGTTTCCCTCGTTTTTCCGGACAAAACAGAAACCCCGTTTGCCCTCGCCGATCTTGCATTCCCGCGGGCAAAGGTAGCACAGCACCCGCCCGTCATCCGTCTCGCGCCACCACCGGGCGGGATGATGGCTTTCATCCGCCTCCGGATTTCTATTCGCTGTATTCAATAGCATGGTTCTTTTTCCTCTGTGCTTTCACAGAACTTATCGATGCAAAAGCAATCCAACATGACGTCTGATTGTTGCGGGATGCATGCCTTCTTGCGGACGAATTCCAGTTGATCGCTTACCGTCTGGATGGACTCGATTCCCGGGAGCAGCACGGCGCGCCGGCCCCAGGCGTCGCGCATGATGACGCCATAGAGAGCCGGGTCCAGCTCCTCTTGGCGTCTCACCCCCACGGGCGGGCAGAGCACGCTGATCTCGTAGACCAGATTCTCCAGTTCGTCCTCGCGGATAGGCCCGCCGTAGGCGTCTTTCGCCACCGCCAGGGCGCGATCCGCAACCTCCTCGACGAGGTTCAACCGCGTTGGCCCGAGCGTTCCAATGCAACCCCGCAAGCTGCCATCTCTTAGCCGCACGGTGATGAAAACTCCCGCTTTTCTGGCGAGATATCCCACAGGCGAATCCTCGAATCGCGGCAAAATGCCACGTCGCACGTAATCCTCCACGCTGCGTCGCGCCACGTTGAGCAACGCTTTGCCACCGCCGCTGTTTTCCTCTGCCCTGTCCTGCCAGAGCACCGCCAGGCAATACCCCACCCCGAACGGTCCCTCATAACTCAGCACATCACGCCGCGTTGCATCATGGTGAATTGCAGCGAGAGCAATCCGAGTGGATTCGATAACGTCCTGGCCCGCCAGCTCCACCAGTTCCGGATCCATATCGGCAACTTCGAGAAAATGCCCTGTCTCGAGAAGCTCAACGAATTCGTGATCAAAGCGGGCTGCTTCGGGATGATAACCGCCCGGCGCTCCGGGCTCCAGGCGGTGGCTCATATCCCCGCTGGCCACAAGGGCGACCCGCCCGCCCGCCTTTGCCGCGGCGGAAGCGAGCGCGTTTCCGAGGTCTTCGAATTGTCCTTCGCCGGGATAGTTCAGGCTGAGAATCGCCGTCGGGCCTGCCCATCCTGCTTTTTTCAAATAATAAAGCGGCACCAGCACGCCATGATCCAGAAGGCCATCGCGAACGGGCCAGAGGTTCACATCGCGCTTTTCTGCTTCAGGCTTGAGAAGCTCCAGGAAATCCACGGCATTGGGGAGCGAAATCTCGACCTCCGGGGTGTTGAATTTCGCAAGATCGCCGTGCAGAAGTTCTTTGTCCCAATAGCCGAAGGCGCCCGGCTGGCGTGGTGAGTGGGGCGAGATCAGCACCAGCACCTCCGGACGCGTCTCCATCAGTCGACCGGCGAATTGCTCGAATGCCTCGATGGTTTTTCGCGAACCTTCCTCGCGTCCCCGGCCTACTTCCGGAACGACGATGGGCGGATGAGGAGCCAGCCCCGCGAATACAAAGTCCGGTTTCTTGTTCTTCCCTGTCATATCGATCCTCTTACTCCCACTGAGGTTTGGCTGATGGGTTTCCGGCGGGAAAACTCCTCTACTCAATTTAAGCCAGATCAGGCTGGAATTGTCATCTAAAAAAGTCTCTACGAAGCAGAGTCAAAAAAGAAGCCACTCGCAAAGTCCGGAAAGGACAAATCTCCAAGCCCGAATCACTTCCTGGATTACTTTCTGGGGGAAACTCTGGGGCTCAGGTGGAACACTAATTGCCCATTTGAGTCGTAGTGGAGTTTGCACCTTTCTCTGCCAGGAAGGGTGTGCAGGGCCCGGCGATCACGCCCCTCGGATCGCCGGGCTTTTTTTGTCCAGGCCTTACGCCGACTGGATCTGCATCCACCGCATGAAATCCTGGCGCCGGAGCACGCCCGCAAGGCTTCCATCACGGCCCAGGACAGGGAGACGCCCGACATTCCGTGTCATCAGCCTGTTGAAGGCCTCCGCCGCGTCGTCTTCCTCGCCCACGGTTTCCATTTCCGAGGCTTTGGTCATTATGCGCGACACCGGGGTTTCGTCCCGCTCCTCGCGGGACACCGAGCGCACATCCTGGAGCGTCACGATGCCCTGGAGCTGGCCCTCTTCCACGACGGGAAAGGCGTAGTCATCCGTTTGAAGAATGTGGTCGTGAATCAAGTCGCCCACGCTAATGTGAGGCGGCACCTCGTGAGGGTCTTTGCGCATGATGCGGCCGACAGGCACGCCTTCCAGCATGTCGCGGATGACCACCTGCTGGTAGCTCTGCACGGAAGCCGCATGGAGAAACCACCCGATGAACGCCAGCCAGAGTCCGCCAACGAGGCCGGTTCCGAAAATGGGAACGCGCACGCCAAGCGCCATGGCCACGCCGGTGAAGATCATCAGCCAGGCGACCCCTTGCCCGACGGCGGAGGCCCAGCGCGTCGCGCGCCTGACATCGCCCAGAATCCCCCACAGGATCGAGCGCAGAATCCGCCCGCCATCCAGCGGAAAACCCGGCAGCATGTTGAAAACCCCAAGCAGGAGATTGATCTGCCCAAGCCAGAGCAGCAGCGTGGCCACCGGCCCGAGCGGCTGCATGAATTCCTTCGCATTTTCAGGCATCTGTTCCATGGGCCCGATCAAGGCGCCGGCCCCCATCGCAAAGACGACGCCGAGGATAATACTGGTCAACGGGCCGACAATAGTGATCAGGAATTCCGCCTTTGGCGAGGGGGGATCGCGCTGGATATTTGAAATCCCGCCAAAGAGAAAAAGCGTAATCTTCTTTACGGGTACCCCCTGCGCCCTGGCGACCAGCGAGTGTGCATATTCGTGAGCCAGCACCGACCCGAAAAAGAGCAGCGAAGCGGCCAATGCCGTCCCCCATATCACCGCCGACCCCCAGTCCTCGTGCAGACTCCCGAGCACAAACCCGAGATTGCCTGTCACCAGCAGGAAGATCAGGAACCAGCTCCAATCGAGCTGGACCACGATCCCCAGAAACTTTCCCAGGCGAATTCCTCGATCCATTATCTTTTCTCTCCGCGTATCATATTCAGCCATTTTGAGGGAATGCGATTTTTAAACCATCATGAGCGATGCAGGCGTCCACGCCGCGGTCGCGCGTCATGTGAAATGACTCCCCGCCAGCGTGTCGCCGATGCGGCGGTCGCCCCGCTTTTTGAATTTCTTCAATGCCTTGGCGGCGGCCCGCGGCGCATGGACGGGAAAAGTCCGTCGCAGGGCCGTTTGCCTTCGGATCACGCGCCAAACTTCTCAAGCCGCAGAGCATTCCCCATCGCCAGTGGCATCAGGTCCGGCCCCGGGAAACGCGGTCCGAGGGAGCCCGCAAGGCAAGCGCGTTCGCCGAACTCCTGGACGCTGTCGGGACGGCAATGCCGCGACCACATGAGCACGGGGACCGGGTGCCAGCTATGATACTTCATCGCGGCCGGGGTGGAGTGGTCGCCAGTAACGACAACGACGTCGGGGTCGAGTTCCAGGAGTCTTGGCAACTGGGCGTCCACCTCCTCGATGAGCGCCACTTTCCCATCAAAATCGCCGTCCTCCCCTTTACTGTCTATACGTTTGACATGAAGGTAGAAAAAATCGTAATCCGCCCAGCTTTTCTCAAGCGTTTCAAACTCTTCTTCAACTTCGCTGCCCGTGGAAAGGGCTTCCATGCCGAGAAGTTTGGCCACGCCTCGATACATCGGGTATCCGGCGATTGCGGCTGCTTTCAGGTTAAAGACTTCCGGAAACGTCGGCCAGTCGGGGCGCTGGGCGAAGCCGCGCAGCAACAACATATTCGCCGGATGCTGGTCCGCCAGCTTCTTCTTCGCCTCTTCCAGAAAGCGGCTGACATGGTGAATCGTGGGTTCGGCTTCGCGTGCCAGCGCTCGCGGCTCCAATGGTTTGCAGCCAGTCGACTGGGGATCAGTATCAGTGATCTGGTCGTGCAGGTCTTCTCCGCGCAGCACAAAAAGCAGGCGGTGCTCCTTCACGGTCTCCACGAAAACCTGGACTCCGGGAATCTCGATTTGTTGGAGGATTGCACAAAGCTCGCGATTCTTCTCGGTGCTGATGCGCCCGGCCCGCCGGTCGGTGACCCTCCCCGCGTCATCGAGCGTGCAGAAATTGCCGCGCGCGGCAAGGTCTCCCGGCCTCAGATCGAAATCGACCCCCAGCGCCGCCAGGACCCCCCGGCCTACCTGATACTTGAGCGGATCGTATCCGAAGAGTGACAGATGGCCCGGCCCGCTGCCAGGGGTGATTCCCGCTCCGACGACCTGGTGGAGTCCCGTGGCGCTCTCCCCCGCCAGCACATCCAGGTTGGGAGTTCGCGCGGATTCCAGTTCCGTTTTTCCGCCGGTTTCCACGGGCAGCCCGCCCAGGCCATCCATGACCAACAGGGCAATCTTTGTATCCGATGGTTTTGCCAGACTGCGAATGACGTTCAGATCCATTTTCGTCCGCCTCCTTGCAGGGGTCGGGTTCCAGGGGAAAGGGTTGGGCGATCAGGCTTTTGCCTGGTGTTCAAATCTCGCGCAGGGATTTTCCCTTCAACGCCCCCTGGATTTTCCGCGCGGGGACTTGGAGCACCTTTTTGTTCTCGAATTCGACCCGAGCCACTTTTTGCCTGAGAGCCGTCGAATCCAGATAACGGCGAAACACCTCGACATCGGGCAATTCTGGCATCTTTATCTCCCAAATTCCGCTATCATTTCGACTCACCTTTCTTACTGATGCATAAAGCGTACTGAACGCTCAATGCCACGGAACGGATCATGCCACTTCAGCCTTTCTGGCAACTCCTGTGTTCCGAAGAGGATTGAATGCGTTACTTTTACTGGCCCTTGCTCAAGCGAATCATCCGCCGGGCTGCCCGTACCCACGGGTTTCTTGACCCGCTGACGCTCTATTCCAACCTGGAGGCATTTGCCCAGCCCTCGGAAGTTGCCGCCCCCGTGGAACTCCTCCGCGCCGGACTCGTCTTCCACGCCCGGGGAATGCTCAACACAAAGGCCATCCAGAGTAACCTGGATTGGAACTGGCCCTATTGGATCCGCCATCAGTTCGATCCCCACAGCGACGCGTTCATCCCCCGGTCCTTTTCCGTCACCCATGTGAACCTGACCCACCGGAATTGGACCGCCGTGGGTATTCCCAACTGCCACCCCATGCCCATCATCGATCCCCGCGGCCTGGTGACTCCACACCTCGATGGATGGTCCATCGATGCTTTTGTCCAGGACGAAGAGGGAAACACGCTGGTTCCTGCCCGAACGGAAGGCGCGAACCAGCAATTTCACCTGGGAGAAAAAAACGTTTCCGTGCGGACCTGGCTCGGCGAAGGAGATCTTCATCTCGCATCGGAAGCCAGCGTCATCCTCCATAATGGGCGCCCCATGGCGCGCATTCGATACCGGGCCCAGGCGCCGGGAGAAAGCCGCCTGGCCGTTTCTCTTCGCCCCTTCAATCCCGAAGGCGTTTCCCTCATCCAGCGCATCAAGGCTTCTTCCACCGGAAAGTCCTGGCTCGTGGACCGCGAATCTCCCGTCTATTTCAGCCGCCCCGCCGCTGGCCATGCCATGTCGACCTATCACCAGGGCGACGTCATGGCTTCCCCGCTGGGTGACCAGGAAATCAGCGAAGTCCATTGCCGGGTGGGAATGGCCACCGCGGCGGCGGCTTTCCCCTTCAAAGACCATGGGCACATTAACGTCTATATCCCCCTGAAGGCGGATCCGGAAACACCCGGGATATTTCCCGCCGGAGAGGGAGCGCAAAGCTGGGACGATGCCCTCGAAAATGTGGCCCGCCTCCGTATTCCCAACGAAGAATTCCAGTTTCTTTACGATGCCGCCGTCCGCTCGCTTATTCTCCATTCCCCCCTCGATGTCTATCCGGGGCCTTATACCTACAAGCGCTTCTGGTTTCGCGATGCCGCCCTCATGCTCAACGCCATGTCATCTCTCGGCATGCACAGCCGCGTCGAACGGCTCCTGGACCAGTTCCTCCCCCGCCAGGACCTCAACGGCTACTTCCGCTCGCAGGAGGGCGAATGGGATTCCAATGGCCAGGTGCTCTGGGCCTTCAAACGCCATATTGACCTGTCCGGCCAGCGGCTCAAGAAAGACTGGCGCCGCTCCATTCTGCGCGGTGCCCGCTGGATCGACCGCAAGCGCCAGCCCGATGACCTTCCCGATCTCGACGCCGGGCTGCTTCCAGCCGGATTCAGCGCCGAGCACCTTGGGAACAATGATTATTACTACTGGGATGACTACTGGAGCGTCGCCGGCCTGCGAAGCGCCTCCGAACTCTTTGCACGGGAGGGCAACCAGCGGCAGGCGCGCCGCCTCGAGGTCTATGGCGAGCGCCTCATGAATGCTATCGAACGCAGTCTCGAGCGTTCACGCAGTATCAGGGGGATCGATGCGATACCCGCATCGCCCCATCGCCGCATGGATGCCGGCGCCATTGGTTCCATTGCCTCTGGCTATCCCCTTCAGATCTATCCGCCCAACCACATCCCGCTGCTCAATACGGTCAACTTCCTTCGCGAGCAATGCTCCTTCGAAGGGACGTTTTTCCAGGATATGATTCACTCCGGCATCAATGTCTATCTTTCTATACATATTGCCCAGGTGCTCCTGAGAAGTGAAGACCCCGAATTCTATCCCATCGTCGAAAAAGTCGCGGGCCTGGCCTCTCCAACAGGCCAGTGGCCCGAAGCCATTCACCCACGCACCAGGGGCGGCTGTATGGGCGATGGCCAGCATATCTGGGCGGCGGCGGAGTGGCTCATGATGATCCGCAACATGTTCGTCCGCGAAGAAGGCGAAACCTTGGTCCTTGCTTCGGGGCTCGTGGAAGAGATGCGCCAGCAAGGGGAGACAATTGAGTTCGGCCCCACCGCAACACCCTTCGGCGACATCTCTCTCAGCCTGGAAGAAACAGGGGAGAACATCCGTCTTTCCTGGAAAACCAACTGGCGCCACAAACCCGATTCCCTCGTGATTGCCCTCCCGGGCTTCGAGAACCAGGCAGTCGATCCCGGGCAAACCTACCTGGAAATCAACAAGTCATCACGAAAGGAACACAAGGGAGGGACAACATCATGAACATCCTCATGTTTACCAATACTTATACGCCCCACGTGGGAGGAGTCGCCCGCTCTGTTGAGCGTTTTCGCGGCCGAATGCGCGAGCACGGCCATCGCGTCGTGGTCGTCTCCCCCGAGTTCCCCGACCAGCCCGAGCAGGAAGAAGACGTCATCCGCATCCCCGCGATCCAGAATTTCAATGGCAGCGATTTCTCCCTCAGCCTTCCTGTCCTCTTCCTCGATAAACTGATCGAGAAAGACTTCAAGCCCGACATCATCCACTCCCACCACCCATACCTCCTTGGTGATACGGGGCTTCGCGCCAGCGCCAAAATGGGCGTTCCCCTCGTTTTCACCCACCATACCATGTACGAAAAATACACGCACTATGTGCCAGGAGACAGCACGACGATGCAGCACTTCGTGATCGAGCTGTCCACCGGATACGCCAACATGTGCGACCGCGTCATTGCCCCCAGCGAAAGCGTGAAGGATATCCTGCGCGAGCGGGGCGTCGAAACGCCCGTGGAGGTTATCCCAACGGGCGTTGTCATCGAAGATTTTCAAACCGGAGATGGCCAGTCTATACGAAACAGGATGAATATCCCTCGAGACGCTTATGTCATTGGGCATCTGGGCCGACTGGCACCGGAAAAAAACCTGGAATTCCTGACGCGGGCGGTGACGGCTTTTCTCAAGGAAAACGGCGAGGCCCATTTCCTCGTCGTTGGGGAAGGTCCCTCCGAAGGAGAAATGGCCCGCATCTGTGAAGATTCAGGCCTGGCGGGCCGCCTTCACTTCACCGGCTCGCTCACAGGGCAGGAAGTTGCCGATGCCTATCACGCCATGGATGTCTTCGCGTTCGCCTCGAAAACAGAAACTCAAGGGATGGTGCTGACTGAAGCGATGGCCGCCGGAGTACCCGTCGTTGCCCTCGACGCCTCCGGCGCCCGGGAAGTCGTGCGCGACAGGGAAAACGGCCGCCTGCTGCCGGACGAGACCGAAGAGGAATTCTCAAAGGCCATCGAATGGGTCCGCCACCGCCAAAAGGAAAACCCAAAGCCCCTTCAAGAGGCCGTTCAACAGACTGCGCGGGACTTCTCTCTGGAAGCCTGCACGCGAGACACGCTCAATCTTTACACGGAACTCCTCGGCCAGAAGACCTATCGCTCGAAGTTTGAGGAGAAATCCTGGGATCGAATCCGCCGCCTCCTGGAACAGGAATGGCACCTGTGGAGCAACCGCTTCAACGCCATGTCCACGGCGCTCTCCAGGGAAGAAGAAAAGGAGAAAGAAAAAGAAGACGGCGGATAAGCTTTTCAGCCCATCCGCCGCCACCAGATTCAACCCGTGGAATTCCTTCGGCTTAGATATCTTCCTCGCCGAAACCACTCATCGGCACCCACATGCTCTTTTCCGTTCCGATCACGGTGCTATACGTGTGCAGCATCCCGTAGTTGCGTGACTTGACGCCATACCACGTCAGTTTCTTGTTTTTTGCCAGTTCCTGGCGAACTTCGTCCAGGACCTCGACGCTGGTCTTCTTGTCCGTATGCACCTTTTCGATCAGATGCTCCCGGTCCTCGCGGGAAAGATAAGAATACATGGGCGCCAGCGCGTGGCGGTCCACCAGGTCGACGATGTCTTCGGGGAAGAGTTCTTCCTGCGTCTCCACTTCAACATCGAAAATGCTCAACTGGCCGAAAAGCCCCTTCTCATGATTCAGCATGGAGGCGGGGTAAGTCGTAATGCAGGGGATCTCGATGTGAAAGCGCACCTTCGAATCTTCCTGAACCTGGGTGGCCTCGGCCTCGAAGCGGCACTTATATTGGACGAGGCATTTTTCGTTCTTTATCGGGGTCTTCTTTTCATAGAAGAAAGGATATTCAAAACCTCCGCGCACGTGGGAAGCTTTCAGTTCCTTGAGATAGACAAGGATGTTCTTCCGCACGCTGGCCGTGCCAATATTGTCGCGGTGGGCGTGGACGATTTCGATGAATTTATCGATCCACCGCGCCTGGAATTCCTGCATGATGCGCGCGGTGAGCGAGATATTCGCCACGGTGGGCTGGCCATCCTTCGACTGGCGCGAGCAGGCGCGAATCGGGAAAGGCAGGTCGCGCATTCCAACGTCAACGAGAAAGCGTTTTTCTTCAGGCATGGATGTATCCTCCTTGAAGAGCCTGGTCAGACAATTGAGTCAAACGAGACCACCGGGAAGCGGTCCAGTAATGCACCCGGACTTTCGAGCCGGGCTGAGTCATTTCCTTCGCCTCGACAGCCCCCTCTTCTTCCTTGAGAGAAATGGGAAGGGCCGCCGAGAGGTTTTCACAAAGCGAGCGGGCGAAACGCCGGAAAACAGGATCCTCCGAGCCGGTGAAAAGCACCAGCTCGTCAATTCCTCCCAAGGCTCCGGCAAAAGCGCCAATCGTTTTGACTAAGTGATACATATAGACGTTGCGCGCAAAGACGAGATCCTCGGAATCGGCGGCGGAAAGAATTTCGCGGAGGGAGACATCTTCGCCGGCAAGCGCCCTGAGGCCGCTGTTTTCTGTCAGCGACCGGTTGATATCCTCGATCCGCAACCCTGTTGCACGTAAGTGCAACACGATCGTCGGATCGATATCCCCGCACGTGGTCAGCGACGGAATGCCCTCCACGGGAGAGAACCCGCCACTGGTTTCCATGGCCTTGCCATCCAGAAAAGCGGCCGCCGTCGTGGCCGGCGCCAGCATCAGGGTGACGATGCGCCGCGGCTCCTTGCCTTCCAACGCCATGATCTTTTCCGAGGCCCACTTATGCGCCAGGCCGCGCCCGCCATAGCGCCGCAACCCGGCGCGCCGGAGCGCGGGAGGCACGGCATAGCTCGAAGCCTCCTCCGGCATTTCCGTGTAAGGGGCCGTCTCGCAAAGCAATAGATGCGAAGCGTCACCAAACGTGACGTGGCCGCAGCGGACAGCCTGGGCAGTCAAGGTGTTGCATTCCGGCATCAGAGGCACCACCTCCGCCAGCCTCGCTTCCGTGTCTTCACGAATCGGTTCGACGGGTGCGGAAAAAACATCGCCTCCCTGTTGGAGCACATAGGCTACTGCGTCGGGCTTATCGCCAGCGGCGGCGTCTATGACCGCCTGCTCGCCGGAGGCGGCTTCGTTCGGACCGGATACGATCTCATTTGCCTCCGAATCGATAAGAGCCCAACGAACACGAGGCGGATCGGGATCGATCAGCAGGATTTTCATACGAACACCTCTTCCTTCAGGAGGCGAATGCCCTCCCAAACGATCACCCGCTCCTCATCCGTTGGAACGGTCAGCACCTTCACGGGAGCATCCCCGGGGCTGATGGTCAGGATCGCATCCTTGGTTGCCTTCGGATTGAGCTCCGGGTCCGCGGAAACACCGGCCCAGCCGAGCCCCTCGCAGACTTTCTCACGCACCGGCGCATTCGTCACACCAATGTCGTCGGTAAAGATCAAGGCGTCGATGCCACCCAGCGCCGCGATATACGATCCGACAACTTTCCGCAGGCGATGACAATACATGGAAAAAGCCAGGCCAGCCTGCTCCTCGCCCTCGCCGGACTCCTCGTTCATCCGCGAAAGAATATCGCGCAGATCGCTCGAAAATTCGGAGATGCCGATCAGGCCGCTCTTCTTGTTGAGCATCTCCTCGATTTCCAGCTCGCGGAAACCATAGGAATCCATCAGGTAAAGCAGCATCATCGGATCGACGTCGCCGCTGCGCGTGCTCATAACCAGGCCCGCCAGCGGAGAATAACCCATCGAGGTATCGATCGACTGCCCGTCTTGAATTGCCGCAACCGACGAACCGCCGGTGCCCAGGTGGCAGGCAACCAGCCGGCTTCCCTTCGTCGGCAGGCCAAGATAATCCAGCGCCACCCGCGTCACGTAGGTGTAGGAAAGCCCGTGGAAGCCGAACTTGCGGAACCCGTGGCGGCGCCGAATCTCCTCCGGCAGCGCGTAGGTATAAGCCCGCGCAGGCATCCCCGAGTGAAATGCCGTATCGAAGGTGACATATTGCGGCAGCTCCGAATAGGTCGCTATCGACTCTTCGATGACACTCTTGGAGATAGGGTTGTGGATGGGCGCCAGGGGAAGGCACCGGTTGATTTGGGCGAGCGTCTTCTCGTCGATCATCGCCGACGTGGCGAATTGCTGGCCCCCATGGACAAAGCGATGCCCGATCGCATCGATGTCAAGCCCATGGTCTTTCACATACTTCAAGACAAAGCGCGCCGCGATCTGGTGATTCTCAAGCGGCACGGTCTCCTTATCCGCCTCATTCCCTCGCCGATATTCCAGGAAGGATGGCTCCGAACCCTTGACGCCCACGCGGTGAGCCTTGCCCGAGAGGACAACGGATTCGATCTCGCCATTTTCGACCTGGAAGATTTTGAAGGATAAGGACGAACTTCCGCAGTTAAACACTAAAACATTCAACGTCGTCCCTTTCTTCCCTAAAGGCGGGGCCAAGTCTCCCGACCAAAGGAGCACCCCGCCCTGATTTCCTGCAAATTAAAGAAAAGGAGCGGTCCAAGTCGAGGGAAAACTTCCAACTTCACATATTTGTCAATCAAAGCATGGCTGTGGACGGCTCTCACTGGGCAACTTTATTGCATTCTTACCAAAAGGGGCGCCCTCCCCAACCTCCTACTCTCCGATCACCTGGTAGAGATTTCCCTCGCTGATCGTCCCATTGGTCGGATCGTAGGCGGGTTCATCCGGCCGGTTGATATACGTCAGATACCCGCCCTGATAAGTCGCCACTCCCGCCTCGGATTGCGGCTGCGGGAGGGGTTTTCCGCTCTTGTCCAGCAGCATATGCCGGGCATCCACGTCGGGTCCAACGGACCAGATCACGAGCAGCTCCGTGTCGCTCACGATATAGCTCGACCCGCGATAATCGGAAAACGGATCGGGAGGCAGGCCGTTGGGAAACAACTTCAGCAATTCCTCGCGCGTCCCGGGCGCCTCGCCCCGCGGGGGGAACGGATATTGACGCTTGCGCGGCACCCGAAGGCTCAGGTCGCCCCGGCTGATCGTCCCATTGGTCGGGTCATACTCGATACGCGCCTCGTCGTCCTCTTCGTCCGGACCAAGGCTATAGACAACAAAATCCCACTCGGGATCCGCGCGGAACGAGAGCGGATTACTCTCTGGACTGAATACGTCGGCCACCGGCCCGGACTCCAGCAGCGGCCCGAAATCCTCCGCGCTTTCCGGATAACTCCCCTCCGCCATCACCTGATACCGCGCGGCAACACCGGCGTGAAGCAAAGCCATCTTTGTATAGCCCACCCGCGCCCGCGTCCGTGACTCGCGCCTGCTCAGTTGGCCGCGCTTTCTTGAAAAATTGGTGGACTGTTTCACTCCAAATTCAATTTTCTCATACATGGGATCTTCCAGCGCCTGCCTGTGCGCCTTTTCCCCCTCATCGATCTTCGGCCACGCGGCGCGAAGCTGCTCTTCCGTCCGCATCCCATTCAAAACCGCGTGCTTCATCGCCGCCGTGGAAATCGCGGAACAGGCGATCCCGACCAGATTCCCAATCAGTGTTCCGCTGCTTCTCATGAGCACCACGGCATATTGATGGGCTCCCCGCGCCAGTTCAAAGGACTCCTCCGCCCGGCCATTAAAAAGCATCAGGTCGCCCCGGACCCGCGCCGTTTTCATCATCGTCTGCGGACCCAGAAAGTTCCGGTTATCGGAAACCCCTCGAAGCACCAGCGGCAGGAACTCCGTATAGACAAAATCGTAGCTCAGCGAGCGCAGGAACTCCATCTGCGCCTGGAGATCGAACCCGCCCTCCTCGGCTTTGGCAAGGCGCGCGCGCAAATCTTTGCCTTCATTCGCGGCCTCGAGATGATCCAGCCACATGCGGTAATAATCCGTGGCGTCACGGTAGAAAGGAACCGGCGACTTCTCCATCTGCCCCGCATGAGCATCCAACAACTCCCGCATCCGGTGCGCGTCCTCGAGGACGAGAGCCGCATCCATCGCCAGAAGCGGAAGCACCGGATCCTCCGTATTCGCCCCCAGCCTCTCCCTCACCGCGTCCCCAAGAGCTTCCGGCTCTTCATAGGAATTCTGAACCAGCTCGGCCAGCTCTTCATCCGGCATGGGCAACAGCACCCCGGTACGCAAACCGCCGCCCTCACCGAACTCCATCTCTCTCGCCCGCGAAATCATGTCGTCTAATGATCCGACACCGGAAAAACCGTCTTCGATGCTCGCCGCGGAAAAGATGACATCGAACGTGTTTTCCTCCGCTGGCTGATACACAACAACCTTATAGTATTCCCTCTCCTCTCCACCAAACATACTATACAAGGGCAAATCCTCGGCGACGAACAGCATCCCATCATCGACCTCAATCTGATGACTGCCCGCCTCGGCATCCACAATCGAAGCGCCGGTCACCTTCTCTCCCCGGAACGTAACACGATAAAGCTCCACGGAAAGCCGATCGTAATAGGTCTTTTCTTTCCGCTCGCCGCAGCCCGCCAGAAGCGCCGCCGCTGCCAGCATCCAGAATACGCGCCCGATCATCATCGCCTCCTCCTTGATACGAACCCTATTCGTTTCGCGGGCTGATATTCACTTCTTCTGTTCATCGCGAATCGCCAGCAACTCCTTCATCACTGGATAGAGCTCGGCCTGGTGGCCCTGGATTCCGAACGCATCATGCAGCTCGCGATACAGCGCAAAGAGCCTCTCGTAGACCGCCGCACTTTTTGGATTCGGCTGGTATTGCTTCTCGCGCACGGCCGTCATGGCCGCCGTTGCCGAGCCGAAATCCGCGTGCGCTCCGCCAATAACCGCACCGGCCATCGCCGAGCCGAGGGCGCACGTCTGCTCGCTTCGCGAAACCTGCATCGGTCGGTTCAGGATATCGCTGTAAATCTGCATCAGCAACGGGTTCTTCACGGAAATCCCGCCGCATGTCACCAGCGCCTCCACGGGCACGCCGTATTCCTCGAGCCGCTCGATGATGGCCCGCGCACCAAAGCCCGCCGCCTCGATCAGCGCCCTGTAAATCTCCGCCGGCGTCGATCGCAGCGTCAGCCCCACCAGCATTCCCGTCAGCCGCTGGTCCACCAGAACCGTGCGATTGCCATTGTGCCAGTCCAGCGACAGCAAGCCGCTCTCCCCCGGTTTCAAACGCGCGGCCTGCCGGGTCAGGTCCTCATGCGACAACTCATGGGGGCCGATCACGCCCACCAGCCAATTGAAGAGATCACCGACAGCCGACTGGCCCGCTTCCAGGCCATAAAAACCCGGCAGAATCGATTCCGGCACGATGCCGCAAAGCCCCGGAATATCGGGCAGCGCGCTTTCCATGGACGCCACCATCATGTCGCAGCCTGACGTGCCGATCACTTTTGCCAGCACACCCGGCCGAACGCCGCTGCCGACGGCACCAAGATGCGCATCCAGCGCCCCCGCCGCCACGGGAATCCCACCGGGCAGGCCGAGCCGCTCGGCCCATTCTTTATTCAGCACGCCAACTTTCTCGCCGATATGGAATGCCTGGCCGTGCAGCGTCCGGCGCACCCGGACGAGTCCCTGGTCCAAGCCTGCCAGAAACGCCTTGTCCGGATAACCGCCCCAATCCGGATGAAACATCGCCTTGTGGCCCGCCGCGCAGATATTGCGCTTCAACTCGCCCGGCTGCGACTGCCCGGTCAGCATCGCCGGCACAAAATCAGACAGTTCCACCCACGTGTGCGCCGCCTCGAAAACATCCGGTGCCGTGCGGCGGCAGTGAAGAATCTTTGCCCAGAACCATTCGGATGAATAGATCCCCCCGCACTTGGCGAGAAACTGCGGGCGCTTTTCCTTCGCCAGTTCCGTGATTTCCCGGGCCTCCGCATGCGCCGTGTGGTCTTTCCACAGCCACGCCATCGCCGCCGGATTGGCGGAGAAGCCATCCCGCATCGCCAGCGCAATCCCCTCTTTGTCCACCGGAAGCGGCGTGCTTCCCGTCGCGTCCACGCCGATTCCTACGATCGAATCCGCGGCGAACGCGCCAGCCCCGTTCGCCTCGCCGAGTGCGCCTCGGATCGCCCCCACCATGCTTTCTGCGTAGTCCCGGGGATGCTGGCGCGCGAGATCCGGATTCTTCTGATCCAGAATAATTCCTTCCTCGCCGCGAGCATATTCCGCAACGGCCGAGCCCACCTCTTCTCCCGACGCGGTGTCCACAATCAATGCGCGAACCGAATTGGTCCCGAAATCAAGCCCCAAGGAATGCGTCCCAGCCATATCCGGTCTGCCTTTCAGATTATTCTATGTTGTTGAGTTCCCGTCATGACAGCGGATTCGCCATGGGACAAGCGACAATTTCCGGCCCGCGCGCCTTGGGCTTGCGTTTCTTTCCGTTCCCTCGTAATTTTCGTCCAGATTGATGGATTTCCCCCATCATGCGCGAAAGGATTTCCCATGAACCTGGCCATTGCGACGCAAGGTCCCGAATTGAGCAGCCCGCTTGCTGAGAACTTCGAATCTGCAAACTATCTCATCCTCGTCGACCCGGAAACTGGGAATAACGAGTTCTTCGAGACGGGCCAGGGAGGATCGGGCGCTGGATCCGGCGCCCATGCCAACAGCCAGGCCTTGATCGGCCTGCGCCCGGAGGGCCTCATCACCCTCTCTATCAATCCACAGACCGCCTCCGCGCTGAAATCCGCGCACGTCGCTGTCTATACAACCGAGAAGAGCCGGGCTAACGAGGCTTTGCAGGATTACCGCGAAGGCAAGCTCCAAACCGCCTCATGAGGACTCGGCTCGACTGCATCCCGTGCTTTTTTCGGGGAGCCCTGGAGGCTGCTCGATTCGCCACGGACGACGAAAACGTTCACGAAGCGGTTTTGCGCGAAGTGATGCACACGGCTTTCGAAATTGATATGGCCATGGCGCCCCCCGCCATGGCCCAGCGATTCCATCGCACGATCAGAAACCTTACCGGAGTCGATGATCCCTACCTCCAGATCAAGCAGCGCTTCAACCGCGAAGCCCTCCGTCTCTATGACGAACTGAGTGCAAAAATCTCCGCCTCCTCCGATCCTTTCCAGAGCGCCGTCCGGGCCGCCATCGCCGGAAACGTCATCGACTTCGGCCACAATGGCAACCTCCAGGAAAGCCATGTGGCCGAGGCCCTCGAATGGGCCTTCGAAGCGCCGATCTGCGGCTCCCTCGTGAATTTGAAGCGCCGTATAGACAATGCAGGCAGCATTCTCTTTCTCACGGACAATTGCGGCGAGATCGTTTTCGACCGCCTCTTGATCGAACGATTGCCCCTTCACAAAGTCACTGTCGCGGTCCGCGGCCACCCGGTTCTCAATGACGCCACTATGGAGGATGCCAGGACCGCCGGCCTGACCGGCCTCGTCGAGGTCATCGACAACGGGTCCGACGCGCCGGGAACGATCCTGGAAACGTGCTCCGAGTCCTTCCGCCAGCGATTCGCGCAAGCAGATCTCGTCATCGCCAAGGGGCAGGGGAACTTTGAAACCCTGAGCAGCGTAAACCACAAAAGCGTCTTCCTTCTCAAAGCGAAGTGCCCCGTCGTCGCCGATGAACTTGGCGTTCCCCAAGGCAGCCTTGTCATTCGCGCCTGAGAGTCTTCCCGGCGTTCCTTTCTTATCCTCTCGATCAGGTAAAGCGCTTGCCCCTGGCCGGTCCCGGCGCGAGATATCAACATCCGAGTGACGCAGAAGTGACATCTTTCACGGAAATCTCGATACCCTCTTTCTCTTCTGTTTTTGTAAGCTTCGATTCACCGGCGGCGAGTCATCATTCGCTGCCAGTTTTTGCATTCCGCCTGCCTGGAATAAGTTCAACTATTTCACCCGTCTAGACAAAAACGTACGGTAGCTTCCGTGCAAAGTATTCCGGATTCAAGCCGCTCCAATCAGCTTGTTCACAGGACTTCTCTTTTCTCCATCTTCGTGTCACAGAATTCAATGTGACCGTACTTTCCCATTCCGATGACAAAAAAAAGGCGCGCGCTTATCCCGTTGATGGCCGAGCCTTCTTCCCTTTTCCGTAACACTCGTTCTCAGTCGGCAGCACCCCATCACGCTGCGGTGCGTGGCAAGACTTTCATCCAGCCCCTAAGGAGAAGGCATTTTGAAAAACAACAAGGCATTCACTCTCATCGAACTTTTGATCGTCGTGGCGATTATCGCTATTCTCGCAGCGATCGCGGTCCCCAACTTTCTCGAGGCCCAGGTCCGATCAAAGGTTTCCCGCGTCAAAAGTGATCTCCGGACCCTTGCCACGGGGATGGAATCCTACTATGTCGATAATAACGCCTACCCCATGTGCAACAATTTCGGCGTGGCTTTGAACGCCGCGGAATCAACGGGCGTCGCGGGCGCCCAGGACGGTCCGGTTTTGGAAGTGCTGTCGACTCCAATCGCCTACGTGACCAACTCGCTCATCCAGGATCCTTTCCAGGCCAAGCTCCGCACCGGAGGTGTCTATAACGGCGCCGGAAATCAGCCCGGCCTGAATGCCAGCTATCCGGACAACCCGACGGACCTCCCCGTCTATCAGAGCTACCAGTACCAGTCCATGGGCTTCGACAACCGCGCTGACTATGGCAACACGCCGATCAAGCCCATCGCCTGGGTGACTTTCTCTTCTGGCCCCGATCTGACCTACTTCAACATGGGCGGCATCCTGGCCCGCAACAGTATCAGCCAGGACGGACGCCCCGACCTTCAAAAGCTCGACTACTGCATCAACACGATCTACGACCCCACGAACGGAACGATCAGCTTCGGCGAAATCTTCCGCAGTGGCGGCCAGACAAACGGCGATTACGCCCACTTCTTTTTCGACGCTGTCGAGCGCAGCGGCGACTGAACCCGGCTTCAATGCCCGGCGGAACACCACCGCCGGGTTTCACTTTTTCCACATTCTTTGAAGGAGAAGCATTCATGAAAAAGCTTTTCGCGGCACTCGTTCTCGCAGGCCTGACGACCGGCGCCTCGGCCCAGGTCGACTGGAGCACTGGCACCATCACCGAATACCTCACCATCAACGATCTCTTCACCGCAGCCGGCCTTCAAGTCGCGAACAATGATGAGATTCGCGACATCGAAAACATTGTCTACGACAACGGTTTTCTCTACATCAATATCGAGGTCAATTCCGACGATTCCGCCCTGAACTTCGACGACCTCGTTCTCAAGCATGACATCTCTGGCGGCACCACGACGCTTCTTGGCAATCTTGACGACAATGACAGCGATGATGACGACTTCCGCGACACGGGCGGTTTCGTCGTGGCGAATAACACGCTGACGGTGCTCGACTTTGCAACGGGCGGCGCGGGATCCGGCGCTTCAGAGACGGCTCTGATCACCATGGACACCACCACCGGAAATGGCTCCGCTGTCGTCATATCCGCCGACCTGGAAGGCGCCGCCGACCATCAGCAGCTCTCTGGCGATGAACTCCTCGTAGTCCGCGGCCCCTTTGGCGGCGACAACTCCCTGCGCACCGTCAACCAGAGCACCGGCACTGTCTCCAGCCCCCTCGCCACTTTCAGCGATGAGCCCAATGACCTCGCCGTCGACTCCAATGGCGACGCGTTTGTCTATATCGACAATACCAATGAAATCATCAAGGTGACCGACCCGGCCGGCGCCGCCACCACCAGCAACGGCCTTCCCTCCTCCTGGAGCGCCCTCACCTCGCTCCAGATCGAGCAGATCGAATCCGGCCCCAATGACGAACTCATCGGCTGGTTCGATGGCGATCCGGGCTTTGGTGGTTTCAACGGCCTCCGCATCGACGACGGGTCCACCAGCTTCGACTATGCCATCGGCGACTTTGAAACCGCTCTTGGCGCTTCCGCCGGCACGTGGAAGCCAGAGAACGACTCAGGCGCCCTCACCATTGAACCCGTCGACTCCAACAACGTGAACTTTTATTTCGCCACCGAGTCCCCCGCCGACATGTCCAGCCCCATCGGCATCGTTCGCGTTTCTTTCTCCTCCGGCACCTCGGTCCAGGATTGGAGCCTTTACCAGTAAACCTCGCCGCAACCCTGCTCAACGCAATCGGCCCCGGAGAATCCTCCTCTCCGGGGCCTTTATCTTTCCGTCTAGACAACATGGCTCAAAGCGTCGCCTCGGCCTCCAGAATCCCCCGCAGCTCCTCCTCGTTCAACGGAACTGGATTCCCTTTCATGCTGCTCGAACTTCCTGATTTCTCCACGGCCTCGGAAAACCGCTTTTCCGCCAGCCCGTATTCCGCCAGCCTGGGAAGCGGCATCGCCGCGACAAGTTCCCGGACCCAACGCGCCCCATCCTCCGCCCGCGCATCACAGTCCGTGAGAAGCCGCGCCACCTCTGTATAGCGCTCCAGGGTGCGCTGTTCCTTCGCCCGGTCTCTCAAAACCTGGATATTCTTCTCCATCACCGGCGCCAGCAGCCGCCCACAGATCGTTCCATGCGGCGCGGGGATCATTCCGCCGAGCGGCCCGGCAAAACCATGCACGGCGCCCAGCTTGGCATTCGCCAGCGCCAGCCCGCCAAAAAGGCTCGCGACCGCCATGTCTTCCCGCGCGGCAGCATCGTTCCCCTGCTCGACGGCACGGCGGAGCGAACGCGCGGCGCGCACCATTCCTTCCCGGCAAAGGCCGTCCGTGAGCGGCGTTGCCTTATGCGAGACGTATGGCTCCAGGCACTGGGTCAGCGCATCGAGTCCCGTGCGCGCGGTCACCTCTGGCGGCAGACTATAGGTCAGCTCCGGATCGACCACGGCAAGGGTCGGCAGCATATGCGGGCTGCGCACGCTGACCTTGCGCCCGTGCTCGGGCACGCCCAACACCGAATTGCGCGTCACCTCGGCCCCGGTCCCCGCTGTTGTGGGAATTGCGATATACGGCGCGGAGGGATTCTCCAGCGGCTGGCCCTTGCCCACGACTTCCAGGTAGTCGTACAGCTCGCCGCTGTTCGCCAGCATCGCCGCGATGATCTTTCCCGTATCGATCACGCTGCCGCCGCCGACTCCAATCACCAGTTCCGCGGGAAATTCGCGGGCCGTCGCGATCCCCTTCCCGGCAAGCTCCACCGTCGGTTCACCGGCGACCTGGAAGAGCTGGCATTCCAGCCCCGCATCCTTCAGGCTTTGGAGAAACGGCTCGATCCTCTCGACGGATTTTCCACACACCACGAGCGCCCGCCTTCCAAAGGCGGCCGCGTGACCGGCAACGTCGTGCCGCACCCCCTCTCCGAAAAGAATCCGGTTCGCTGTTGCAAATTCAAATCGCATAGACGCTCCTTAGTCCCAGCCGTCTTCGCCGGGAAAGACGTTTGTATATTTCACGCTCTGGCGCGGCTCTGCCATCATGTCCTCCACGGTCTCGCGCCATTTCTTGTAATGGCCTGTCTCCTTGTGCCGGGCCGGGTCGTTCGCTGTCCGGTAAACCTCCACCAAAACAAACCGGGCCGGCTCTTCCATGTTCTGGACTACATCGAACCGCGCCACCCCAGGCTCTTGAAGGCTGTTTCTCGCATTCTCAAGCGTCGCCTCCTGAAAAGCGGCCTCCATCCCCTCTTTCACCCGAACAAAGACATGAACAATCAGCATTCTTTTCTCCTCTCAAACAAGTGATTCGATCCTATTGGCCGCGGCTCGAGGCTTCAATGCTCTTGCTGTTGCCCTCCTGCATCAATGCCACTGTGAGCGGAAGAACGCTGCAGAAATGCAACGGTTCCGCCTCTCTCCCTCTCGGGCAACCCCATTCCAAAGCATTGACTCAACAAGACTTAGGCCATTTCGCCCGAGAAAGCCCTTGCCCCAAATCCTGGCCTGTTCGTCGCTTCATGCGTTTCAACCAGGGAACCGTTGTGTCCAGAATCGAGGTCGAAAACGTGTCAAACCGCATGACTCTCCTGCTTTTCCTTCTTCTTTCATTTGCATCCTGGCTCCCCGCCCAGGATCCCGAATTCCGCGCTGCATGGGTGACGCGCTTTGAGTGGCCCGCCTCCGGCGAAACCGCCACGAAAAACAGCATCACCTCGATCATGGAAAGCCTGGCGGAGCACAACTTCAACGCCGTCCTCTTCCAGGTGCGCGGCGCCGCGGAAACCCTCTACCCCAGCCCCTACGAGCCCTGGGCCTCCCAGT
>CAYFUR010000051.1:0-25585 GCA_964346275.1 uncultured Candidatus Sumerlaeota bacterium
CTTCCGTTTCCTCGACGAACTTGAGCTGGGCACCGGTCGGCACAAAGAGCGTTGATTCGTCTTTCTCGCCGCGATCGAGCTTGTGGTCTTCCTTGACGACGCCTTGCACGCCGCTCTGGTAGTCCTGGAATTCCTCGCCGGTGACGCGGACAATATCGTTGCCGTCTATATAGGAAATATAGCCGTCGGTGGCGGCGATCAGGAAGTGGTTGTTTTCGACGGGTTTCAGGAGGAAGACCGGATCGCCGAGGAAGCCCTCGGTCATCGTTTCCCGTGGCTCCGTGGGGGCGTCGTAAGTCAGCGTCCGCGGGACGGTGATAAAGGCATACTTCTTGGACCCGAGTTGCTTGGAGGGAAGCACTTCGACATTGTTCTCGACGTTTTCAAATTTCAGGTATTTGAAGAGCTTGGCCAGTGCTTCGTGGTTCTCCTGGAAGTTGACATGCCCTTCCAGGACGACCTTCTGGCCCGCCTCGTCCCAGGACGCCGTCACGTCTGTGGCGAAGAGGCGGGGATTGCTGATCAGCTCGCGTTCAAAGAGCTGGGTATAGACATCCAGCTTCCCGGGATCGCCTTTCAGGTCTGGCTCGACCTTGGAGATGATCCGTTCGAAATAGACCTGGGTGCGGGATTTTCCCTCCTCGCCCCCCATCTTCACGCCGCGGCGGATTTCGTTGGGATTCGCGTCTGGGGCCTGCTCGGTGGCATCCATGATTTCGTTGGTTTCTTGTGCGTTTGTCATATGGGGCGTGACAGTAAGGATCAGAACAATCGTTGTCAGCAGGGAAATCCGTTTCATGGAACTCATAAGCTCCGCACCACTCCTCTTTGGGGGGAATTCAGGGTAAATGAGAGGCGCTCGCAATTAGAGCGCGGTGAAGGGGTTACTCTTTTGCGTTTTCGGCGTCCAGGATTTCCTTCATGCGGGCGCCTCCGTCCCTCCAGAGCGTCATCGGATGGCCCTGCCAGACGACCTGGCCACTGGGGTTGATGAGGAGGGCATGGGGAATGCCGCGCACTTCGAGTTCCTTCTTGGCGCGCGCCTGGGTGTCGATGCCGATGGGTTGCTCGAGGCCCGCCTGTTTCACGTACGAGCGGACCGTTGCCTCGTCCTCGTCGCTGATGGCCCAGGTTACGAGTTTGTTGTCAAACTTGTGATGGATTTTTTCCGCCTCCTCCAGGGCCACGCGGCAGGGCCCGCACCAGGTCGCCCAGAAATCCACCAGCAGGAATTTGCCTTCGTGGTCTTTGGGCTGGCTGATCCATTTTTCCACGGGCACGTCGGGGGCCTGCTTGCCGCGCACATCGCGAGCGTAAAGCTCGCGGCTGAAGTCCGAGGACGTCGCGCCGTATTTCGACGGGGCCGAATCCGCCGAGCCGTCGCCCAGGCCCGGGATCATGCCCTGCTTGTTGATCAAAGACTCCGCCACAATGCGGAATTCCGCCTCGCGGCCGGGGCTCCATCCGGCGTGCTGGTAAACGATAGCGCCTTCCTCGTTGAGGATCATCGTGCGTGAGACGCCGCCCGGGGCGATTTGATCGAACCATTTTCGCTCGGGATCGGCCAGGACGGGGAAGCTCAGTTCGAGGTCTTTTTGGAGACCGGCGGCCTGGCCCGGCGAGTCGCCGACGGCGACGGCCGCGAGCAAAAGCGTTCGATATTGCAAAGGCTCGGCGACAAATTCCTGGATGGCCTTTAAACTGTCGCGGCAGCGGCCGGAGTCACAGTCGATGAAATGCAGAAGATAAACCGCCGGGGCGGCTTCCGTTTTGACCTGGCTGCGAAGCTCCTCGAGAAAACCGAGCTTTTCACCCGGATTCGTGTGAAAGGCGCGGGGCGCTTCCTGGTTCGCGTTGTCCTGGGCGAGAGCGGGCAAACCCGCCGCGGTGAAAATCAGGACCAGAAAGAGGGAAAAGACTCGTGTGCGCATGGGAAGACGTGGCCTTGCTTGGGCGGAGATTACAGTTGGTCCAGGAGGACTTTATTCTCGTTGTCCGTTTCATCGAACATGACGCGGACGAGATCGTTCTCACTGGTTTGGGTCCGGAGGGCGCAGTAGTCGGGTTGGATGGGGAGTTCGCGAAGGCCACGATCCACCAGGATGGCGAGGCGGACGACGGAGGGCCGGCCAAAGTCGGCGATTTCATCGAGCGCCGCGCGGACGGTGCGTCCGGTGAACAGCACGTCGTCGATCAGGACGACCTGGGCATCGTGCAGATCGAAGGGGAGATCGCTGCCGTGGACCTTGGGATTGGGTCCGAGCGTGGATAAATCGTCGCGATAGAAGGTGATGTCCAGCACTCCGCTGCCGATGGGGGTTTCGTATTTATCTTCCAGGATACTTTTAATCCGGTCGGCCAGGGGCACTCCGCGCGTGCGGATTCCCAGCAGCATCAGCTGATCGGGATTGGGGAATTCCTGGTAAATTTCCTCGGCGAGCCCCTTCACCGCCTTGTCGAGCTGGCGCGCGGTCATCAGCGTCTTTCCCGATCCGGTGCTTTTCTTCCGGCGCGGAGCGGTGGCGGCCTTTGCCGCTTTCTTTTTTTCCGATGTGGCGGCTGTTTTTTTTCGGGCAGGAGTCATGCGCGGGCGAACCTCACTGGTTTGGATTCAGAGCCTTGGCGGCGATGTCGCGCCGATAGTGAACTCCCTCGAAGCGGATACTCTCGGCCATTTCGTAGGCTTTTCTTTGCGATGCTTCCAGGGTCCTCTCCCATGCAGTGCAGGCAAGAACTCTGCCGCCTGCGGTGACCACCTGGCCATTCTCGTTCAGGGACGTCCCCGCGTGAAAAACGATGGCATCGTCGCGCCCGCGCCAGGCATCAAGCCCACTGATTGGAAAACCTTTGGAATAGTCCCCTGGATAGCCTCCCGAAGCAAGCACTACCGACGTGGCGTATTGGGGGCGTGTGGCGATAAAAGTGGGGGCCTCGGCGGCGCGGTCCGCGGAGGCGGCCATGGTCAGCGGTTCGAGGCGGCCCTCCGCGCAGGCGAGAAGGATTTCCCCGAAATCGCCCTCCAGCAGCGGCAGCACCACCTGGGTCTCCGGATCGCCAAAGCGGCAGTTGAATTCCACGACCTTCGGCCCGTCCTCGGTCATCATCAATCCTGCGTAGAGGACGCCGCGATAGTCGATACCGCGCGAGGCCATTTCCTCCAGTGCCGGGCGCAGGACCTCGCTGAAAGTGGCGGTGAACATTTCCTCTTCCACGAAAGGCGTGGGCGCATAGGCCCCCATGCCGCCGGTGTTGGGGCCCTGATCGCCATCGAAGACTGGTTTGTGGTCCTGGGCCGGGACCAGGGGAAAGACGGTCTTTCCATCGCAAAGGCCAAAGACCGACGCTTCAACGCCCTCCATGAATTCCTCGACGAGAATTCGCGCGCTGGATTCGCCGAAACGGTGGCCCACGAGGTTTTCCTCGATCGCCTGGTTCACTTCTTCCCAGCTGCGGGCGACGGTGACGCCTTTGCCCGCAGCGAGTCCGTCGGCCTTGATGACAACCGGGAGGCCGAGGGACCTGGCAAATTCTTTTGCTTTCCCCACCTCGTCAAAACTCCCCGCCTGGGCTGTGGGGATACCCGCCTTCGCCATGATGTCCTTGGCATAGGCTTTCGACGATTCGATGCGGGCGCCTTCGCGGGGCGGGCCAAAGACACGCAGGCCTTTTGCCAGCAGCGCATCTCCGACGCCAGCGGCCAGGGGCGCTTCCGGGCCGATCACCGCCAGGTCGACTTTTTCCTTCGCCGCATAGTCCGCCCAGGCATCGGGCGACTTCAGATCGATGCGGGGACAACTGGCGACTTCGGCGATGCCGGGATTGCCGTTGGGGCAGATGATGTCTTTGACCGAGGCGGACTGGCTGAGGCGCCAGGAGATGGCGTGTTCGCGGCCGCCGGTACCGATCACCAGAATTTTCATGCCTTCCTGTTCCTTCCCTGGAGATTTGCCGCCGCGTGTCTAGACAGTGGGCCCGGCCATGGAGGCGGCAAAGGCCGGGCGGCGCACGATGCCGTCGAGGATCATCCCCAGCAGCGGAAATTTCTCGAACAACTCGGCAAACTTCGTATGGAAGAGATAATGCAACTCCACGTTGCGGATCGCCTCGCGGAGGTCTTCCAGCTCGACTGCTTCGCGGCTTTCCAATGCTGCCGTTCCCACGGAATACCAGCGGATGAGGGCAAAGTGCATGAGTGTCATGCGCTGGGCGAGCCAGACGGACTCGGCCATGAGCAGGTCTTTTCGGAACAGCGAATGGTCGAAGTAGCGCCAGAGCAGTTCCCGCATGCCGGCGTGTTGGCTGGTATCAAACGGGAGCCGGGAGAATTCCGAATAGGAGAAGCGTCCGTCGAGCGGAATCAGGTTCACCCGGCCGGCTTTGGAGGCGTGGGCAGCGTAATGGCCGGCGATGCGAAAAACGGAACCGAGGCGGGTGGGACGGCGATCTTTTTCGTAGATGTTCTGGCGGAAGGCGGTGACCAGGCCGAGGAAGGCGCGTTGAAGGGCCGGGCTGCTGCGGGTCCTCCGGGCCAGGCGAAAAAGGTCCGGCGCGCCTTCCTGCGCGAGATAACGCTTTCGCACAGCACCGACGACACCGGCATCGGGGAGGGAGCCGCCGTCGGCGGCAAAGCGATGCGCCTCAGTTCGGGCGGCACGTTCGCCGCGGGCAAGGCGCAGGAGTTTCTCGGTCAGATCGAGATAAACCGACTGGGCGACCAGGCGCTGGCTGAAAGGCTCGGACTCGATGGCGAGAATTCGGCGCAGATCCTCCTCGATGAGCTGATACGCTTCCCAGGAGATATCGTGGCGGGCGGAAAGATGGACCGGGCCGCGGCAATCCCGCCGGCCGTTGGCGCGGGGAAACATGCGCCGGGCATAGTCGCCCTGGTTGCTGACGAGCGGGCCTTCGTTAGCCAGCACCGACGTGCAGGCGAAGCTGAGCCCGACGAAAATGCCCTGCGGCGTTTGGATGAAGCGATAGGGGAAGTCCTGGCAGGTCTGGGGCTTGGTTTCGAAGTCGTGCTCGGCGTGAATGCCACAGAGGCCGCTGGGGTGCTGGAACACGCATTCTCCGCAATGCCAGCGCAGGCGTTTCTTTTTGGGATCGCTGCGGCCGGGAACAAGGGGCGATTTGTCGCGCACCGGCTCGGGCATCAGGTGGCGGTGCGCGATGGATTCCAGGCGCTGTTCGCTCGCTGGCTCGACGAAAACTTCCTCGAACATGCGGCAGGACTTGCCGCACTGAATGCATTCGTATCGGATGCCCTCGGGAAGATGAAAAGTATCAGTCGCCGTGCCGCTCATCGTATGTTCCACCCGTTGCATGTCGGATACCACTTGAAGGCGCTTGGGGTGCATTTTTGCATGCTGGCCTCTCTGGGCCGAGAACCCACGCTGCATTTGCATGCATCGGATTGACACCCCCTCGGGCGAAACGCGATAAAATTCGCTCGCAGAACGCAAAATCCCGGACGCGCCCGTCCCCCATAGGGTAGACGACCGTGCCGTGCGATCAAAGGAGATCTGTTCCCATGAACCCGACCCCGCAAGGAAATCAGGGTGGCGATTTGCGCCGGATGCTGATGATGGCTGCCGCCTGGCTTCTGGCGATCGTCCTTGCTCCGGCCAGCCTGGCCGCCCAGGCGCCGGAATGGGACGCCGGCGAAGTGCTCCGTGCCGGCGATGGCGCCGAACCGGGAACCACGGGTACTCTGACCCTTGTCTCGAGGCAAAGGGAACGCCGTTTCGACATCACCCCCTTTGCGAATGTGGCAGCATTTCAATTTCTGCGGCTTTCTGGCGAGCGCGAGCTGCCCATGGAGTTTGTGGACAAAGAACCGGGCCGCATGTATTTCGAAGGTTCGGGCGCTCAACTGACGATTTCTGCCATTTCCTCAACCCAGGTGATTGCCGAATACGAGACTGATGGGGAGACGCAGGGCCTGGCCTTTCTGGGCGTGAATACTCGCGACCGCGAAACGTCGATTTCCATGAGCCTGGAGGTCGACGGGGTGATTTATGAAAGCGCCCGCGGGGTCTTGCGCGTCAAAGCGGTCGGAGGCCAATCTTTTCGCGAGCGCACCGCGCGAGGCTACCGAGTGGTGGTGCCCATGGAGGAAGATACCATCGTGCGCATCGCGATCAGCCTTGAACCGTTGACGGATCAGGAAATCGAGGACGCAAATTTGGCCTTGGCTCCCGCGCAAAAGAAAAGCGGCGGCCGGGAAATGGCCGCCGCCGCGTCGGAACCCCTGGAGTTCTCACCTGCTTACAAAGCCTCGGGCGGGCATCCAGGGGTGCCGTTTCTTTAACCGTTATTCGTTTGGATAGAATTCGATTTCCAATGGAAGTTTCTTGCAAATCCGGTCGTATTTTTCGGCGAGGGCCAGCTCGGACTCCGCGCCGGTGTGGATGTTAGCCAGGACATAACTGTAGCTGTCCTGAAAGGGGAGTTCTTCCAACTTGTTTCCTTCCTCGACAAGGATTTGGAAAGCCGTGCCGGGGAATTCTTCTTCCAGCGCCTTGATTTCTTTTTCCGTGGGCACGCGCTTGACGATTCCGGGCTGAAAAACGCGGTGCATGTATTTCGCCGCGATATTGAATTCCCCGTGGCGCATCATGGCTTTCGGGCGGTTCCCGAGTCCGAGGGTCACCAGCACTTCAAATTGTGAATAGCCGTGAATGCGTTCGAACAACTCGGCGTGCGACTGGGACGTGCGGGGGTTGATTTCCAGAAGATAAATCTGGTCCTCGGTCTGGTTAAAGAAAAACTCGACATTGAAACAGGTATCATTCAAATCGAAGTAGGACACGATTTTTCGTGTGATTTCCATCATGCGATACTGCACATCCATGGGCAGATTCGATGGATACTGGTAACGATTGAAAGAGCTGTAACCCGGTTCGCGGATCGAATCGACAATCCCATAGGCAATGACTTCGCTGTCATACACATACCCCTCAACCGTGCACATGTGTCCCGAGAGAAGGGACTCGGCGATGCAGGAATCGGGTGAGGTCGCCACCAGGTCGGGGACGCGGCATTTGCGCATCAGATCACAGAACGGTTTGTAGAGGAGCGGCACCTTGTCGGCCATTTCCTGGCGGTATTGCTCAAAGGATCCGCGGTCTTCTACTTTGTATGCCAGGAACGATTGGAAGGATTTGACCGGCTTGATCCAGAACGGCGGTAGAAGGTTGATTTTCTCGTAGGCTTCGGTATCATTGGGGTCGAAGGCGCGGAATCGCGGGATATTATCCACAATGGCCTTGCGCTGTTCCGAGCGGCTCCAGGCCTTGTTCTCGCATCGAAAGAGGCTGCGAATCGGTGGCCCGGGGCATGTATAGCGCGCCGCCAGCATTGCCGAAATAATCGTGGCGGGAAAATCCCAAAACGTAATGACTCCGTCCGGCGTGATTCCGGATTCATCAATCCGCTTGATCCCTGTGTTCAGCGCTTCGATTGCCGGCGTCTCCTCGTCCTGGTGCAATTCTTCATAATACAATGCGGGGTGGAACTCGACGTTTTCGCTCGCGGGCAAACGCCGGAGATTCGCCACATTGAATTCATCGTATCCAACGACAAAGACGTTTTGTTTTCCCATGGGGGAGAATCCTTTCAAAGTCTGTCTGAACAGCCGAAGACCGGACTGATTGGCATGTTTACTCGAATCACTTCCCAGGGACTGTGTGGCAAGGTATCCGATTTGTCCAGGTCTTTTCTGGTTGGGCGGGCGGGTGATATTATGCGTTGCGCTCCCGCGGGCGATTCATGGCTTTTGTGATTTTGTAATGCAGGTCGTATGTTCGAAAGCGCCACAGGCGCATGGAATGGTCCGCCCGTAGAGTGCCGGCGTCGTCTTCATATACGAAAATGCTTTCGTGAAAACTCGGCAGAAAGTGTTTCCACAGGATGTCCTTTCTGTCTCTCACCAGAAAATAGAATCCCGGATCCCCCTCGGTGTTTCCCCTGGATTCAAGAAGCAGGTTTCCATGTTTGTCGGTGCGGGCGCGCATGATGACCGTGGCGCTTCCCTGGGGGAGGGGAAAAATGATTTTCATGCATTTCTCACCGCCGGGGATTTTACAATGTGTATAGACGCCGGAGTAGACCACTTCGCCGGTGCTGTTCAAACGGCGATACCAGACTCTGTAGACAGTGTTTTTCTTTTCGTCGAGCAGGCTGATGATTTCACTCTTGAGCCCGCGAGCCGTGTCCAGTGAGCGCCGTGGCAGATTCAATTGCTGGATTCTCTGGCTGAAGAGTTTCCGCACCAGGTATCCCATGCTTCCAAAGACCGGCCGCCATTGGGACCAGACATCCAGGTTATAGTCGAGGGTCCGTTTATAGAAATCCTCGATCCTCGGATTGATTGGATATTCCAGGTGTTGAAAACCCTGAAAGCCGTCAATCAGGCCGGAGGATGGAATGTTTCTTTCGACTGTGAGATTTTCCTCGGCCGCGATTTTCTCAACAAACCGGTCGGCGATTCCGCCAATTTCCCCCATCGGCCCGAGAAGCCAGGCATCCTTCGTCTCATCGACGCGCTTTCCCAGAACGATATTTCCGAATTGGGTGAGCCAGTCTTGAGGCTTTTGGGGTTTGGGGAGGGCCATGGGGCTTTTCCGGGGCTCTGGACGGTGTTGGCGGGAGATTTGTGCCGATGTGCCTGGCTGTCAAGGAGGGCCGGGGGGCAGCGTCACCAGGGATGCTATTGAGGGGGGATGCGGGCCGCCGCTCTAATCGCACCGAAATCCATGCCCATAGATGCCTCCGGGCCCGAGACGGCCCCAGTCAAAACCGCTGGGTTTACAAAGATCATGTAAGCCATGGTGAGGGCCGTCACCTAGCCGGCCGACAGCTCTTGGGGCGGAGTGGTGCCGTTTTCCGAGGGGCGGAAATAGCGCTCGACCATGGCACCTGGAACCCTCGCGGAATGGCGTCCCGCTCAACGCAGAAAGGAAGAAACGCGGTCAACCGGTGTTCTTCCATCTTGCAGCCACGGGAAAGTCATGTGACAAAGGTGGGTTTTGCATTGGGCTGCCACCGTGGCGGTGCCAATCTCCCCTCGCCATTCTACCTGGAGGAGACCAGTCGTTTTGAAACTTCCGAATCCCAAGCGATTCCTTGCCGCAGCGGGAGCGGCTGCCGCGACGGCGACGGCGGCCTTTGCGGCTCCGCCTTCCGATTATTATTCCACGATCACCAACCAGGTCGGAGAGGATCTGAAAGACGAGTTGCACGCGATCATTTCCGGCCAGCGCGGCTACAGCTACAACCAATTAACCTACGATGATGCGCGCGTGGCGATGTCGAACTCGGTCGACAATGTCGGTAACGGATTGGTGCGTCTTTTCTACACGAACGAACGGCGTGCGGCGAGCGAATGGCCCGGCAACCAGAGCCGCGAACACACGTGGCCCCAATCACTCGGCGCGGACGTTTTTCCCAAGTTCTCAGATCTCCACCACCTTTTTCTCTGCGACGCCACGATCAACAGCACCCGCGGCAACATGATCTTCGGCGACGTGTCGGGCGGGACGGCGGTGGATAACCCAACGGGCGACCCGGACGATCAGAATTACTTTAGCGGCGGCGTCTGGGAGGTTTCGCCGAATCATCGCGGCGATGCCGCCCGCGCGATTCTTTATATGGATGTGCGCTATTCCGATTTCAGTCTCGTAGATCGCGGCGAGACGCCCGGAAATAACGAGATGGGCTATCTGAGCGATTTGCTCGCCTGGCACCAGCAGGATCCCGTGAACCAGTTTGAACTCGACCGCAATGACGCGGCCTTTTCGTTTCAGAACAACCGCAATCCCTTTGTCGATCACCCGGAATGGGTCGAGCTGATCTATGATCCGCCATCGGCTACCGATGGCGACTCGGTGCAAGTGGCGGCGCAGGATGCCGCGCCCCCCACTGTGGCGCAGGGCGACACCGCCGGGATGATCCAGCTCACCCTGACCGCCGAGACGAACGAGTGGTATCCGGGGCTGCTGGTTGTGGAAAACACGGGCAGCGTCGCCGACAGCGACCTGACCGCTTTCGTTTATGAAGATGATAATGTGAACGGAATGATCGACGCGGGGGAGGCCGAGTTGGGAAGCAGCTCGTTCACGTCCGGCGCGGCGACGATCACTCTGGCCCCCGCGCCGCGCAGCACGCCCTCGGTGCCGGTGAATCTGCTGATCGCGGGACAGCCTTCCTTCGACGCTTCCACCGGGGCATCCATGCAGCTTCGCCTGCGGGAAAACAGCATCGTCCATTCGGCGCTCGGCGGAAACGATACGGACCCAACGCATCCGGATTTTACCTCGGGCACGGCGCTGATCGAGGCCGCCGCGGATGCCGGCGTCTTTATCTCGGAATACGTCGAGGGCAGCTCGCTCAACAAAGCGATCGAGATATACAACGGCACCCTGGATCCCGTGAACCTGAGCGGCTGGGCGCTGGAGTTCTATTTCAACGGCGGCACGGATCCGCTCCCCGCGGGCGGCATTTCGTTGAACGGGACGATTCCCTCGCGCGGCGTGTTCGTGATTTCCGACGACGAGGCGGATTCCGGCCTCCTGAGCAAGGCGGACCAGACAAGTAATTCGACCTTCTTCAACGGGAACGATGCGATCATTCTGCGCAACGCCGCCGACGAAGTGATCGACAGTTTTGGCCGCGTGGGGGAAGACCCCGGAAGCGCCTGGACCAGCGGCGACGTCACCACCCAGGACGCCGTGCTGCGGCGCAAGCCCTCCGTGCTCATGGGCGACCCAGTGTTCAACGACGCCTTCGATCCGGCCGTGGAGTGGGACGCCTTTGATGCGAGCGACTATACAGGCGTGGGCGCCCACCAGGTGGACCAGCCGGCCTCGGCGGATAGCTGGGTGTTTTTCTGACGGAATCCCGGCAATGCTATGAAAAGAGAGCCCGGGAGGCATTTTGCTTCCCGGGCTCTCTTTCGTATTCAGCGATCCCGATGAACAGGAACGGAGTTGTCGCGATCAGTTCACGGACCAGGACTCTGTGGGAGGAGGGGTTTCCTCGCCATAGGGGACCAGGAGCAGGTCGATGGCGAGGGAGCTTGCTCCGGCGGGGATGAGTTCCAGGGTCAGCGTGCCGTTTGCGTGGCTGGGTTCCAAAAGGGCGCAAACACCGGCCTCCGTGGTGGGAGGAATGACCGGAGAATCGCTGGGCACCAGCGTGCTGGTTTCCTGGCCATCGTAGGTCGTGCGTATATATCCCCCATAATCTCCCCCGCGGGGATTGAGCAGCACCGCGAGTTTACGGCCGCCGGGGTTCACCACCTCGACATCGATTTCATAGGTGATGCCATAGTTTCCGCGCAGTTCGCCGGGATCGCCCGATTGGGCGTCCAGGCCCTCGGACGGCGGGTCGGCGCCCTGGGCGTTGTTGTCGCCGATGCGCAGGCGCGCGACGCCGCTGCTCATATCGTAGGCATAGCTGTCTCCCGGCGCGGTGCGCGTGGTTTCCGGAAAGGTTCCTTCGCGGAGAAAGCCATCGTCCTCAAGGAACTCCATGGCCGGGAATTCCGCCAGGGTGTCGTCGCTGCCGGCCACCATGACGGTTGAAACGCGGACGGGCCCCGTCGTTGTAAAGTCGTGGATCGTGCCGAGGAGTTCCGTGTTCCCGGCTGTCATGGAATCGAGTTCCGAATCCAGCAGGGCCCTTTCCCCCGCCGGGATCGAGAAAGACTCGGCAAAGGGCGGCTCCATCTCATAGAATTCTTTCACGGCGGTGCGGCCGACGCGTATATAATCCGCCGAAACGAGAGAGAGCGCGCGGCGACCCGGCGTGATCGTGATGGCCTCGTCTCCGGTGTTTTCCAGAACGATGGAAAAGCGCGAGGGCGTCTGGGTGTCGTTTGTGTGGTAGAGATAGACGCGGCCCATGCCCTCGTAGACGGTTTCCTGGTAAAGGATGCCGGCGCCGGGGGATTTTTCCGGATCGTCGCTGTAAAGAAGCGTCCCGCCGCCTGGTTCGAGCCGGTTGGGTGCGGCGTTGAGCGCGGGCACCTGGAAGACCGAGGGGTTGGGCCAATCGATCACTTCGCCCACGGAGGCGCCCCGGAGGGCGGTGTCAAGCGCGGGAGGGGTGTCGTACTCGGCGGCGGCCATTGCGGTTGCCGAGAGAAGTGCTGATGTGAGGATTTTGTCTATACGCATGAGGGGTTCAACTTTCCTTGTGAAACTTTTGAGGGGGAAGCGCCCCGGATGGGAGACGCCGGGAAAGGAAAGCGGGTGAGAGCCCAACGCGCAAGGCGAATCGGGGGCGTGGGTGCTGGCCAGGTCGTGCTCTCGGGAATTCCCGGGTGAGCTGAGCTTTCGAGGCAAAATGGTCAACGAAATTCAGCCTCCTCAGGAATGCCCTCCCAGGAGTTCAGGCGGTTTCTTCTCTCTTCTCCGGCGAATCGCGGAAGTCGCGGCCCGGGCGATGTTCCTGTTTGACGTTTTCGCCGGGGGGGCTTCACTCTTTCTTCGCCGGACGAGCCAAATTCCGTTTCTTTGAGACAAGCATGTATCTGGACTTTTACGGTTTCCAGGAAGAGCCGTTCAACATCACGCCCAACGCGAAGTTTCTTTTCCTGTCTCAGAGGCACCGCGAGGCGCTGGCGGCTTTGGTTTACGGCATCGAGCAGCGCAAGGGGTTCATCGCCCTGACCGGCGAAATCGGCTGTGGCAAGACGACGATCTGCCGCGCCATGCTGCGCCGGCTCGACCGGGAAACGAATCGTATCTCGCTGATTCTGAATCCCGAGCTGGACGACGTCGAGTTGCTCCAGGCGATCAACTCCGAGTTCGGCATCCCGGCTGAATCGGATTCCAAGCGCACCCTTCTCGGCCAGTTGAACGAATTCCTCCTCGAAGAATTCCGCGAAGGCCGTAACGCGGTGCTGCTCATCGACGAGGCCCAGCGCCTCTCCCCCGATGCCCTGGAGCAGGTGCGGCTGATCAGCAATCTGGAAACGGAAAGCGCCAAGCTGATCCAGATCGCGCTCGTCGGCCAGCCCGAACTGGCCGACGTGCTCGATTTGCCGGAACTCGAGCAACTGAACCAGCGCATCACCGTGCGCTATCACATTGATCCACTTTCCTTCGAGGAGGTGGGCGACTATATCGACCACCGCCTTTCCATCGCCGAGCCGAAATCCCCGATCAAGTTTACGGCCAAGGCGATTCGCAAGATCTATGATTACAGCCACGGGGTCCCCCGCCGGATCAATGTGGTGTGCGACCGGGCGCTGCTGGTGGCCTATACAAAGGAAGAATACGAAATCAGCGAAAGCTCGGTGGCGCGTGCCATCGACGAGCTGGGCGGCATGCCGCGCCGCCATCGGAAAAAGCGGCAGGCCACGCCCGCGGAGGAAGAGCTGAAAAGCGGCGGCGGAGGAGAGCTTCCCCCGCCATCACGAGGCCGCTCGCGGGCTGCCGATGCGCGGAATCGCTCCACGCTGCCGGTGGGCGCGGCGATCCTCATTGGCCTGCTTGCCATTGCCTGGGCAATCACCTCGCTGGTGGATTTCCAGCCCCAGCGCGAGGACGGGACAGAGCGGCCCGCCACGCAGCTCTATCCCCCGGTCGAGCAAGCGAATGTGCCCGGCACTGGTGCCACGCCCACCCCGGCCGAGGGGGCTTTCCCGCCGGTCGAGGCGGATCCCGATCCCGCGGCCCCGGCTCCGGCCGACATGACGGCGACTCCCGTTCCCGAGGGGGAAAGCCCCGCGGAAACGGCCACCCAGACCGCCTTGCCCAGCCCCTCTCCATCCCCCACGCCCTCGATCAGTCCCACTCCCACGTCAACTCCCACGGCCACGCCCGAGCCGAGTCCGAGTCCCTCCGCGACGCCTTCCCCCACTCCCGAGCCCTCGCCGACGGAAACGCCCTCGCCAACGCCCGAGCCTTCGCCTACTCCCTCGCCAGAGGCCTCGCCCACACCAGAAGCTTCTCCCACGCCGGAGGGCGAATCGTTGCTGAGTGGTTTGCTCGACACCCCGGCCCCTACTCCCACGGAGGAAGTCGTCGAGCCCTGGACTTATGACGGACATGGCATCCTCCGCGTCGAGCAACCGCGCACGGCCTGGCCCGCAGCAGTGCTGACGTGGCTCCGCCAGAGCGTGGGCCAGCAGCTGAGCGGGGAAGATCTCCAACGGCTGAAAAACATGGATCCCGAGGAAATCGCCGGGCTCCAGCTCACCACGCCGAGGCCCCCGCTCTATCTGGCCGAGGCGCGCTTTCCAGCGGACCTGTCTCTCCTCGATAAGCAGCATCTGCCCGTGTTGATCCAGACGGATAATTCCAGCACGCGTTTCGGTCCCTGGTCGGTTCTGGTTTCCGTTGAGGCGGAGCGGGCGATTCTCCACGATCCTCGCCGGGGCCGAATCGAAGTGCCACGGGCCGGGCTTGAGGATCACCTGGCGGGAATCGTTGTTCCCTTCTTCGATCGCGAGCGAATCCTGGGGCTCAAGCCCGGGGACGATGGCCCGCGCGTTCGGGCGCTGCAGGAAATGTTGCGAGAGGCCGGCTATTACAACATGGAGCCCAGCGGGGTTTACGATGAGTTCACGCGCTCGGTGGTGGAGCGTTTTCGGGAGAAGGAAATGCTGCCGGGCGGGCCGGAAATCGGGCCCATGCTGGCGTTCGAGCTGACCTCGCGGGAGAAAGATTCGCCATGAGCTCAATCCTCGACGCACTCGAGCGCGCGAGCAGGGAACGGCAAGGCCAGGACGAAAGTTCCCTTCAAGGAAGCGATCTGGGGCGCCAGGCGGCGATGGAGCGCCGTCTGCGCGAGGAATCGCAACGCCAGCGCCGACGCCTCCGCGCCGCTTTCATCGGGCTGGCCGTGGCGGCCGTGCTGCTTCTGACGGTGACCGGCGGCGCCTGGTATTTTCTCTTCGCATCCGGGCCGGAACCGCCGGTTGAGAATCCGGGCATTCAAAGGGCGGCGCTTGCCTCTTCCAGTCAGAAAGCGGAGCCTGGCCCCGAACCCACGCCAACGCAGGAACCGGCGCCGCAGCCGACTCCGGCGCCTTCCCACACTCCGTGGCCCTCGCCGACGCCATGGCCGTCTCCAACGCCCCCGGAAAAGGTGGAATCCACACCGGCACCTGAAAGCCGAGTGGCCGAGAGAGCCGCCGGCGAGAGCGGGGCCGTGGACCTCGGCGCGAAGTATCGCGGTGTTTTTCAGGACGGAGATGTTGTGCGGCCAGCCGAGATTGGTTTGAATGTCGGAGGGATCATGGAGCTTTCCGGAGGGTATCGGGCGATCATCAACGGGCAACAGGTGCGCGCCGGGCAGAAGGTCGACGGCCTGCACATCGTGGATATCGAGTTTGGCCTGCTGACGGTCGATCTGGGAGACGGCACGATCGTCAAAGCGCGTTACTAGACGGCCTCTTCTACCAATCCCTTTCTTCCCATTCTTCCGCCCCGCCGAAAACGTCGCGTTGTTCGCCGGGGATAATATGGTCAAACTGGCCCACCAGGGGCCAGCCGACCAATAAGACCACGACCCCCAGCACAACCCCAAGGAGCGCGCTGGTCCCCATGCGGTCCGTTTGAAAATCGGGGAGGAGGGCAGGCATGAGAAAGTGCGTAAAAAGGGTTCCCAAAAGGATGGCAACGGCCACGGAAGGGAGGGCGGAGTCACCGGGAAGGCCCACGAGGATGGCCACGGGAGTGCAAAGCACGGTGGGGACGGGGCCAACTATGGCATAAAGAACCCAACTGCCGACGGTCTCGATACGAATGCGCTCACGCATCAGTGCCGCTGCCAGCAGCAGCACGATTGCCGAAGCAACGTAGCTGATCCCCATGTACACCATGAGGGTCTCCGTGAATTCCATGGGCTTTCTCCCAGGCGGGGAATCTTTGGATTTCTTACGAGGGGGTGCCCAGATGGTAAACAGAAAAATATCAAACAAGCGACGACTCGGTCTTGTTTATGCTGCTTCTCCTGGAAAATGCGGAGTCAGTGGCTTGCGATGCGCAACAGCCCGGCTCTCGCATCAATAGAACGATTGGTAAGGATGTTTCTCCATGAGTGTCAGCCTACCCCCTGTTTCACCTCTCATCGGCAACGAGCCCATCTCGCCGGAGTTGCGCGAGCGTATTCTGGCGGCGAAGGAAAAGCTCGGCAGCCGACTGCTCATCCTGGGGCACCACTACCAGCGCGACGAGGTGATCGAATTCGCCGATTTTCGCGGCGACAGCCTGGATTTGTCTCTGCGGGCCGCCAAGGCCGGCGATGTGGAATACGTGGTCTTTTGCGGAGTCCATTTCATGGCCGAAACGGCGGATGTTGTGACTCCGGATTCGGTTCAGGTCATCCTGCCGGATCTGCGCGCGGGCTGCTCCATGGCCGATATGGCGGCGCTCGACCAGGTGGAGGAAGCGTGGGACGTGCTGTCGGAGGCCACCGATGAAACGATCGTTCCCATTACCTATATCAATTCCGCGGCGGCGATTAAGGCCTTCTGCGGCCGCCACAATGGCGCCGTCTGCACCAGCTCGAACGCCCACAAGGTGATCCGCTGGGCCTTCGAACAGGGCAAGAAACTCATGTTTTTCCCCGACCAGCACCTCGGCCGGAACACCTGCTATGACTTGGGAATTCCCCTCGAGGAGATGGTGGTTTACGACCCGCGCAATCCCGGCGGACTCGAAGGGGGCCACGAGCTGGATGTTTACGAAAAAAGCCGGGTGATTCTCTGGCGGGGGCACTGCAGCGTTCACCAGAATTTCCAGGCATCGCACCCCGACACCATGCGCCAGCGCTATCCGGGGATTAACATCATTGTTCACCCCGAATGCAGCTTCGAGGTGGTTCAGAAAGCCGACTTTGTGGGGTCGACGAAACAGATTGTCCAGACGATCGCCGATGGCGAGCCGGGCAGTAAATGGGCCGTGGGCACCGAGCACCACCTGGTGAATCGCCTGGCCCAGGAAAATGAGGACAAGTTCGTGTGCACTCTGGCGCCGTTTGCCTGCCAGTGCTCAACGATGTTCCGGATCCAGCCCAAGGCGCTGGCGGAGCGGCTGGAGGAACTGGTTCGCGGCGAGGCGAAAAACGTCATTTCTGTCGATGACGAAACGGCCAAGTGGTCGATGATTGCCCTGGAGCGGATGATGGAAATGAAGTAAAAAAATGAAAAGCGGGTCCGATATGTGAAAAATTGCCCGATGCTGCTGTTTGCATCGGGTTTTTTCTTGTCAGGGGGATCACAGAGTCCGTATCTTTGCTTAATCCCCCCGATCGGAGGTTCTCCGTATGAAGTCCAAATCATTTTCAGGGTTCACCCTGATCGAGCTTCTCATCGTCGTCGCGATCATTGCGATCCTGGCGGCCATCGCTGTGCCGAATTTCCTGGAAGCACAGGTCCGTTCCAAGGTCAGCCGAACAAAAGCTGATATGCGTTCCGTGGCGACGGGCCTGGAGGCTTATTACGTGGACGAGAATAAGTATCCACCCGATTTTTCCGACGTCTTGCGCGGCAATCCTCAGTACAGCGTCCTGATCCAGCGCCTTCGGCATCTCACGACGCCAATCGCCTACCTGACGTCCCTGCCCAACGACATATTCGCCGAACCGGTTGCGTCCGGCAATGCCACTAACACGGCTGGCAACCCGGTCAGCCCCGCCCCTTATCGAGAGGGTGGCACCGTTGGGGGAGACATCATCAATCCCATCGTGTATGACTATGCAAAGTTCGACCGGACGAACGACTTTCCCGATAATCCCGCTATCTGGGAGCAGATCACCCAGAATCCGGCAAATGTGCAGTGGGCTTTGAACTCTCCCGGGCCGGACCCCAAAAACTTCGAGTATCTGGGCTTTTCGAATCTGACCGTTTACGATCCCACCAACGGGACGGTGAGCAATGGCCAGATCATTCGCACCAACCTGGGTGCCGAAGATCAGCCTTCGGATTAAAGCTTCGGCCTGAGAGCGAAAGATTCAAGAGACCGCCGGATTGATTCCGGCGGTCTCCGATTTTCGGCCGTCATCATTCTTCTTCTTGCCAATTAGCTCGCCTTTGGTCATCTTTCTTTATCCCTCCAGATAAGGAAAAAAAGCCCATGAAAAAGAATTTTGCTTTCACCCTGATCGAGCTTCTCATCGTCGTCGCGATCATTGCGATCCTGGCGGCCATCGCTGTGCCGAATTTCCTGGAAGCGCAAACTCGCTCGAAGGTTTCCCGCACGGTGGCGGATATGCGATCCATGGCGACCGCTATCGAGTCCTATCATATCGATAATAATAAGTATCCCCCCATCGGCGCGCCGAACCGGAACCTTGCCCCGGGAAATGGAGTGAACGGCCCCAGCGTTTACGATCCGAGCGTGATGGGCATCAGCTCGCGTTTCATCTGGGTTACGACTCCCATCGCCTATGTCACATCGGTTTTCCGCGATCCGTTCATCCCGCACGCCATCGGCCAGGCCCTCGCCCCGACAGGCAATTCACGCCTCGGGGGGTATGACACATACGATTACGCCCCGGCCCGGTCTTTCACGCCCGAAGGCTTTCTGGGCCAGGCTTTTGGTGGCGACCGCGGGGGCGGCGCGGCCACTTCGGGAGCCCAGTGGCGCATGGTGGGCGCCGGGCCCGATACGCGGAATGCCTTTGGCGGCGGCATTGTGCCGGATTCAGGCCAGACCACCAATGAGCGCGGTGTGGACTACGATCCCACGAATGGAACTATTTCCACTGGTGATGTCGTCCGAATCGGAGGTGGCCCGGCTCCGGCAACGAACAATAAGCTTCCGGCAATTAACAGGGTTTCCAAGGAATATAATTTCTAGGAACAGCGCCTTCATTCGAACTCAGCCCGCCGGGGAGCCTTCGCGCTCCCCGGTGCTTTTATTTGACGCACGGGCGCGAATATGAGGAGGCGTCGAAACGCTTTGACTCGATCCCTCTCATCCCGATAAAGAACAGGGTTCGGAAAGACAAAAAAAAGCAAAGCTGGATTCACTCGGGAAAAAGCTGGGCCCCCTATGGCAATGACCTTTTGTATTATCGATGACGAGCGCGAGGTGTGCGACATCCTGCGCCTTTTTTTCGAGGCGCGGGGACATCGCTGCCTGATTGCCCACACCGGGCGGGAGGGACTGGAGCTTGTACGCCGCGAGCAGCCCGCCGCTGTCTTTCTGGACGTCGCCATGCCCACCATGAATGGCTACGAGGTTCTCGCGGAGTTGAAGAAAGACAATTCGACCAAGGACGTTCCCGTCATGATGATGACGGCGTTAACCAAGAATACCAACCTGACCAGCGAACAATGGGCGGAATCCACGGGGGCGGACGCGTTTCTGGCCAAGCCCTTTGAGCTGGATGATCTTCTGGAATGTGTCGAAAGGATGACCGGCGTGAAGATTTAGGCCGCGGGGCGAGATTTCAAGAGAATCAGCGGTTTTGACAGAATAAGATTACGAGCAGGATCAAGATTAAGAGGACGGAGCAACCGGGCAAGATTTCCCCCTTTCCTGCTCTTGATCTTAACCTTAATCATGATCTTCCTTGTCTATACGAAAATGACGATTAAATAAAATGCTTTTCGTAGGGACAGTGGGGGAGCCGCTCGCGAAACATGCGAATGATCTTTCCCGAGTTGTGCAACTGGCCGATGGTTGTCCACCCGCGCCGGTTGTGGATTTTCACGCGCCCCATGCCCTGGTTGCCGCCGAGGAAGACTTCGAGGCGCCGGCCGCTCATGAGCAGCCCGGGAAACACATTCAATCGCGATTCCATTTTCCGGCAGGCCGAGTAGGGAATCCGGAAATGAAATGCCCCTCCGTGGAAGGCAATGGCGCCGGGTTCGAAACAGAGAAGGCCAATGTCGTCGGCGTCTTCCAGGACTGCTTGAAGGCCCTGGGCGAGCCTCGGCTGGAAGCTGACCTGAACGATATGGCAGGTTTCTTTATCAAAGGGGACGGGCGACCGGCTCCTGGAAACGGAAGTGACAAACGGGTTCAAATTAATCAGCGGATTAAACAGAACAAAGCAAGGCAGGGCCGCGATGGCCATGATGATGCCCGAGGCAATCAGAAGCGCGGACCCCTCATCCGCCCCGATTCCGATGAGCAGGATCCCTCCCAGGAAGAGAACCAAAAACAAGACAAGAATACAGAGCACGACCATGAGCCCGACGACATTCAACAGCGCCACAAAGGTGAGGTTGAACCAGGGCGTGGGGTGATAGTGGAAGGTGGGCTGTTCGCCCGGCGGGGATTGAGGCGCGCCGTGGCTCATAAGGGTCGGAATCCTTCTTTTGGCGTTCAGGGGTTTTCGGCGGGGCAGGAAAAAGTTGCAAGGGCAAAGTGGAAAAAATGATGTCTTACAAAGAGCTAATGAGACAATGAGGGCCTGTTACGGCCAAGCGTATAGACGTCTATTCCACGAGCGGGTTGCTTCTTGAGTGCTGAAAGGCCTCTTCGGGACTTCCCCACGCGGATGAACGGAATGCATAAAATCGGTTGAATGAAATCAGATTGAATGGATCAATGTCTTATCGTAGCGAGGCGGAAGACCAACCAAGCCTTTTCCGGGAAAGAAAATCATGGAATGGAACCTGGTACTCCTTGTCGTCCTCGCTCTTGTAAATATTCCGCTTTATTTATTCCTTGGCAAAATGCTGTTTGGCAACTGGGACGGGTTCGTGGAAGTGATCCGGTATGTGATTATGCCGGATATTCTTTCCCTTTTTAAGGGGGAATATCTGGAGGATTATTGGGCCGAGCTGAAGTTCTTTTGTTTTATCGTTCTTTGTATTGGGTGCGTCTTTGCGGAATATACGGCGATTCAAAAACTGTTTTCATAATTGAGGGACGAGAGCCGCCGTCAGGTTTTGTGAACGCGCCAGTTTTCGTGTTTCAGGTTCCATTTCTTCACGCGGTTGTTCATCCGGTCGACAGAGATATTCAGCAGCCGCGCGGCTTCCGTCTGGTTCCAATTCGTCCGATTAAGGGCTTCCAGCACCAATTGCTTCTCGACTTCATCCAGGTCGATCCCCTCCTCGGGAACCTGGACGATTTTGGTCACGGGCTGGGCTGTTGCGAGGCCGCAGGCCGCGATGTCGTCTCCGGTGATCGTGTCGCCGCCGCGGGCGCGAATCACCAGCCGCTCGCAGATATTCTTTAACTCGCGTATATTCCCCGGCCAGTCGTATTGCTGGAGACGCCGGAGGGCCGTCTGTTCGATCAGGGGCACGGGCCGGCCGTATTTCTCCGCAAAGTGCTGGATGAAAAACTTGGCGAGCGCCGCCACGTCGTCGCGGCGTTCGCGGAGCGGCGGAATCTGGATGGGGAACACATTCAGGCGGTAGTACAAATCCTGGCGAAAGAGTCCTTCGCGCACGCGTTCGAAGAGATCGCGGTTGGTTGCCACCACGACGCGGACGTTGACCTTGAGGGGCTTGGTCCCACCCATGCGGGTGAAGGTCATGTCTTCGAGGACGCGGAGGAGCTTGGCCTGGACGGCGAGAGAAATCTCGCCGATTTCGTCGAGGAAAAGCGTTCCGCCATCGGCCAGCTCGAGCTTTCCCTTCTTCATCTGGTGGGCATCGGTAAAGGCGCCGCGCTCGTGGCCGAAGAGTTCACTCTGGAAGGCGTTGTCGTCGGGGAGCAGGGCGCCGTTGATATCGATGAACGGCCCTTCGCGGCCGGAGGCGCGGTGGATCGCCCGGGCGACGAGTTCCTTGCCAACGCCGGTTTCGCCAAGAAGCAGGACGGTGGCGTGGGTCGGCGCGACCTGGGCGATATCCGCCTTGATGGTATCCATGCTGGGCGACTGGCCGACCATCTCGCCAAATTCGTCGGTGCGGGCGATGGTCTCGCGCAGGCGGACGTTTTCCTCGGCGAGGTCGCGCTGTTCCAAGGCGCGGCGCAGGCGCACGGCGATCTCCGCGCGGCCGGCTTCCTTGGTCAGATAGTCCGACGCCCCGCGGCGCATGGCATCCACGGCGGTTTCCACATCCACCATGGAGGTCAGCATCACCACCGGCATGGTGGGGTCGATTCCCTCGTCCTCACCCGAGCGCACGCGGCTCAGCAGCTCGAGTCCGTTGAGGCCGGGCATCTTGATATCGCAGAGGGCGGCGTCGAAGTGCTCGCGCTGGAGGCGTTCCAGGGCCTCGTTGCCTCCTTCCGCAAGGTCTGTCTCGAAGCCGTCCATGGCCAGGTTGCGGGCCAGCCGCCGGCCGAAAGAGGGGTCGTCTTCGATGATAAGGATACGTGCCATGCCGTTCGCTTTGGGGGAAATGGATTCTGTCACGGGACCGCCCGCCGGGGGGAGTTGTTTGTCCGGGAGGAGTTCATCCTTTCTGCACGAGGGGAAAGTTTCGCATCTCGACGTGGGCCCATTCGATGCCGGGGATACTGAAACGTGCCTGGGGAGCCGCGGCGAGAGCGCCGAAGAGCCACATTCCGTCCTCGTAATCAATGGGACCCTTGATCTGCCATCCGGTGGCGACCTCGCGCAGCATGAGCAGCAGGCGGAAGATGGCGTCCTGGGGCTCAACACAGTTGAGCGGCGAGGACAGCTTGACTTCGTATAGCTCCTTGTTGCGCCAGGACCCCTGGCTGCTGAGGACGCGGGCGCGGGTCCCCGCTTTCTTCTGGAAATGGTCGAGGACCTTGTCGACATGGGCGGGATCACCGGCGCGCACCTGCAGGTGCCAGTCGATATGGTCGAAGCGGCGCGTCATGAAGACTCCGTCCGGGCGGGATTCAGATGAGTTCGCCGGGGCTTTCCACGGCTTCCTCTTCCACGAAGGGAGAGGCTGAGCGGTCCGTCACGCCGTCGGCGGTCAGCTCGAGGAAGAGATCTTCCAGGTTGCCGCGCTCCCGGGCCAGGGATTTTCGGAGTTCCTCCACGCTGCCGAGAAAGCGGAGCTTGCCCTTGGTGATGATTCCGAGCCGGTCGCTCAACTCTTCGGCGATGGCCAGCAGGTGGGTCGACAAAAAGATGGTGCCGCCCCCGGCGCAAAACTCGCGCAGCATGTTTTTCAGCCGGCGCGCGGAATAGGGGTCCAGGCCGACCATGGGCTCGTCGACGACAAGGAGGCGGGGCTTGTGCATGAATGCCGCGCTGAACACCAGCTTCTGCCGCATCCCGAAACTATAGTTCTCGATCAGGTTGTTGGCCGCGTGATCGATCTTGAACGCGGTAAAGTATTTCTCGGTCGCTGTTTCCACCTCGCGCTTGGGGACGTTGTAAAGGTTGCCGACAAATTGCATGAAGTCCCGGCCGCTGAGCTTTTCATAGAGGTAGGGCTGGTCGGGTATATATCCGATCTGGCGCTTTGCGGCGAGGGGCTCCTTCTGGATATCGTGGCCACAGATCAAGGCCCGGCCTTCGCTTGGCCGCAGGAGGCTGGTGATGATTTTGATGGTCGTGGTTTTGCCGGCGCCGTTCGGCCCCAGGAAACAGAAGAACTCGCCCGGCGGGCATTCCAGGTCAAGATTCTTCAGCGCCCAGAAACCATCGTAATCCTTGCTCAGGTTTTCCAGAATCAGTTGATTCATTGGTCCTCCGGTGATGATGCAAGATTCTCCATCAGGCCGCCGCTGAGAACGGAGAAAATGCTGACGCGCTGGAGTACTTCTCCCTGGTTTTCCCCGGTGACCGCTTCGCGGGTGACTTCCGGCTCGCGGGGCACGACATCCAGCTGGGGATAGCGCTCGGAGCCGTCCATCTGGTCGATGTGTTCCAGAACCAGCGTGGTTCCCTGGATCTCGCCTTTTTGCTCCGTCGCGCCGGAGCCAAAGAGTTCGAACTCGCGTTTCAGCACTGTGCCGCTCTCATCGGTATAGAGCAAGCTGCGGTTGGTTCCCATGCGCATCTCGATCTTCTTGGCGTAATACTGTTCGCCGCCTGCCTCGACGCGCTCGTTTCCCAGGTATTCCACCTCCATCTTGCCCGCTTTGTTGCCCCACAGCGGTTCGTAAATATCGACGGAATAGGTGACCCCTTTGGTGAGCATCTGGCCGCGGAAAATGGGAGTCAATGAATCCGCAATGGTGACTGGGCGGGCAAGCCGTACGGAATCGTAGCGCACTGCGTCGTCGCGGCGCATGCGCAGGCGAAGATCCTTGCCATCGACCCGGGCAAGCAGCTCAAAAGCGCCCGGAGGCAGTTCCCCGCCATCCAAGGTTTCCGCATCGTAGGGCTTCTGGTTGAAACCGGGCAGGTGGGCGCGCAAACGGGCCGACTCCAGCTCGAGGCCATGATTCAGCCTCACTGCCGTCATGACCCGGCCCTTGATGAAGGGCGCATCGATTTCGACATGGGCCGTCGCCCAGTAAAAATCCTCCTCCTCTTCCCAATCGGCCGTGGTGCGCATGGCGCCCAGATTGTATTCGCCGAATTCGATGGTCATCCATTCGTCCTGGTTGGACCAGCTATCGGTCAGGACGTTTCGATCCACCTCGATCCCCCCGCCACGGTTCCAGGATGGAACGACATGGTCACGGAACAGAAAAAACATCATGACGAGAAAGAAGATGGTGATGGCGGCGGACTGGAAGTAGCGGATCATAGAATGAGAATAAGGATCAATGGGGCTTAATGGTTCCGGGAGGCAGAGAGCGTCACCCGCCCGACGCCATCAATGCTAGGCGAAAGGCAAGCCAGATGGCAGGAGAAATTCTAATGCAGAAGTGTCTGCACTTTGTGTTTGACACAATGCGGGAAATGTGCAGAGGTTTCTGCAGTCGTGCGCAAAAGGAGGGGACGCCCATGCCCCGGTTTACCGAAGGCGAGCTGGAGGTGATGAAAATTCTCTGGGAGGAAGGCGGCGAGCTGAAGCCGCCGGAAGTCCAGGAGCGATTTCCCCGGCCGATCAAGGATCCGGCGCTACGCTCGTATCTGCGCATTCTTGTGGAAAAGGGTCATGTGGCGCGGCGCCGCGTGGGCAAGGCGTTCTACTACCGAGCGCGCACGCGCCAGGAATCCGCCTTCCGGTCGATGTATCGCCAGCTACTCGACACCTTTTGCGGCGGCTCGCCGGAGGCATTGGTCGCGCGGCTGATGAAATCGGAGGAGTTGTCGCCGGAGGAAATCGAGGAATTGAAACGCCTCGCGGAAGAGGAAACCCCGGACGAAAACCAGGGAGGAGGCAGATCATGAACGGCGATGCCGTGATGCTGGCGGGAATGGAGGCGGGGATTCCCCCGCTTTCGAAGAAATACGAAGAGTATAAAGGGAGGGAGCGAGACACGGGGGTGTTCTTTGGCAAAAACCTGTCGAGAAGGGCTTTCTTAATTCCTTGCCGTATGCGGCAGGAATGCGGGTCTCTTGCACGCACTCTTCCGGGTGCATTCGGACTCCATTTTCCCTCACCCGCAACTTCACCAGGCATTTTCGAGGACGAGGAAGATGACGAGGATGAGCGCTCTCGTCCTCTTTCCGGCATCTCTTTCTGAAAACCCTTATATACGCTCTGGCCTGCTTCTCTTCCCCCGGCGCCCCCTTTGCTCTGGCGCTCCCCGGGAATTGTCGGCGTTTTCTGTGGCGATCAAATCAGCGCTGGCGCCGCACGCGCTGCATCGTCTCGCGGATACCGGCTTCATAG
>CAYFUR010000052.1:0-25264 GCA_964346275.1 uncultured Candidatus Sumerlaeota bacterium
TGTGTTTTTCTCGTGACCTGGTATGGTGTGACTCGCTTCGCCAACCGCCGCCCCACCGCATCCCGCCCCCACGATTCCCAGGCATCCCGCCCCACCATTTCCCGGGATGCTCACCGGGCCGCGCTCGAGGCGGAATTCCGCCAGGCGGTCCCCGAACTCGTGGAAGAGTTTCCGGGAGGCACGGTCGTGTGCGAGGAATGCGGGGATGTCTTTCCCGCCGGGGTTCTTTACTGCTCCTGCGGTGGCGAAACCGTGGAATACGAATTCGAGGAGGAAGAAGCCGCCCAGGCGGAGGAAACGACCGCCCCATCGACCCAGCAGATGGATTTCCTGGAAGAACGCCTCGTGATCGTGGACATTGCCGAAAACCACTGGAAGGCTTCATTGATGAAGAGCTTCCTGGAGAGCCACGACATCCCCTGCGCCACCGGAGGCAACAGCTCTTCAGGCCCTTACCAGTTCAATATCGGCCCCATGGGCGAAGTGAAGATCTACGTCTACGAGCAGCACGAGCGAGTTGCTCGTTTATTGCTCCATGATGTTTTTTATTCGGAATTAAAGAATAAGACGGACGACGGATCGAATTAAGAATCAGGCGGGTTCTTTTCCTCTTCGGGTTGAGCCTCCTCCCAGATGAACGATTTCCATTTTCCCGATTCCTGCCGGACGGCCAGGAATTTCCCACAGCCCGGACATCGCACATGGGGGGCGGGTTTTCGCGCCAGCCTCATGACCGTGCCGCAATTCGCGCAAACCACTTTGGGGCGGCAACACTCCAGCGCCATGGGGTCCACCCGAAAGACGGGATTTTGAGGCATTCCTTTTGGCATCACATCACGCAGTCCTGATTGAATGATTTTTCAGACTCCAAATTTCGTGCCGGTTTGCTCCACGCCTCTACGATCAGGTTTCGACCTTGCCCCAGCCGGGATTTCCTTCCAACGTTCCCTGCCCGGCTTGGATTTCGGCTTCCCACCAGGAAAGGATGATTCAATGGAGTCTGTCCAGAAAATATTCTCGCTTAAGTTGCGCTATCCCTTTGGAATCACTCGCGAAGTGCGCCGCGAATCTCCCACGGTGCTCTTTCGCCTGGGCGAAGAAGGGCAGGGCGAAGCCTCTCCCGTTCGCTATAAGAATCAGACACCGGACCAGGCGGTCGAGGTTCTGGCGCAACTCGCCAGGGACGTGACGGCAGAGAATCTGGATGATATCGATCATCATGACTGGCGGGCAAAAGAGCTGTTCCCGGAAGCCTCTGCTGCCCGAACGGCTTTTAATACGGCGCTCTGGGATGCGCGCGGCCGCCGCGTGGGAAAGCCTCTCTATGAACTGTTTGGCACGGAAAAGCCAACAAACCTGACCACCTACACCATCAGCCTGGCCGATAACGAGACGATGGAGAAGCGAGCCGCCGAGGCGGCGCACATGCCCATGCTCAAGGTCAAGCTCGGCCGTGATCCCGAGACGGATCTTGATGTGATGAAGCGTATCCGCGCCGCCGCGCCCCGTTCGCTGCTGCGGATTGATGCCAACGCGGGTTGGGACTTGGAGACGGCTCTCAAGATGGTGCCGGAATTGGAGAAACTCGGAATTGAATTTGTCGAGCAGCCCCTTGCCATCGGAAACCTGGACGATTTGCAAAAGCTGACGGAAAAATCCGAACTTCCCATCATTGCCGATGAGGATGTGCAAAATTTCGAGTCATTGAAGCCCCTTGTTGGAAAGGTCCACGGCATCAACATCAAGTTGATGAAATGCGGTGGAATCAGCGAGGCGCTGCGGATGATCAAATTCGCGCGGGAAGAGGGATGGAGCGTGCTCATCGGCTGCATGCTGGAGACGCGATGCGGCCTCGGCGCGGCTTCCCACCTGGCCGCTCTCGTGGATTACATGGATGTGGACGCGCACATGCTGACGACGAATGATCCCTTTCCGCCGGGAAGCCTGGAGGAATTCTCTCCATCTCTTCCCCTCGGCGAAGGCGCCGGGCTCGGGCTGCCATTCCCCGGGATTTAGACCGTGAACCCACGGGGTTTGATTGACAGGGCGGGGTCCACAACCCCGAACCTAGGAAGAGTTGCGTCTTCCAGTAAGAACCAAACCTTTTCCAGGAGAGTCTTTCCAAGTGCCTCCAAGAAGCAAAGCCGTCGACAAAAAACGCGTTGTTCATCTCGCCGAAGGTTGCTTTTCCCTTCGATACTCGAAAATGACGACCGGTGTCATCCGCTACGGTTTTCATGACTCCGTCGCCGTCATTGATTCGACCAAGGAAGGCCGGACGGCGCAGGATGTGATCGGTTTCGGGGGCGGGATTCCCGTCGTGGCTTCCTTGAAGGACGCGATGAAGTTTCAGCCCGAGGCATTGATTGTGGGCGTGACTCCTCCTGGCGGCCGGCTTTCCGATGAGATTAAGCACGTTTTAATCGAGGCGATTAACCACGGTCTCGATTGCTATGCGGGGCTTCATGATTTCCTCGAGGACGATGAAGACCTCTTTTCCGAAGCGGACCGCATGGGTGTCGAATTGTGGGATCTGCGCCGGTCTGATCCTGATCTGCCGGTCGGATCCGGCAAATGCCGCCACGCAAAGAGCTACGTCGCCCTGGCCGTCGGGAGCGACGCCGCGATCGGCAAGATGACCGTGGCACTCGAGGTGGTTCGCGAGGCCCAGAGGCGGAACATTCAGGCGGAGTTCGTGGCCACGGGCCAGGTCGGAATCGCCATCGCCGGGTGGGGCTCTCCCATCGATGCCATCGCCGGCGACTTCATGGCGGGATCCGTCGAGCGCGATGTCCTTTCCTGCGACGGTGAAGCGGACATCATCTTTGTTGAGGGCCAGGGGGCGCTGCTTCATCCTGGTTTCAGTTCAGTCACTCTCGGATTGCTCCACGGAGCTCTGCCTGATGGCTTGATTCTCTGCCACCAGGTTGGGCGCGAGATGATTTCGCGCATCGGCGATATCCCAATTCCCCCGCTCGACGAAGTGATCGAAAGTTATCTTCAACTTGCCAGGCACTTGAAGCCCACGGAACTTGTTGCCGTTTCACTGAACACAAGCCAGGTTGACGACGAAGGCGCTCGAAAGGCAATCCGCGAAACGGAAGAGCTGTTGGGCGTCCCCTCTACCGACCCCGTGCGTTACGGCCCCGGCCCCTTGGTTGACGCCCTCGAAAAGCACCGCAAATCCATCGGTAAATAAGGAAAAGCCCTGGGCCGGACCCCAGGGCTTCGGATAGACAGGTTCCCCTGATTGCCCTCTTCATGAATGGCATGGGCGGCGGCTTTACAGGGGAAGGGGGATGGCTTCGCGGCGGGCGATGCTGCGCGCAACGGCCTCGGTGAATTCCATGTATTTCACCCCGTCTTCGAAGGTCGTGTGGGTGATGGCTTCTTCACCGCGGATGGCCCGGATAAATTCTTCCTCAACCCGCCAGCCCCCTTTGTCTGCTTCGCGGATCGTCAACTCCTTCATCGAGTCGTCATCCCGCTTCCCGCCAAAAAGTTTGCCTTCGCTGAAGCGCAACGTCCCGTTCGAGCCGAAGAGCCACGCTTCCGCCGGCCCGGCATGCCCCGCCACCGCCGAGCACTGCATATGAAGCTGCGCCCCGCATGCCATTTCGGCGGTTACGTCCAGGTGCTGGGGGATCCGCACCGGTTTCATTTCCGTATCGGAAAGATGCCGCATCGGCGTATAGACGCGGCCCATGGCGGAAACGAGGGTGGCATGGCCCACCCAGCGCATCAGTGCCTCGTACCAGATTCCCATGGTCAGCGTGTTGAACCCACTGAGGTCAAAATCCTCGCGCCATGTCATGGGCGCATGGGGCTCGAGCCAGCGGCCGCCGTCGCGCACTTCGATGGCGAGCAAGTCGCCCAGGTAGCCCTCGGCGATGAGCCGCTTGACAGTGCGGTCCACTCCCAGGGTGAAGGGAGATGGCACGATCTGCGTCACGAGTTCTGGGACCTGGCGCGCGGCTTCGAGCATCTCATGGGCCTCCTCCGCGTTCATGGCCATGCGCGCTTCGCACATCACGTGTTTTCCCGCTTCCAGGGCAGCGATCACGGCGGGGTAGTGCATATAAGGCCACGTGCCGATCACGATGGCGTCCGTGTCTCCTGCTTCCACAAGCTCCCACCAATGGCCGTAAACCTGAGGGATCCCGTATTCCGCCGCCACATGTTCGGAGGACGCCCTCGAGCGGTTGCACACCGATTTGATTTCCACGCCTTCGATCGCCTGGAGGCCCGGAATATGCCGCTCCCTTGTGTTCTTTCCCGCTCCAACGATCCCAACTCGGATGGTCTCCATGAGTAAACCGCCTTTCCATTAACGATTCCTTGCTCCCCCCTGTCCTAAGGAGCCAGAGTGCAAAGTCCAGGCTTTTTGCCGTTTCGCAGCCCGGCGGTTCTTCATTTGCTTCTTTTATCTTCCGGCCTTACACTGTTTCAAATAACGGCCCGATCTTTTCTCAAACCCGGTATCTCCATGGATCTGCTCCAATTTTCATATGATAAGATTTCCTCGGACTTTGACTTCCTGATGACGAGTTTCCGCGAAATCCTCGATGATATCGGCGAAGGCGATATCTCCGGGGTGCTCGATTGGTCCAAGAAGGCGCACAAGTTGCCCCGCGATCCCGATCGCCGTATCCGCGAAATCCACGCCCTCTCCATCGCCTTCCAGCTTATGAACCTGGTGGAGGAAAACGCGGCGATTCAAACGCGCCGCCGCCGGGAATCGGAAGACGGGGCGGCGAATGAAACGGGGCTCTGGCGCCGGAGTCTGGAGAATCTTCAAAAGCTCGGTTACAAAGAGCGCGAAATCGCCGAGACCCTCCCGTCTATCCATGTGGAGCCCGTCCTCACCGCCCATCCAACGGAAGCGAAATCCCCCACGGTCCTGCACCTCCACCGCCGTCTCTATCTGCAAATGGTCGAGTTGGAGAATCAAATGTGGACGCCGTCGGAACGGGAGGACTTCGTTCGGCAAATCAAGGCGACCCTGGAGCGGCTCTGGCGCACAGGCGAGATCCTTTTGGAAAAGCCGGAGGTGGGATCGGAGATCGAGAACATTCTTCACTACCTTCGCAATGTTTTCCCCCATGTTATCGAACGCGTGGATTTTCGGCTCCACGAAGCCTGGCGCCAGGCTGGGTTCGACGAATCTCTGCTCGCGGATCCGGAAGACCTTCCCCGCCTCACCTTTGGGAACTGGGTGGGGGGAGATCGCGACGGCCATCCGCTGGTCACGGCGGAAGTCACGCAAGACACCCTTCGGCGCATGCGCCACCAAGCGGTGGAGGTATTGAAGGACGCGCTCGAAGAACTCTTTCAGAAGCTCGGCCTTTCGCGCCTCTTCCAGGAACCGCCCGAATTCCTCATCGAGGCCGTGCGCAAAATGGAGAAAAAGGTGGGACAGCGGCCCGCCCGTCCCACCTGGCTTCGCGCCCACGAGCCGTGGCGCCATTACGTTGAGATGATGATCCTCCGGCTTGAGCGTGCCCGGGAGGGCGAGCCTGGCGGCTATCGCCGATCCGTCGAACTCGCGGCGGATCTGGCGCTTTTGCGAAAGTCCCTGCGCGATATCGATGCGGAGCGCATCGTGCAATCCGATCTTGTTCCCCTCGAGCGATTGGTTCAGGTTTTCGGCTTTCAGGCTGCCGCCCTGGATATACGCCAGAACAGCACTTATCACGAGCGCGCTCTTTCCCAGCTTCTTTCCGTCGCGGGGCTTCCCGGTCGGGACTTTCTCCGCTGGGGCGAGGAAAAGCGGCGCCAGTTCCTCAACGAGGAACTCTTGTCTCCCCGTCCTTTTACTCCCCGGCGGGAATCCCCCGGCGCCGAGGCGGAATCCGTCCTGAGGTGTTACGAGGTGCTCGTTGAACATTCCGACCGCTTTGGGGGCGATGGCCTCGGGTCGCTTGTTGTCAGCATGACCCGCGATCTGTCGGATTTGCTGGTTGTCTATGCGCTGGCTCGCGAATCTGGTCTCGTGCGCCGCTCCAGCCAGGGGATGCACTGCCTCATGCCGGTGGTTCCCCTTTTCGAAACGCTGGACGATTTGAATCGGGCGCCGGAAATTCTTGACGCGTTTCTCGCGCATCCGATTACGAAAAACAGCCTGGCCCGGCAGAAGAGGAAGCACCCTGTCCAGCAGGTAATGATCGGCTACAGCGATAGCAATAAAGACGGGGGCATCATGGCGAGCCAGTGGCATCTCCACCACTCCCAGAATGCCCTTGTCTATACAGCGCGAAAGCACGGCGTGGCGCTCCAGTTTTTCCACGGCCGGGGAGGAACTCCCAGCCGCGGCTCCGGCCCAACCTATCGCTTCCTGGACGCGCTGCCGCACGGGTCCCTCCACGGGGAACTGCGTCTGACGGAACAGGGCGAGACCATCTCCTTGAAATATGCCAACCTGGGCACGGCGACCTATAATCTCGAACTTCTGCTCTCCGGCACCACGGCGGTTACACTCCGCCATCAGCTCGGTGTCGAGGAAAGCGGCGACTTTATGGTCGTGATGGACCGCCTGGCCGAGTTCAGCCGCGAGGCGTATCAGGGGCTGCTCCACACCGAGGGATTCCTGGACTACTGGGCGGAGGCGACGCCGATCGACGCCCTGGAGCAAAGCAATATCGGCTCGCGCCCTTCGCGGCGTTCCGGCCAGCGCAATCTCGATGATCTGCGCGCGATTCCCTGGGTCTTCAGTTGGAACCAGTCCCGCCACTACCTGCCGGGCTGGTACGGAATCGGGACAGGCCTCGCGCGGCTCAGCAAGGAAGATCCAAGGGCTTTTGAAATCCTTCAGGACCGAGGCTACCAGTGGCCTTTTCTTCGAAACGTCCTCTACAACGCGGAGACCAGCCTGGCGTCCGCCTCGCCGGACTTAATGCGGCGCTATGCGTCTCTGGTCAGCGACAAAAAAGTCCGCCAGCGATTCCTCAAAACGATCTCCGAGGAATATGATCTTGCCGACGAGATGATCGACAAGGTCTTCCAGCGTTCCCGCGAAGAGCGGCGCCCGCGCATGTTGAAGACCATCCGGCTCCGCGATACGGGGCTTCGCCGCCTTCATGAACACCAGATCGAATTGCTCAGGGACTGGAGGTCTCTCAAGGAGAATGGAGAGAAAAAAGAAGCGGACAAGCTTATCCCCCATGTTCTGCTTTCCGTCAACGCCGTCGCCATGGGGCTGAGAACCACGGGGTGAGTGGAGAGTCAAAAATCACCGGCGTCCCAGACTTCCATCTGGCGTCCGCTGGTGGGAGCGAAAAGGCGGCTCCCGTCTTCGGAGAAGGCCACTCCCAGAATGATTTCATCGTATCGCCGATGAGGAATGAGGACCTCTCGCGCGGAGGCTGTATCCCACAGGCGCACGGTGCCATCCCAGGATGCGGTGGCGATGCGATTCCCTTCCGGGTTAAAGGCGATATCCCAAATACGATAGGAATGCCCGAGCAGCGTCCCCTCTTTTTTCCCGTCCTCCATACTCCAGAGATTAACCACGTAACTCGGCGAGTGCGCTGTCGCCAGCAGCTTTGAATCCGGGCTGAATTCGAGCGCGAAAAGCCCCATCGCCTCTCCATTGCCGAGCGTCAGCATCGGGGCGTTGGTTTCCATATTCCAAACCGACGTGATCGAGTTGGAGAGGTTATACACCAACAGCTTGGAATCGGAATCAAAGCAGAGAAGCCGGCAATTCGCCGAATCCGGAATGGATGCCACCTGGCGCCATTTACTTGTTTCCCAGATGGTGACTTTGTCTGCCGCCACTGCTAAGAACCGGCCATTGGGACTGAAGGCCGCCGCCTCGACTTCGCTGGTGCGCAGCAGAGAAACGACTTTATTCGTTTCCACGTCTCGAACTTCCCCCAGCGTGTCCTTGCTGATCTTGAGCGTGTTGTCCGGGCTGTAGAAGACGTTTCCCTGTTCCACCTGGTGGTAGTCATTTCCTACCCGAACAAACTCCCGCCCATTTCCCGTCATCCATGCATCGTCGACGGAGAGCAGGGAAACATCGTCACTGTGGAGAATTTGAACACGGTCGGGGCGAACCTCTTCCGGGATGGATTCACGGGAGATGGAATACATCCTTGGATCGAGTTCCTTCAGATCCCAAATTCGGAGGCTTCGGTCGTATGATCCGGAAAGTAGCGATTCACCATCGGTAGGCATGGCCAGGGCCCAGACTGACGCTCCGTGGCCGATAATGCGGAATTCCATTTCCCACGAGGAGGTGTCCCAGACTCCAATCGTGCCATCGTTGCTTGCGGAGAAGAGGCGCCTTCCGTCCGGCGAAAACAGCACCTCGGAAATGGAGTCCGTGTGGCCTTTGAGAACTTGCACCACCTCCTCGGATTTCCGGTTGATGATCTGGATCGTGCCGTCCCAGGAAGCCGCCGCGATTCTGTTTTCATCCGGGCTATACGCGGCAAAGGTCAGGCCTTCGGTGGCATTCGTTGGAATCCGAATGATCTCTCCCCCTGTTTCCGCGTTCCAGATTCTAACAGTCCGGTCATGGGATGATGTGAGGATCCGCTCCCCGTTTTCACTGTAAAAGGCGCTGCGGAGATACGACGTATGGCCCCCGATAGTTCGCTTTAGAAAGCCTGTCTCGACATCCCAGGTTTTCGCGGTGCCATCGGATGAACTGGTCAGCAAATTGTCCCCATCGGGTGAGAAATCCACACTGTTCACGAAGTCCGCGTGGCCAGTAAGCTTTTGAACAAGCGATCCGTCTTCTCGATCCCAGATATACGCTGCCCCATCCTTCGAGGCAGCCGCAATCAGACCGCCATCCGGAGAAAAATCCGCCATATAGAGTTTGTCTTCCGCGCCAGAAAACGTGCGGACTTCCCCTGTTTCCCGGTTCCAAAGATAAAGGGGCAGCCCTTCACCGCCATAGGCGATCTCTTTTTCATCGGGTGAAATGGATGCGAAAAGGATCTGCACCGCTGTTTCGTGAAGAACGTCCTGGCGGTTGATGCTGTGGTCCAGATAATGCCACTCCCATTGACGCAAATGGGCCGGAGCGGAAGAAAGCAGATTTGTAATACGCCGGATACTGTGTTCCGGGAGTGTGGCATTGGCATAGCCAATGGAGGCGAAATACTGTTCCCTTTCCGCCTTTCGGCTCATCTCCTGGGCGATCCCGGCCTGCCGGCGCGATTCTTCCAGGGCGCGCTGGGTGTTTTGCCGCGCCACGTTGGCTTCGTGGGCCTGTTTGATCGCCGCCAGCGCAAAAATAATGATCAGGATAAACAGGATGCTTGCCGCCGTTTGAGCAAAGCGTTTCTGTTTTTCACTGCGCCGCGCCTTGTCTTCCTTCCTCTCGACTTCTTCCAGAAGTCTGTCCCGGGTTTCTCCTGGCTCCAGTTGGCGTGTCAGCGCCCGGGCCATAACCAGGTCGCCGTTATTCATGGCGGCTTCCGTATATTCAACAAGATTTTGCCGGTAAAGCGATGGGATCTCCGGGTTCCCCGGCCAAAGCTCCCGCGCATTGGAAAGCGCTCCCAGGGTGTCCACGTAGTAACGATAGTTCTTGTGGGCCGTCTCCGCGTCTTCCTTCACCGTCTCCGTGATAGCCACGGATTCCCGCCGCCTCGAGGAGCCCGAGAGGAAATCCTCCAGACGGGCCACGAACTCCGAAGCTTTCTGGATACGTTTTTCCGGATTAGGATGGAGTGACTCGCCGACCAACCGCTTCAGGTCCGCAGGGAGAGTTTTTCCCTCCGCCGCTTCTTCCATCGGAGCGACCACGCCCTGGGAAGCCAGCTTGAAGGTTTCTTCTTTCTTTTTCGCGGGGTGCGGAGGCTTCCCGGTCAGAACGAAGTAGAGCGTCCCGCCCAGGAGATAGACGTCGGTCCAAGGGCCCACGTTGACGGCGCTTTGCTGGGTTTGTTCCGGAGCCATATAGACGGGGGTTCCCGCGGGGCTGCTTGCTGTTTCCGGTGTCGGGAACGCGGACCGGGGGGCAGGCGCGGCCAACCGGGGGAGAGATTCTTTCTCATAAAGCATCCCGAGGCCCCAGTCCATGAGCAGAACCTCGCCGAAATCCCCCACCATGACCTGGCTTGGCTTAATATCGCGGTGGACGATTCCCCGCGAGTGGGCGAAGGCCAGGGCCTGGGCCGTGCTGAGCAGAATCGGAATATGGATTGCCAGGTGGTCCTCGAGCGACAGTTTGCGGTAGTCGTGATCGAGGAGATCAGACCACGGCCGCCCGCGGACACGTTTCATGGAAAGCTGGGGCACGCCTTCCTCGTCCAACGTCAAATCATGCACGGGCAGGATGTTTGGATGGTCCAGGTAAGCGGCCATGGTCGCTTCCTGCTCGAACTGCTTGTACATCGTGTTGAGAAAGGATGGATCGCCGAGAGCTTTCTTCAGGCGCTTCTTCCGGATTTTCTTAATGGCTACCTCGCGGCGAAGACTGAGCTGTTCCGCCTCCCAGATCTCGCCCGCCCCGCCCAGCGCGATGAGCTTCTTGAGGTGGTATCCTTCGGGAATCCTGATCCCGAGTCCCGCTGCCTTGTCCTGATTGTCGGATTCGATCGTTTCGTCTGCCGGCCCGCCGCTGGCCTGGGGAGACGAGTTCTCATCTTCACCGGGGGAATCTTCCCATTCTCTCGGCTTATACGAAAGGGTCGGATCCTCGGGCAAATCAGGGGGGGGAGCTTCTGGGCCACCGAAATTTGTTTCAGGATCATTCATAGAGAGGAATTGAAATGAAGTTCGAGGTTAGATGTGGAGAACTCCAGGAATGATCAAGGAAAAAGAGACAGGCTGAGGCCCCGCGGAAGAAAACCGGGATTAGCGGCAGCTCTCGCGGGCAATAAGCTTGGGCGTCATATAGTCTGATTTCGGCGGATTCCCTTCCTTGATGAAGGTGAGTAGCAACTCTGTGGCCCGGTGGCACATGGCCTCTGTTGGATAGCGAAGACCGGTGATGGCAGGGCTGCTGAGGATAAAGGTCAGGTTTTCTTCGAATCCGGCGATTTTTGTTTGTTCCGGCACCTTGATCCCTCTTGCCAGAAGTTCCGCCAGAATGGCATAGGGCAGATGTTCCCCCAGCGTAAGGATCCCCTCTGGCGGCCCCTTTTTGCGTTTGCTCAGAAAGGAGCGGAAGCCCTCCCGGGTCTGTTTCATGTCGCCGGGGAGGTATTGAACTTCGAATCCCAGGCCTGGATCAGTGAAGTCACTCACTGCTTTTTTGACGCCTTCAAGGCGTTCGACCGTTGCCTGCTCGTGCTGCTTGCTTTCCGGCACGGCGACCAGGATCTGGCGTGCGCCGCAGACGATCAAATGGCCCATGGCCATGCGGCCGGCCAGAGTCTCATCGGTGCGCACATTGACGAAATCACCATTCAGCGGGGCCGGGCCGACGATCCCCAGCTTGATTCCGCTTTCGATCACTCGCGCCAGGTCGTCGGCGCTTTCCTCTGGATTGATCCAGATGATCCCATCGACCGTCTCCTGTGCCTGGCTGATCAGGTCGGGCAGCGAGCGGCCCTGATAGCGCGGCATCACCACCAGGTCCATATTCTCATTCTTGAGCGACCGGGCGATGCCGTGCTGAACCAGCATCAGGTCGAAATGCCGGAACATCTGGGACAAAGAGGAGGTATCGATGGGGGCGTCCAGGGACTCATAGACGGGATAGCAGAGTCCGATGGCATTATGGCGGCCCGTGGCGAGGCGGACGGCGGCGCGGCTCGGGCGGTAACCGAGTTTTTTGACCGCCGCATAGACGCGCTGTTTCGTCTCCTCGCGGGCGCTGAAGCCATCGTAGGAATTATTCAAAATGCGGGAAACCGCCGCGATGGAGACTTTTGCCTCTTTCGCGACGTCGGAAATGGTCACCCGCTTGGATTGTTTTGTCTGGGACCCTGCCATCGGGACCTTTCCAGCCTTCTGAGGCTCAGCTCTCCCGGCTCCCGCCTCGCATCCTGTTCCACCTTATAGGGCGATGAAGGGGCAACAATCGTCAAGCGCAGAGGCGAAGATTTTAACCGATTTATCCCTGCCCTTGCTCCGGGCGTCCACCGATTTTCGCCCCCTGGAGCACCGAAGCCCGCACAGGGCTTCCAGTGAGAACACCTTTTCGGCATATTTTCCTCGCATCAGTATCCAGCCTCCGCTAGGAACAGGCTGTAAGTTCCATTGTGGCAAAGGACCGAAACGCAATTGAGTGCCTCTTCAACAGCTCGATTACTGCCTGGGATCTCGAATTTGATCTCCGAGACGAACGAGCGGATTCAGCAGGCCGCGAAGAATGATCGTCCCGTCTTTATCTCCGGCGAAATTGGAACGGAGAAGGCCTTTGCCGCGAAACTGCTTCATCAACTCAGCCCTCGCGCCCGCTACCCGCTTTCCAAGGTCAACGTCTCCTGGAAGCTCCCTCCCGATCTCGCGGAATTTTTCGAGCAGTGCGACGGCGGATCCCTGATTATTCATCTCCAAAAAGAATTCCCCATCGATATGCAGTACACACTGGTGGAGATGGCCAGTGACAACAGCTTCGCCGATCCCATGAGCGGCGAACTGGTCGAGGCGGATGCTCGAATTCTTCTCATGACCAGCCTGGATCTGGAGAGCCTTTCCTCTCGAACCCAGCTCCTTCCCGAACTCCGGGACCTTATGATCAGCCAGCATATCGAGATTCCGCCTCTGCGCGACCGTCTCGAGGATATTCCCGCCCTCGTTCGCTATGCACTCAAACGCGCGGGCGAAACGGGCCGGACTATCGCCAATACGGTACACCCCCAGGTCCTTGCCCTGTTCCGGCACTGGCACTGGCCGGGGAACGCCGAAGATCTTCTGCTGGTAACGGCTCAGGCCGCAATCCGCTGCCAGAGCGATGTTGTGACTATCGAGGATCTTCCCGAGGCTTTCCTGGAACAGATCGAGGAGAAAGACGTGAATGCCGCTCGGACCGTTCGCTCTTCGCGGGGGTCCTCCGACACAGCGGTTCAATTTGGCCGCGAACACCAGGCCGGAGCCGCCGCGCCCCTCTCCCAGCAAGCTCCCATGGACGATGAAGACAGGTCGGCAAACGAAATGACGACTCCGGTCGAGGGGAGGCACGAGGAAACAGCCCAGGCTCAGCAACAGCCCCCCGAAACACCCGTCACCGGCCAGCAGCGGCAGCCCTCCACGGAGCAGAACCCCCTCATGCAGGACGACGCCAGCGACGCCCGCGTCCGGCGTCTCATGGCCCTCTCGCGGCGGCTCTATGCCCAGTCCGAACTCCTCAAGAAACAAATGTCCGGGCCACTCAGTCATGAACAGGCTGCGTTTCAGCTTGAGCAGTTTTTGCGCGACAGCAGCGAAAAAGAGGCTCTCGGCGCATTGGAGCAGGAACTCGACAACGGGCTCGAGATGGTTCACGCCCTTCGGCGCCAAATGGCTCTACTCAATATCCGCCAGCAGCAGAGTGCGGAAACGATCCGGGATGTCATCCAGCGGCTCGGCATGATCGCCGATATCCCCGAAACGAGCGCCGAGCGCGAAGAGGTCCACCGCGAAGCACAGGAACTCGCCGACAGCCTCGGAAAAATCGACCAGATCATCCAGCGCGTTTCCACCGAGTTGCCTGCCTTTGGCCGCCACATGGAGGATCTTTATTCCGCCTCCGCCGAGGACCAGCCTGCCGCGGACCCGCCGACCGACCGGTAAACACTCTGTCTAGACGGTTCGCCAGTTCAACGTTGCACTCCCCGCCCTTCTTCTTGCACGCAGGGCGGTTTCCCGCCATGATCCGCAAAGATCACGAAAGCGAGCGAGGGAGATACACGTGCGATTCCTCCACACTGCCGACTGGCATCTTGGCCGCCTCTTCCACGGTGTCCACCTGACGCGGGACCAGGAGCACCTGCTGGATCAATTTGTCGATTTAGTGGCGGAGACAAAGCCCGGCCTTGTCATCCTTGCCGGCGACCTCTACGACCGGGCCGTTCCGCCTCCCGATGCGGTCGCTCTTCTCGACGAAACTCTCTCGCGCATTGTCCAGGGACACAAGACCCCAGTAGTGGGTATCGCCGGAAATCACGACAGTCCGGAGCGCGTGGGGTTCGCCTCGAGGCTTCTCAGCGATGCGGGGCTCTTTCTTTCGGGAAATCTGCGCGCCGACCCGGCCCACCACGTATTTCGTGATGAGCATGGCCCCTTGCATGTCTATGCGATTCCCTATGCCGAACCTGCCAGGGTCCGGGAGGTGCTCGAGGAACCGGAGCTTCACAATCACGATTCGTCCATGAAGGCGCTCGCCGACCGCATTTGGGAAATGCACCCCTCTGGCGAGCGAGCCGTATTGACAGCCCATGCTTTCGTCGCCGGGGGAGAGGAAAGCGAATCCGAGAGGCCTCTCTCCGTCGGAGGCGCCGGGACAATCTCCCCATCCGTCTTTCAGGGGTTTGACTATACGGCGCTCGGCCACCTCCATGCCCCACAAAATGTCAAGGGCGGCCGGGTCTGCTATTCGGGCTCTCTTATGAAATACAGCTTCAGCGAAGCCGGCCATGAAAAGGGCGTCTCTCTTGTCGAGATCGACAAAGAGGGAAACTGCACGAGCGAGAAGTTTGCCCTCACGCCGCGCCGCGACGTGAGAATGATCGAAGGGGAGTTCGATCAATTGCTTCAATCCCCGCCAGGGGGAAACCGCGAGGACTACCTGCTCGTGCGGCTGACGGATAACCGGCTTCATCTCGATGCCTTGGGGCGGTTGCGCGAAGTCTACCCCAATGTGCTCCAGATCGAAAGGCCCTGGATGGATTCAGACAACCTGGATTCCCGCGTCTATGCGCAACGAAAAGGCCTGTCGGAACGCGATCTGTTTGAGGATTTCTATAAAGAGACAACAGGCCAGGAACCGGACCAGCGCCAGATCGAGTTTTTCGTCCAGGTCGCGGAAGACCTCCGCATGGCCCAGCGTGAAGAGTAAGTGCCTCGTACGAGGCGAAAGCGAAGGAAGAGGGAATTATGCTGCCGTATAGACTGAAAATGACTGCCTTCGGGCCTTATGCCGGAACCTCGGTCATCGATTTCCGTGATCTGAGGGAAAAGCGATTCTTTCTGATTACCGGGGCGACTGGCGCGGGAAAATCGACGATCCTCGATGCCCTCTGTTTCGCGCTCTATGGCGACACGTCGGGGGGCGAGCGCGCCGCCGACGAAATGCGAAGCGATTACGCCGAACCAGGCCTCCATACCGAAGTCCTTCTCGATTTCGCGCTGGGCGAGCGGCAGTATCGCATCAGCCGGAAACCGCGCCAGGAAATCGCCAGGCAGCGCGGCACGGGCACACGCACCCTCAATCCGGAAGCAACCCTCTGGGACCGGACAGAGTGCGGCCCCGAAGATGAAGGCCACGTGCTGGCCACCGGGGTTCGTGATGTTGGCGAGCAGGTGGTCCAACTTCTTGGCTTTCAGGCCGACCAATTCCGGCAGGTGGTTGTGCTGCCCCAGGGCCGTTTCCGGGAAGTGCTTTCCGCCGATTCCGCCAAGCGCGAAGAAATCCTGAAAATGCTCTTCCGGACGGATCGCTTCGAAGCGCTCGAGAGCGAATTGCGCGAACGGCGATTAGGACTGAAACAACACGTTGAATCACTCGCGGAGAAGCAGGCGGGCATCCTCGAGGATCTCGGGGTGGAGAATGAAGAAAAGCTCGGTGAACACGTCAAAAGCCTGGAAGAAAATGAAAAGCAATCCAACGATGAATTGAAACGTCTAGACAAAGAGCGTTCCGAGGCCATCGAAGCACTCAACAAGGGGCGCGAGGGGAATCGCCGCCTCGACGAACAGAAGGCGGCGGAGGAGCGGGTCCGGGAACTCGAGGAGCAGGCGCCGCGGACCGAAGAGAAGAAAGAGACCCTCGCCAGGGCGGAAAAGGCGCATTCGCTGGAGCCCTATTCCCGGAACGCGAGAAAAGCGCGTGAGGAACTGGCGGAGCGCGCGGAGTCATTGGCAAATGCCAAGAGGGAGTTGGAAAGGGCGGAGAAGGCCCTTGCCGCTGCACGGGAAAAAGAGAAGGAGGCGCTCGCGCGCGAACCGGAAGTCAAACGGCTGCAAACGGAGGCGAGCCGTCTGGAATCGCTGAAGAGTCAGGCGGAATCGCTTGGTGCCGCCTTCGAAAAGCGCGGCGAAAAGCAGAGACAGGTCAACAAAACCTCCGGGGACTATGATAAACTGAAACAGGCTTGTAAAAGAGTGGAGGAAGAGTTGGAGAAGGATCGGTCGCGCATCGAAGCCAGGCGCCTTCAGCGCGAAGGGCTGGAGGGGCTTCACGCGGCCGCAAGGGAGAAAGAACGCGTCTATACAAACCGCGCTCAGCATGCCCGTTTCGAGAAGGAACTGGAAGAAAAGTCGGGCCGCCTGGAGAAATGCAAAGCCGGAGAAAAGGGCGGGGAAGATCGCCTGAAAAAGGCGAAGGACGCGCTTCGGTCGCTCCGGCGCGCACGCGACGAGGCCCGGGCAGCGATCCTCGCCCAATCCCTCGAGAGCGGCCACCCCTGCCCCGTTTGCGGGTCCACGCATCACCCCGCTCCTGCCGATTCCGGCGAAGAGCTGCCGGGTGAAGAGGCGATCAGGGAACAGGAGGAGTTGGTGGAAGCACGGGAAGCGGATCTTGCCACACTCCAGGAAGAGCGCCGAGAAACGGAAAGTGGGATCACCACGCTTCGCGAACGGCTTCGCCACTTGGAGGATGCCCTGGGAGAGCAAGCCGGGGAATCCCTGGACGCCTTGGGAGTGGCAAGAGAGGAAGCCTTGCGGAAACTGCATGACGCGGAATCCGCCGTGAAGTCTTTGGAGAAGGACGAAGAAGATTTCCAATCAAAACAGAAGGATCTCGATCAGAAGAAAGACCGTCTAGACGAGCTGGACAAGATACTGGAAAAGGAACGCCAGGACCTGGCCGCCCTGTCGGGCGAGGTGTCGACCCTGGAGAAGAACCTGCCCGAAGAACTTCGCGAGACCGTTGCCATTGAGACGGCGCTGGCCAGGGCGGAGGAGCAGATGTCCGTAATTCAATCGGACATGGAGAAGGCCCGTTCCGAAAGGGAGCAGGCCGCCCAATCGGCCGCCACCTGGAAATCCCGGTTGGAAAGCGCCGAAAAAGAGGCCAGGAGCGCCGAAGAGAAGGCGGCGAGAGAGGAAGAGGCGCTTCGCAAGCAGATCGAGGAAGCCGGGTTCGCCGATCAGGCCGGCCTGGAAGCCGCCCGCGAGAACATTGAGCGTATGGATGTCCTGAAGAAACAAATCAAGGAATTTGGCGAAAACCTGAAATCAGCTCGTGACCGGAAGAAGCAGGCGGAGGAAAACGCCAAGGGCCTTGTGCGAACGAATCTGGAAGATTTGGAAAGTGCTTATCGGAAGATCGAGGACGCCCTCGGAGCCAGGCGCGAGAAAATCGGTGAAATCAAGAAGGAGCTGGAAAACCTGCGGAAACGCATCAAGGAATACGAGCAGGTGAAAGCCAGCCTGGAAAAGGAACGCACTCGCCTGGAAGATGTTGTTGCTCCCGTGGCCGAGGTGGCCGCGGGCCGCAAACCCAACCTGAAGGGGGTCAGTCTCCAGCGCTTTGTCCTGGGCGCCCTGCTCGAGGATGTGCTGGTGGCGGCGAACGCGCGGCTGCGGAAAATGACACGGGGGCGCTATATGCTCCTGATCCAGCAGGACCGCCAGTCCGGGAAGAAAAAGGCCGGCCTCGACCTGGAAGTGATGGATGACTATACGGGCCAGGCGCGTCCCGTTTCCACGCTATCGGGCGGCGAAGGGTTCATGGCCTCGCTTTCCCTGGCGCTTGGTTTATCGGATGTCGTCACCAGCCATTCCGGCGGGGTTCGTCTCGACACGATTTTTGTCGACGAAGGCTTTGGCAGCTTGGATGCGGAATCACTCGATCTCGCCGTCAATACACTGATCGACCTGCAGAAGGGCGGCCGCCTGGTCGGCGTGATTTCCCATGTGGAAGAAATGCGCCAGCAGATCGATGCGCGGCTTGAAATCACTGCCGGCCGCTCGGGCAGCAAAGCTGCCTTCGTGGTTTCCTGATGCGCTGAGAGCTTTCACCGCTTCTTCCGTTGGGACGGGGCATGGCACGTGAGGTCTCGAATACGGAGATCCTCTTCTCCAGGTGGTCCTGGGAGATCGCGACATTGAAGGAATTGTGCGCCAGCCGTCACTTTTCGGGAAGCATGAAAACCGCGGATTCGAGATCAACGTGGAGGGTCTGGAAGTGCCGGAGCACGGTGGCGATTTCCGGTTCACTCAGTTCGTGTGAGGGATGGACGCGGGTAAAGACTTCGCACACGAGATCTTCAAACTCCTCCAGCCTTTGCGGCAGCGTTTTCTCGATCTCCTCTTCGAGAGCCTCCAACGCGCTCCAGACCAGCCCACGCGCTTTTGCGTCCCACGCTTCCCCTAAATCTTCAGCCAGCTCGGGGGCGCCCTCCAGCGACTTGTCTCCCTTGATGAACTCGCCTCGATACGCCAGCGGGCTCTCTTCCTGATCGATCAGGCCGCCATCCAAATTCACGGCAAGGCGCTGCATGCGGGTAGCGAAAAGCCGGGCGCTTTTCGAGAGAAGAGGGGGTTGGATATCGATGGGAAGCTCTCGCACGCTATCAAAAAAATCCGGCGGAATCGATATCCGGAAGGTGCAGAGGAGTGCTGGCTCTTCCAGGCCTTTTCTGCGTATGACGGCGGCGCGGTCCGGAGATTCAATCATTGCGAGCCGCGCCATGGTCCTCACGAGAGGGTGGCCGGGAGAAAAGAATTCGAGGCGTTCGTGGCGCACCGCCTTTTCGCGATTAAAATAGCCAATCATTTCCGACAGGATGCCGGGCATGCCGTGGAGGGAATGGAATTCGCCGACGGTCGCGCTCACTCGGCCGTCCTTTTGTTCGTCCACCATGGACTCGAATAGGGAAGCATAGCCCAGGGAATATTTCTTCAGCTCTTCCAACTCATAGTCATCTTTCAGTTCGCTCGAGATGCGTTGGGCTTCTTCCACGCCAACGGCGTCGCGCACGAGCAATGCGGCGTTTTCGCGCTCTCGCGCTTCCTCCAGGTATTCCGCCGTTTCGTCGATCAGGTCCAGAACGCCCGTGGCTCCCTCGTCTATACAAAACTTCAGGGCGCGGAACACAATGCGGTCCAGCTCGGATTCCACGGGAGCGATGGATTCATTGAAGACTCCCACGCCGTCGGCAAGGAAATCAAACAGCGCCTCGTCGAGCTGCCCCTTGGCCACAAGAACCTGTGAATCAACGTCCATTTCCTCGCTGCGGCCCACGCGGTCGCAGCGCCCAATGCGCTGTTCCACCATCCAGGGCGCAAACGGCAGATCGAAATGCACCACGTGCGTGGCAAACTGGAAGTTTCTTCCCTCGCCGCCCAGTTCGTCGGAGATCAAAACGCTGCCGCCGAGGAATTCCTGGAACTCGAACGAGTTTTTTTCCCGTTCCACGCGCGGCTGCAGGGCCGTCATTTCAAACACTTCCGCATCATCGCCGAGCGCTTTTCGCAGAAGGAGGTATAGCGGATGCACATTCGATTCGAAACTCGTAAAGACCAGGACGTGCGAATCGGGATCGTCCTTGAAGGTCGTTTTCAGAAAGGCGAGGAAGGCTTGAAAACGTCCGCTCCGAGCCAACTGGCGAAGCGTCGCATCGATGGCCCTGCTGGCGCGCTTCCATTTCTCGGCCGCCTTCCCCATGCGCTCGAGCACGTCTTCCTCGCCCGGCAGATCGCCCAGTTCTTCCATCGCGCGCAGAGACAATAGAATCGGGTCCGCGGTGACTCCCTCGTGGCGCTCCAGAGTTCCCTGGCGCGCTTCGACCCAATCCGCCAGAGCGAGCGGCGAGCTGTGCGCCGCCTGGATCAGGGCGGCCGCGACGCGCTGTGCCGAAATATTTTCCGACAGCTTTTCCTTCTTCAAAAGGTCCAGCCATTCGCGCGAGAGATCGACGGCGGTGCTCTCTTCCGTTGTGGGCTTGTATTCGACCGGGTCCACGATACGGAAGGGGAGGGCGACTTCTTCCTCGAGGAATTTGCGCCGATAGCGCAGCATGCGCGCGCCGGGGTAATAACGATCCACCACCAGCGAGGCGACCCGGTGCAACTTGTGGCGGCCCGCGCGGTCATCGTCTCCCTGGCTCAGAAGTTCCTGAATCTCCTCGTCGTCTATATCCACCTCATCCCAGAGCATCCGCACATCTTCGATATGCGGGCGGGGCTGGCGGATCGCTTTGAGCATTTTTTCGATGCGGGCCTCCCGCTCCTGCAGCGATTGCATTTCCCCGGGTTTTTTCAAGTGGCCGTATAGCTTTGGGTCCAGCACCTGGAAAAGGCGCAGAAGATTCATCGCGTCGTCGGAAACGGGCGTCGCGGTCAAAAGCAGGACCGCATGGGCTTTCTTGCTCAGGCGGATAAACGCCTGGACCAGTCGTTCGTCATGGAGGATCCGATGGGCCTCGTCGACGACCAGGATGTTCGGTTCGTTACGGATGGCGAAGCTCCGCGCACGCTCGTGCGGCAGGATAATCCCCGTGCTGTCCTCGTCGTATTCCTCTTCATCCAGGTCGAAGATCAGCTTGCCGAACTTGCCATACATTTCGAAGGCCCACTGGGCCGTGAGTGACTCCGGGACGAAGATCGATGTGGTCCAGTCGGGAAAATACTTCTTCAGCGTGGAAAGGATCAGTCCCGCTTCCACGGTTTTGCCGAGACCGACTTCATCGGCCAGGAGAAAGCGGGGACGGCCGAACTGCAGCGCATAGCGCGCCGCGTTGATCTGGTGGGGGATCGGCAGCATCCGGGCCCCATTATAGCCGACGATGCCCATGCTGCGTTCCGTCGCATTGAAAAACGATTCCAGCAGGCAGGCCCGGGCGCTGACGAGTTTCCACGGGGCCAGGTCAAATTGCGACAGCATGTCCGCCGTGTCCGGAGCCATGGAACCTTCGTGCACGGAGAGTTCGTACTCCGGCACTTCCACCGTCCGGTCGCCAGCCTCCACTTCATAGCGATAAACCTCAGTGTCCAGAGGATTGAGGCAGCGGACCACCTTGACGAGATGATCTTCCCAGCTTGCTTCGTCGGTATGGCGGATGCGATAGCGGCGCAGATCATGAGCGGGCGATTTCATCGGCACGGCGCCCAGGGAGATGGGTTTCAGATCCGCAATATTATCCATCATGTCGGAAACGCGATAGAGTTGGGGAGTGATCAGCCCCTTCGGAAACACGATCATTCCGATTTTCAAAGGGGTTGATGATTTCGCCATGAGAGATGCCTTTCTTTCGATAAATGCTTGGGGATTCTGCGGGTGATCACGATAGGGCGGACCGGCCGCTGCGCGTGGCGAAGTCCTTTGTCCGAAGATAGCGGCCGGACTGTTTGAGGCGTGTCTGGTGTTCGTGGTGATAAGCCGCCAGAATGCGCGCCGCATCCTCGCCTTCCAGAATCTTCTCGTCGATCATGGAAAGCCACTTCCTCGTGAGTCCCAGCTGATAACGCTCCTGCAGGCGGCGAAGCAACTCTTTCGCGGCCTCTTCCGGCTCGCCCATCGGGCTGTCCCACGCCAGAACCGATGTCAGGATGCGGTAGTCGCCGGGATAGTCTCCCTCCGCTTCCATCTCGTCGATCAGCGTCTGCACGTAATCATGGTGGTCATAGAAATAAAAGATCCACATTTGAAGCCGTTCGTCGTTGACCCAGTCATAATGCAGTCCTGCGCGAATAATTTCGAGGGCCTCCGCCGACTCCAGCATGATTTTCAGCAGGTTTCTTTCCAGGGCGTCATAGGCGGGCGCATGAGGCCCGGCCGGTGTTGGCTGCTGCGGTGTTTCTTCTTTTTCCGAGTCCCGCTTTTCCGCGCGCCGGTCCTGTTTGCTTTTCTGCTCCAGAATCTGATCGAGCGCCACCCGGGGCAGATTGCCCAGGCGGCGAAGCAACCGCGCGATGGCCCCTTCCCGCATGACTTCGTTGGTGAAGGAGAGCAGCACCGGACCCAGCCGTTCCACCAGCTCCGCCTGGCCGGCGAGTGTGCGCAGGTCGAGGCTTTCCGCGTGCCGCTGCAGCGCGAAGTCGAAAAACTCGTCCGCCCCGTCCATCTTCTTGCGCAGAGCGTCCGGGCCCTCCCGGCGAAGGAACGTATCCGGGTCGTCTTCCTCGGGCAGGAGGATCACGCGCACATCGAAGCCCGCTCTCAAAAGCGGTTCGCCCCCTTTGAGCATCGCCTTCACACCCGCCGGGTCGCCGTCATAGAGAAAGAAGGCCTTTTGCGTGAAACGCTTGAGAAGCCGCGCCTGGTCCTCCGTCAGCGCCGTGCCCAGGCTGGCGACCGCTTGCCTGAACCCATGGGCATGCGCCATGAGCACATCCATGTAGCCTTCGCAGAGGATCGCGTAACCGCTCTGGAGAATCTCCTTCTGGGCGATATCCAGCGCATAGAGGATGCGGCTTTTTTTGTAGATCTCGGTTTCCGCCGAGTTGAAATACTTGGCGACGCCTTCCTCCTTGGAAAGCAACCGCCCGCCGAATCCCGCCGTCTTGCCGTTGGTGTCGCGGATGGGAAAGATCAGGCGGTCGCGGAACCGATCATACACGCGTCCCCGCTCGCTGCGAACGCAGAGGCCCGCATCGACCAGCGTGCTCTCCTCGAACCCGAGGCGCAGCAGATGCTTCTTGAGGGAATCCCAGCTTTTCGGAGCCGCGCCGAGGAGGAATCTTTCGCTCAACTCGGGCTCAATGCCTCGCTCCGGCAAGTAGGCATTGGCGGGCGGATAACGTTCCTTCAGGAGATTATCGCGAAACCAGGCGAGTGCCGCTTCGTTCGCCGTGTATAAACGCTGCTGTAGATCCTGGCGCTGCTTGCGGTCTTCCGGTGTCGCAAATCCCGTCCGGGGCAGCTCGATATCCAGTTCGTCGGCAAGCCGCTCCACCGCCTCCATGAACTCGAGCCGGTCGGCCTTCATCAGAAAGTCGATCACCGACCCGCCCACGCCGCAGCCGAAGCAGTGGAACATCCCGCGGCTGGGCGTCACGGTGAAACTCGGCGTCTTCTCCTCATGAAAGGGACAGCATCCCTTGTAGCGCGTGCCCGCACGCTTCAACGCCACCCGCCGCCCGATCACTTCGACGATATCGGCCTGGTTTTTAATCTGGCGGATGATTTCGCGCAGGTCGTTTCCCATCAGATACTTTCCCAATTGCTTCCGTTTTGATTGCCAGGAATCCGCAGTTCCCACAAAAGCCGCAGCCCAAAGACTCAAAGCGGCCCAGAATTTCCTTTACAGGGTCATGCCACGAGTCCGCTCATCTCTTAATAAAATGTCGACTCAGCCGATCTCTCCAGAAGTCCGCCGCTTGCTTGAGCCTGTCCTCGGCGAGGGTATTCAGCTCGAATCGCTCCTCAACAGAGGAGCAACTGGAACAGTCTATCTCGCTTGGGACGATTATCACAAGCGAAGCCTTGTGGTGAAACTCCTCGAGGTTGGAAAAGAGTTTTCGCAACATGACCGCGAGATTCTCGAAGAACGCCTCACAGCCTGTCTTCATCTCCGCCACTCTCATCTCGTTACGACTCTCGATGCGGGTCTTCTTCCCGGAGAACGCCATTTCTTCCAGTTGATGGAATTCGTTCCGGGGATGCCGCTTGGTGATTTTACGCGCCTGGTGGAAAAAGATCTGACCATCGGCGGGCTGATCGACCTGATCTTCCAAGCCGCGTCCGGCCTGGTTGAGATTCACCGGGCCGGTCTTGTCCATTGCGATGTCAAGCCTCGGAATATTCTCGTTTCCGCTCCGCCTCCCTGCGCTTACCTCACTGATTTCAGCCCTCTCCTGCAGCCTCAACGGGAGGAGGCGGGAACAGTGCTCGACTTGCCGGGAACCCCAGCCTTTGTGGCTCCCGAGCAAATTTTTTCCGCCCGTTTTGGCCCGGAGGCTGACATCTTTGCCCTCGCCATGACAATCTACGTCATTCTCGCTCGTGCACCAGCCTACGATGCCAGAACTCCCCGTGAACACCTTTTTGCCCATATTCATCGCGACCCGATTCCCCTGCGCCGGCGAAACAGAAGCTGGCCCGCGGAACTGGACCGTGCCCTCGCCCGCAGCCTTTCCCGCCATCCCGGGGAGCGGCATCCCTCCGCCGATCAACTCGCCGCGGACGTGGCAACCGCCCTTCGGCCGCACACGCCTCTTCGGCTGATTTCTTTCTTCGACGGATCGCTCTCCCGCTTTTCCAGCGGAGAAATCCCCATTAACTTTTAACGGATGGATTACTTCCTGGCGGAGCGGCACATGATGATTTTCCAGCCGCGATAGGTCTTCTTCAGGGTGTAGGTCTCCTGGCGCACACAGCTCTCGCCGTTTGCTACGTCCTCGCGCTCCACGACCACCTTCGCCACATTCACGCTGATCTTTTCCTCGATCAACTTGCGCAGATACTGGCGCCGCTGCTGCGCTTTCTCTTCCAGATAGGTTTGCCGGCGCAGGTTCACGTAATCATGGAGATTGATCTGGCCAATCATCTCCTCGCTCATACAGTGAAATTCCGTGGCGAAATCCTGGCGGTTCCACGATTCAATGAAGGATTTCACGACTTCGCTGGGTTCCGCATCGCGTAAATCCACGGGAACATTCGTCTCATTATCCGGATGAGGGCCCTCGTGCCTCGTGGAGGCTGCCGGAGCTTGTCCGGGAGCTTTGGGACCGGCTCCCCCGCTGACATATCCCGAGCGGCGGAAAATATATTCAACGCGCCCCAGCAGATCCAGCGGATCGAAGGGCTTGCGAACATAATCATCAATCCCGAGGCTCTGGATCCAGAAATCCGGCGTGCGCTCCTCATCGTCCCCAAGTGCCGAGAGAACGATGATGGGAACCGAGCGCAGTTCCGGATCCTTCTTCAGGCGCTTGATGACTTCCAGGCCGCTGATCCGCGGCATCATCAGGTCGCACACAATGAGATCGGGTTTTTCCTCGCGAGCCAGAGCAAGGCCGTCCTCCCCGCTTTTGGCCGTTTCCACCTGATGGCCTTTTGTGTTGAGAACCGACCGGACAATCTCCAGCACGTCCGGCTCATCATCAATGATTAGTATCCGCTTCGGCATGAGTCTCCCAGTGAATGAGATTTATTCTTTACGTATTGAAGGACAGGACCGGCTTAAAAGCGTAAGAAAGCTGTGCAAACTGCTTCGCAGGGTCAATCCCATTCATTGCCCTCTCGCCACGGACTCAAGCCTGAATTCCC
>CAYFUR010000053.1:0-25183 GCA_964346275.1 uncultured Candidatus Sumerlaeota bacterium
ATGCCCAGATCATCAACAACACCTTCGACGCGGTCCTGGATTCAAGCGCGATCATACCGGATAAAGCAGCAAACTGGTGCATCGCCATCGATGAGAACAGCGGATCGAACCAGGGATCGCTCACCATCTCCAACAACACCTTTGATGGCCGCATTCCCGACGGAAACGGTGGCTTTGTGTCCGGCGCTTTCCAGGCCCTTCGTCTCGACAAGGCCTATAATCCGCCAACGAGCGACCCGGTCTACGATGGCAACACCTTCATCGAATTCCTCCGCTGCTTTGAAGCCCGCTTCAACCCCGGCGGCGGCGTGGAAACCCTGGTTTTCACCAATACGACCTTTCAGGACTGCGGCTGGTCCGGTCCCGGCTACGCTCCCGGCTTTGCCGAAGGCTTGCGTCAGAACGTGACCTCCACGGGTTCCGCCGCTCCCGACACTCTGGCCTATCAGCCATCCATCGCCAACGCATCGGGCACCATTTATGCCGCAGGCGGCGGGTATGACGTGGAGACGGACCTGAACCTCGATTGGAATGGCACCACGGGTATTCCCGCCCTCAATGCGATCGCCCTCGACCCCACCGGTTTCGAAATGATTCCCGACGGGCTTGGCGGCTACGCCCAGGCCGGTATCCTCACCGCCGATATCGTTTCCTCTGACGCACCGGCTGTTATATACGAGCGCACGATCGCCCAGACCGACAATGCCTGGCAGTTCACTGATCGCTGGACGCGTCCGACGCCGCCAGTTGATGACAACGGCACCGATCTTTCCGGGACAGAACTCGCCTTTGGCTATAACGCCATCGCCGATCCCGTTCCAACCGGTGACACGACGAAGGTTCAGGGCATGAATACCTACACCCTGACCGCCGACGAGTCTTTCGCCATCGGAACCATCGTCGATACGGATCTCACGATCCTGTCCGACCAGAGCAAAGCCGGACCCGATGGCTCGACCACATTGTACTCGATCTATCCGGTTTCCAAGCAGCTTGCCGGTGCGATTTTCCTCGTGCAGCCCGGTGCCTCCATCACCTTCCAGGACGTGATCATCAGCGGCGATAATCCGAGCATCAGCGGCACAATCGAGGCCCGCAACGCCGTTGAGCTTTCCGACGCAACCTCCGCGGTCTCCATTGACAATGCGATCCTGAACAACTTCCTGGGCGGCGCCATCCGCACCGCTTCCGGATCGAGCGTCAGCATCTCGAACTCGCTGGTTGAAAACTGCGGATTCGCCGTCAACCAGCCCAGCAATAACGCGCCGGCGACACTTACGGTGTCGGATTCCATTCTCTCGAACTTCGGCACCGCCGCCTTTGTCCTGGAATCTCCAGCGGCCACGGCCAGCTTCACTGGCAACGTGTTCAATGAATTCAGCGTCTTTAACATCCGCAAAGTGCCAGACGACTTTACGGTGACTCAGAATCTCTTCGCCCAAGGCGGCAGAAACGCTGAATTTGCCATCGGCAACAATTACGGAGTCCCGACCACGCTCAACTACACGAACAACTGGTCGAGCAACATCTACGGCGAAGCGAGCGAAGTCACCGACGGCGTCATCACGGGCGATGCCAATGTCGCGGGGGTCGCGCCGTTCAATCAGAACGCCGATGTGATCAATGGCGACCGGCTGCTGGACTTCGGCCAGAACGAAACCATCGTCGAAAGCGCGATCGTCGCGACCTTCGATGCCGATCTCGACGCATGGCCCGATGCCTGGGAACTCGCCAGCAATAACTTCGATGCCTTCGACTCAGACGGCGACGGCTGGCCCGACGGTGTGGAAGCGGCCCAGGGAACCGATCCGCGCGACGGCGGCGACTTCCCCGCCGGCGTCTTCAACATCAATGCCGATGCCGATAACAATGGCATCGTCGACTGGTACGAAGACTCGCTCCAGACGAATACAGCCATTGACGCGTTCGTTGGCGACGTGCTCCGCGATGGCGGTGCCGCGTTGACCGACGCAGTCCGCGCACTCCAGATCGTCAACGGCCAGTTCCCGAATTCCGTTCAGGAATCGGGCGACTATAACGCCCTCGACGTGACCGGCCTCGGCTCGGCAACGCTGGCGAACCCGCTTCAGATCCTGCGCTTCCAGGCGGGCGTTCGCCAGCATCTTCCCGCCCTGCCGGGCATCAACTGATCAGCCTGAAGATAAGGCTCCTTGCTTTTGCGCAGGGATTAGAGGAGGCGCCGTCCGCGGCGCCTCCTTCTCATTTTAATGACAACGGGAAGAAATAATTGGGACAGCCTCTTCTATTTATTGACTTTTTCCAATCGATCATGATGAATACCATATAGATTGATCGAGATGTTTTCTTATTAAGATCAACAATTTTTTTTCAGCCCGTCACCCTGTTTTCAAATCTTTTGGAAAGGTGTTCCAGATGCATTGTTCACGTCTTTATGCATTTGCGGTCCTGGGACTTTGCCTTTGTTTTCTCTTGTTTGCGGGATCTTCTTCGTTTTCCCAGTCACCAGTGACAGCTCAAACAACTCAAATCACATTTCCGACAATGGCAGGCCCCTGTTCGGAGTGCTGCCGGATCGACCACCGACGCCCATTTCTCAATCCAGAAGGGACGCAGATTGCTTTCACGTCGAGCTGGAATGCTGACACTGTGACGGAAAACCTGAATCCTGAATGGAATTCGGAACTGTTTCTCTACGATATCGAATCGCGGGATTTGTCTCAGAAGACGGAAACAACCGAAGGAATCACAGTTTGCTCTGATTTCACCCGTAACATTGTGCTTTTTACTTCCTCCTCGGCCGACCTGCTTTCCAATGCAGATCAAAATGTCGAGATATACGGGCTTGATCTGAGGTCGGGAGATCTGATCCAGTACACAGACAGCTCAAGCACCCAAACGATTCATTGGGAAGGCTCCTGTCCGCGCACCTGGTATACCAACGACGATTACTGGACGCTGGCAAATCGCCACGGGGATCTTTCCGCCGACGAGAAGTGGCTCGTCTGGAGTTCCCGTATGAACTACGATTTTAATAACGCGGATGGGAACTATGATATTTTCAAAAAGAACTTATTAACAGGGGAAATCGCTCAACAGACCGAGACAGAGAGCGGTGCTGAAGAACATGGCATGACAGTCATCTGGCCCCGGATCAGTGGCGATGGGGGGCGTATCGCCGACTTATTCGGCTGGGCCATCACAGGAAAGGACATTGTCATCGGTGGTGATCATGATCATTACCCGGTGTTTGTCTTTCTCCTTCATTTCGATTATCGCTTTCCGGGCTTTGGTTGCGACAGCGATGTCACGAAAGTCGCTTACTCCACGGGGTTTGACCCCGACAAGACCAACCCCGAGGGGAATCCGGAAATCTATCTCGAAACACTTCTCACAGGCGCTCCCACTCAAATCACGTCAACTCCGGGATCCACCATCAACGAGAGACCCATCCTCAGCGGCGATGGAAAAAGGCTGGCCTTCATCTCCAATGGGGATTTCACCGGCGAGAATCCCGATGGCTCCCAGGAAGTTTTCCTCTACACGGCTGCGGAGGATCTCAACCTTCCAGGCCAGTTCGTGCAGGTGACCAATCTCCAGGAGACACCCGCCGCGCCGGACGAACGGTCCCACTGGATGGACTGGTATCATTTTGACCACGAGGGAAACCACCTGGTGATGCTGACGAATGCGGACCTGACCGGGACGAACCCTGATGAGAATTACGAGATATTCCTCGCCACCTTCCAGCAGGCCACATTATCGGCTGGGACACAGTGGTTCGTTGAATGATCCTCAAGGACTTCATGTTGACAGTCTTTCCCGGGCTTCCAGACGCTGATGGAAGTCTCTGGAAGGACAGGATCGATGGCTGGACGAGGCAAAAGAGGCACTCAACGGAAAACCCGGAAAACCGGATCGGGCTCCGGTATGGGCTTTGGCGGCATCGTGCTCATGGCGGTCTTTCTTCTTTTCGGAATCGCCGCCGGTTATGCCTGGCGCTCCTATTATCCGCTCGCCCTGCCCATCGAATCCCGCCTTGTGTCGGACAAATCCCCAGACGACTTCTCCGGAGAGGATCTCCAGGCAAAGGCCGCCCGGGCCGAGGCACGCGCCGAACGGGCCGAGAGTGAACTCGATCGCATGCGGCGGCGTGTCCAACAGTTGGAACAGGAGCAAAACCGCACGGAAAAAGAACTGGCGGACATGCAAATTAAGAACATGCTGAAAACGGAAAGCCCGTGACCTCCGACCCCCGAATCCTTGAAATTTATCCTTGCGTAGCGGGAAAGTCCGGGCCTATGAAACCGGCCCCTCGCGGCGAGAGAGAAACCCCGCCGTGCTTTTCCCGAGTGGACGGGTGGCAGAGTGGCTAAATGCGCCGGACTGTAAATCCGGTGGGCGAAAGCCCTACGTTGGTTCGAATCCAACCCCGTCCACCATTTCATTTTGACCCCTTCCCATCTCCCCCACTGGCAGAGTTCCGATTGCCCCGGCGCTGGCAATCATCTTGCCTTCGGCAAAACCGGGACGCCAGAACTCGACGGAATAAGGAAAACGCTCTATGTCCGAAAATCAAGACCAAGTCAGAAATGTCGTCATTATTGGAAGCGGCCCTGCAGGCTGGACGGCGGCGATTTATCTTTCCCGCGCCAACCTCGAACCGGTCGTCTATGCCGGTGCGGAAGTCGGCGGACAACTCACCACGACCACCGAGGTGGAAAACTATCCCGGCTTTCCCAACGGGGTGGACGGCCCCCAGTTGATGATGGATATGGAAGCCCAGGCCAAGAATTACGGCAGCGAGGTCAAATACGAGGAAATCGAATCCGTCGATTTTTCCTGCAAACCCTTTTGTCTGAAACCCAGCGGGAGCGGCGAGATCCGCGCCCATGCCGTGATTATTGCCACCGGCGCCTCGCCGCGCATGCTTGGCCTCGAGAGCGAGAGCACCTACTGGAATCGCGGCGTTCACACTTGTGCCGTCTGCGATGGCGGTTTTTACCGCAAGAAGACCGTCGCCGTGGTGGGAGGCGGGGATTCCGCCATGGAAGAAGCGACCTATCTGGCCAAGCTCTGCGAAAAGGTTTATATTATTCACCGGCGCGACAAACTCCGGGCGTCGGCGATCATGAGCGAACGCGCCCAGAACGTCAAGAATATCGAATTTGTCTGGAATAGCGTCGTGGAAGAAGTCACCGGCGATACGAGTGGCACCTTCCCCAAGGTAACAGGCTTGAAGATCAAGAACCGGGAGAGCGGCGAAGCCAGGGAACTCCCTGTGGATGCGATGTTCCTGGCAATCGGCCATATCCCCAACTCGAAATTCCTCGATGGAACAATCGAATGCGACCAAAGCGGCTATATCCTCGTCGGACACGATCAGCAGACGAACCAGGAAGGTATCTACGCGGCGGGCGACATCCACGATAACCATTACCGCCAGGCCATCACAGCGGCGGGCTTCGGTTGCAAGGCGGCCCTCGAAGTTGAGCGCTACCTGACACGCGTTGGTGTCGCGGATTGAACCACCGCCCAGAAACGGAATGAAAACAAACCGCCGGGACCACCCCGGCGGTCTTTTCATTCGATGCTTGCGCTTGACCGGCGGACGATTCAGAGTTTCGCCGGAACTTTACTTGGAAGGTCATGGACAGCGATGCGCTTTCGCCAGCTCGCCTCAATCACAGCCCTGCTGGGGCTTCTCTCAATTCAGCCGGGAAACGCGAATGCCGATGTTCTCGAGGATGCGGGAGCGTATTTGAAAGATCGCGGCCACGACCTTCTCGACCTGATTCGATTGCGGGGAGGCATCCCCAAGGATGCCCAGGCTATCGGCGTAAAAGCCCGCGCGACGACGCTTGCCCAGGCGGGCTACGTGGCTTTTGAGGGCACCTATTACGGCATGGACCGCCGCGCGGTTGGTATCGTGGAGGAAGAGCGCCGTGAAGCTGGCGTTTCCGTGTTCTATGGCTCCTTCAACTCCATGATTCCCACCATGGGAAATGGCTTTCTGAAGGGGGAAACACCCTGGCATGTTGTCGAGGATCGGCGCTTTCTCAGGAATCTCCCCTACTGGGACGACGGCCGCAAGCGGCCTCTGAGCTTGGGGGCCGAAGTCGCCACACCGATTCTCGCGCTCGACGCGGGCGTCTACCCCGCCGAGGCTCTCGACCTTGCTCTTGGCCTCTTTACCATCGATCTCATGAACGACGATGAGCTTCGCGGGCATAGAACTCCTTACCAGCAGGCAACCACGGCACCGGTTCCGGACACCGAAGCACCTTTCACCGAAAAGCGCCAGGCCCAGCAGAACTTCCTGGATAACCTGAAAGTCCAGCAAGCGATCGAAATGTTAGAAGAACGGGTCGAAGAGCCCGCCCCGCAGGACGAGCCGGGCCTGGACCAGGAACTGACTCCCGAACAGGAAATGGAGCAGGGGGAACAAGGCTTGATTTCGCGGGAAGAGGCCGACGAAGCGATGGACCAAGCCGATCAAATCGAACCCGCGGAAAGGGCCGAGCCTCTTCCGATCACCGAGGAAGCCCCGTCCGATATCATGACCGATACGGACGACCAGGTCGATGCACCGGTGCCTCACGAGGGCGAGTCTGAAGAGAATGCGAATCCCCAGCAGGACTGAGTCGAATTTACAAGAAATTCAGGCTGGCAAGCCAGCATCACGAAGCCTCCCTGTGACCTCGGGCCGCTGTCGCCGCGAGGTCATTTGTTTAGTGAACAGGTTCTCGGGCCGGAATACGAGCGTGTCATGTTTCTATTCTTCAGTCTCGCCACCGAGAATCGAACGGAGAAAAGCCCGGGCCTCGCAATAGATGCCCGGGCATGTGCTTTCCCGGGGGCCGGCGACATTCAGGATTCCAACGCGATTGGATTCGAGAAACGCGCAAAATCCCTCGGCGGGGGCTTGCCGGGACAAATCCGCAATGAAAAGAGGCTTGCGCAGGTCGCGGGCAAACTCAGCCGTCTGCAAGGTTCCGCCGGTGAGTTCGCCACGGGCAATGATCAGGGTCGCATCGGAATCGCGCACATTCCAAAGCGTTCGTTCACTATAATCCGAGGTCGGAGTTTCCACCAGGGGATATCGGGGTTCTATCTGGCCGTCTTCGGCCAGACGGCGGGACGGGCACCAGCCGCCAGTCGCGTAACCTGACTCCATGGCGGCATCCAAAGCCGCCCGATCCACGCCGGTCTGCCCGCCGGAGACAATTTTTGCACGATTCAACTTCCCGGCTCCTTTATTCTTCTTAGATTTCTGATTTTTCTTGTTTTATTCCCCAATCAACCTGTCGGCTCAACGGTTCGCTTTGTGAATATTCTGTTGCCACGACGCTGTCATTTGGACGTATACTCTTGTCGAGTTGCGAATGAAAGAGGGACACTGGATTCGCACTGACTATATATTGAGGGTTTAGGGATGTTTCGCAAATTCCAAGCTGAGGGATCGTCACCGGAGGGCGATAACGATCAGGTATCTCCTGAGACGGAGGATCAATCCGCCGACGAGTATTTGAGCCGCCTGGCCAAATCCGTCCTCTCGAAAGAAAAGCATCCGGGCGGGCTTCAACCACAGAAAACACACACGCCTCCGCCGGATTTGCCGTCGGCGCGCTCCAGAAACCGCCCAAAGCAAGAAACAAGGCGTCAAACGCCGCCTCCCACGCCCGAGCCGCGGGAAGCTCCGAAAGCACGGGAAACGCCACAGCCGCCCGCGCCTGCGGAACCGCGCCGTCCGCAACGCCAGCACGGCGAATGGGTCCGCGAAGTCGATTTCTATGATGAAGGCGGAAACCTGATTCCCGGCACGATTCTCCTTTTCGAGGATGGCACCGTTGGTGTGTTCAAGGAAAGCGTCCCGTCCAAGGATTACGACATTGTCTATACCTTGAAGGAAACAGGCCGGGTCACTCCCCAGGGCATTCCGCTTTACAATTACGACGTCGATCCCATCGGCCGCCTCACCCAGGGCTGCTTCGACCAGCTTGTGCGCACGGGCCGCTGGGAACGGGACATGATCATCTTCCATCTGTTAAAGTATAAGGATCGCGTTCACGTTCCCCGCATTTCCGAGGCGGAACCACGCCCCTCCTCCGGCGACAGCATCACGCATGTCCCGATGAATATGCTGAATGCCTCGGAAGCAGCTCATTCCCAGAAAGAATCAGAAGACGAGCCGGCCTTCAAGCGCGGCCGGCGCCTGACCATTCAATTCGGCGATCAGAAATGGGAGGCGATTTATTGGGGCAAGGACGAGCTGGGGCACGTGGTGGCCCACCATACCCACGGCAAATGGGCCTTGATGCACCTGGATCTGGCGCGCTTCAAGGATTCCATCACGCTCCACGATACCGTGGATAACGAGAAGATGCAGGAAATCGCCAGGGATTTTGCCGAGTGAGCCAGGAGTTTTCTCTCCCGCTGATATACAAAGTGCGCGTGGGCTATGCCGATACCGACCGGATGGGCATGGTCCACCACAGCCGTTACCTTGTCTATATGGAAGCGGCCCGGACAGAACTGCTGCGGGCCACAGGCGACAGCTATCGCGCCTGGGAGGATCGCGGGGTTCTTCTGCCCGTTACCCGGGCCGAAGTGGATTATCGCCAGCCCGGCCTCTACGACGACATTCTCCATGTCGAGACATCGCTTGTGGAACTGACGCGCCTGCGCCTCCGCTTTCTCTACAAAATCTTCTGCCCGGGTCGCGACAATGTTCATCTCGCGACGGGCCAGACCTCCCACGCGTTCATGAATAAAGAAGGCCGGCCCTTTCGAGCCGGCCCCGAGGTTCTTGGTAAACTTGAGCCGCTCTTAAGCAGCGAGTAATCCATCGAGCTTGGCCCGGATCGCGGGACGCTGGAGCTTGTCCAGCGCCCGGCGCTCGATGCGGCGGACGCCCTCCTGGCTCAGGCCAACGCGCCGGCTGGCCTGGCGAAGGCTCATGGGCTTGCCGCTATTGAGTCCAAAGCGCAAGATGATGACCTCGCGCTCGCGATCAGTCAGGAATTCCAGCACCCGGGAGATCTGCTCCTTGCGCTGCTCGTCATTCAGAGCCTCGTAAATATCGGGCGCATCGTCGGCGACCGTGTCCATCAGGCTCGCGCCATCTTCATTACGTTCGGCATCAAGTGAGACGACCGCATCGCGCAATGGGAGCAGCATCTGAACTTTTTCCAGAGTCGTATCAGTGAATTGGGCGATTTCCTCGATGCTGGGTTCCCTTCCCTCGTATGTATTGAAGAAACGGATTGCTTCGGAAATACGGCCCATAAGGCGCGACTTGCGGATGGGAAGGCGGATCATCGAACCGCTGTTGCGAATCGCGGCCTGGATTTCCTGGCGGATCCAGAAAGCGGCGTAGGTGGAAAACCGAAAGCCCCGGCGATGATCAAACTTCGATGTGACGCAGAGAAGGCCGATGTTCCCTTCCTGGATCAAGTCAGCGAGAGGAACACCATGCCCGCGATACTGCAAAGCGATCTTGACGACGAGCCGAAGGTTGCAGCGAACAATATCTTCCCGCGCCGATTCGTCGCCACTTTCGAGACGTTCGAACAGGGCGACTTCTTCTTCGCGGGTCAGAATATGATGCGAACCGACAGCCTGCAGATAATCTTGAACTCCATCTTCGCGCAGCGTTTGTTCCATTGGTTCCTCTCCCGTGTTGTTTGCCGGGGGCGTGTTGTGCCGGGAGAAGGGTGCAAAGCCTATTCCTCCGGCAGGAAGCCTCTCTGGAACAAACCTAAGTTCAATACTTTCAATGTTGTATATTTTTAGAAATCCGCACCGGGAGAGGTCTTGTGCGGAATCCCACACAGAGCATGATGCGGGTTTCCTCGCGCTGTGCGGTTTTCCGCACAAGTTCTATCGCTGCCAAAAACGCTTGCTCTGCGCCTCGCCCCGCCCGGTCAATACCGGGAATCTCGCCCTGGATGTTTTTCCCTATGACTTATCGATACCGCCTCATTCCCCGATTCCCCTCGATTTGGCTCGCCGCCCTGGCTTTTTCGCTCGGCTTGCTCCTGCTGTCGAGTTGCCAGACAGCAAAAGCCCAGGCCTCCAAGCCCAGCAGCGCGGCCTCCACTGAGAATGAAATGCTCCGCGAACTCCGGGGTGTCTGGCTTACGAACGTGGACAGCGACGTGCTCGAAAGCCGGGAAAAGATCGCCGAGGCGATGGAACTCCTGGCCCGGACCAATATCAATGCCGTCTATCCGGTGGTCTGGAACAAATCCATGACGCTCTATCCCAGCGATGTGATGGAAAAGCGTTTTGGAATCCGCATTGATCCGCTTTACGAAGGGCGCGATCCTCTCCAGGATGTGATTGTCGAAGCCCACAGCCGCGGCATCGAAGTCATCCCCTGGTTCGAATACGGATTCGCGTCCTCTTACAATTTGGATGGCGGCCCGCTGCTCGAGCAGAAACCGGAATGGGCGGCCCTCGATCAATACGGCGATCTGGCGAAAAAGAATAATTTCGAGTGGATGAACGCCCTGGACCCGGAAGTGCAGGATTTCCTCACCAGCCTCATCCTCGAGGTGGCCCGGAATTACGACGTGGACGGCATCCAGGGAGACGACCGGCTTCCGGCACTCCCCTCCCTCGCGGGATATAACAAAGAGACGGTGGAAAAGTATCGCCAGGAATTTGGCGAGGCGCCGCCAGAGGATTACAAAGACCCCCATTGGGTTCAGTGGCGTGCGGACATGCTGACGGAGTTCCTGGCGGATTTGCGGGAAAAGGTCAAAGCAGTGGATCCGAACCTGATCATTTCCATGTCGCCGAGCTTTTACGACTGGAGCCTGAGAGAATACCTCCAGGACTCCAAGACCTGGGTCAATCGCGGCCTGGTCGACATCATTCACCCGCAGGCCTACCGCAAAGATATCGAAGATTATCGGGCAATTGTCGACGATTTCGTCGAGAACCAATTCACCCAGGAGCAGCTCGACTTGCTCTATCCAGGCATTCTTGCCAAGGTTGGCTCCTACCGCGTGTCGGCCGATGTGCTGCGCCAGAGCATCTCCTACAACCGGAAGAACGGAATTGGTGGAGAAGTGCTTTTCTTCTTCGAGGCCCTCCGCGAAAATGACATGGAACTCGCCAGAATGCTCGCCGACGGCCCCTACGAGAAAGAGGCGAGGCTCCCTTACCGGGAAGGCCTCTGGCGCCCCAAGGGCCTTGTCTTCGAGGCCACCTCGGCAGAGCCCGAAGGAGTCTGGCGGAAAGATGATTCGCTGGAACCGGCCTGTTTCTTTCTGGAAGGAAATGAAACCGGACGAATGGTTTATACCGTCCAGGTCCCAGTCACGGCCGTCTACACGCTCTGTGTCTGGATGCCGGAGCGGGATCATCTCGCGAGCCTGGCCAGTTACACCGTGATCCGTCCGGCAAACGAAGGGGCATCGGCCATGAGGCTCGATCAATCCGCCGCGCGCCCCGGCTGGGTGCCTGCCGGAACAGTGAAACTAGCGGGGGAAAAAGAGTCCCAGGTGGTCCTGACCCCGCTGGAGGCGGAACCTGGCGAGGTTACAGCCGCAGGACGGGTGATGCTGCTCCTCAATCGCAAGCTCTCGCCGGACGCGGAATGGATGATGACAGATTCCCAATGAATGCACGGAGACTGAAACCCATGGCGTCACACTGGATTCTCGCGACAGGAGCGTTTCTTCTTTGCATGACAGTCATCAACTCGGAAGCTCAAGTTACGGATTCTCCCGCGCTCAGCAATCGGCTGGAAAATCCCCCGGACATGGTGGACCACCTTTATCTCCTGGATGAAGCTGAAGATTGGAAGGAAGGAGAGTTCAGCCGGATCGACCTGTCCGATGGCGGCGGGGAGGTCGGGCTGGTCCTCGCCGATGAACGGCAGCGCGCCTATCCACGCCGGGGACGCTATACAACACCCGAAATCGAAACGGAATTCCCGTTTACCGAGTTGATCCCTTCCTGGAATGCGCGCACGCCGGACGAGACGGGAATGAATTTCCACGTCTCCGTGAGAGACGCGGAATCGGGGGAATGGTCGCCGTGGCTTTATCTCGGCCAGTGGGGCCGGACGGTGCATTGGCCGGAACGCACGCTCCGCTTCGAACACGGGGCCGTCAATGTCGACAACCTCTACCTCTCGCGTCCCGCCGACGCTTTCAAGATGCGCGCAAACCTCTATTCCTTCGATCTCGAAGATTTGAATATGCCAGCACTTCGACGCCTCGCCGTTTCCGTTTCCGGCCAAGTGAGCGACGATCAGCGGCGCGCGGAATTGCAGGAGCCCACGATCGTGGATGGACAATGGGCACGCAGCCTGCCTGTTCCTTTCCTGGCACAGGGGACACTCGACGGACAGGTCTCGGGTTCAACCTGCTCGCCAACCTCCGTCTCCATGCTTTTGCGCTATCATGGTGTCGACCGGCCGTTGATTCAGAACGCGCTGGATATTTACGACCCGGAGTATGGTATTTTTGGGAACTGGGCACGGGCGGCAGCGCTCGCCGGGCAATTCGGCCTGGACGCCTGGGTGCGCCGGATTCGCTCCTGGGACCAAGTCAAATCCCTGGTATCACAAGGGATCCCGGTCATTGCTTCAATTCGTTTCGAGGAAGGTGAATTCCCGAGCAATCCCATGACCAGCAGCAACGGCCACCTGATCGTGATTCGCGGCTTTACGCCAGAGGGCGATATCATCGTCAACGATCCGGCCCACCGGACTCAAGGGGAAGGCATCGTCTATAATGCGGAGGAACTGGCAAAGGCCTGGTTTGAAAAGGGCGGAGTGGCCTATGTCATTCGTTCCCCGGAAAGAAGAGCCGTGAACGAGAGAATGAGCCCTCCAGTCCACTAACCGGGTCCCCGCGGAGCAGTTGTCCGCGGGGAATCTTTTTGGAAAGACCGAGGATTGCCATTTTCTGCTCGCGACTCTTCCAGGGCTTTGACAGCATGTCCTCATCGTCAAAACGAAACCGAGACGGGGGCTGTCTTATGAAAGATCGGTTAAGGCCCGTTCCGTACCAACATGTGCGGATGAGCGACTCGATCTGGTCGAGCAGAAGGGAAACCATCCGGCGGACCTCGCTCCCCCACGCCCTGGGGATGATCGAACAACACGGCCATCTGGACAACTTCCGCCAGGCGGCGGTGGCGGCCAGTCATGGCCACCGCGGGGGACCCTTTATGGATTCGGATGTCTATAAGGTGATCGAGGCCGCCAGCTACGTTCTGGGCACAAGTCCGGACAAGCATCTGGATCAGCAGATCGACCGGATCATTGAACTGATCGTCGCCGCCCAGGAGGACGATGGTTACATCCACACATGGACTCAGATCAACGCGCCCGACGAACGCTGGTCAAACCTGCGCGACAATCACGAACTCTTTTGTGCCGGACACCTGATTGAAGCAGGCGTCGCGCATTTTGAGGCCTCCAGGAAAGAACGCCTTCTCGATGTTGCTGTCCATCTCGCTCACCACACAGGCCATGTCTTCGGAGAAGGGACGAACCAGCTCCGCGGCTATCCAGGCCACCCGATTCTCGAACACGCGCTTGTCCGCCTGTCTGAGTGCACTGGAAATGATCGCTATACAGGGCTGGCCCATTATTTTTTGAAAGCACGGGGAGGGCATTTCTTTGCGCGGGAGCATCGCATTCCTGAACGCCAATATGAGGGGGACTATTGGCAGGACCATGAGCCATTCGTCCACCAGGACAGGATCAAAGGGCACGCCGCGCGGGCAGCCTATTTGGCCCTGGGAGCAACGAGCTACGCTTCGGCCACGGGAGATAAAGACTACCTGGCTGCATCAAAGCGGCTCTGGCTCGATACCGTCGAAAGCAAAATGTATATAACAGGAGGGATTGGCTCTTCCGCTGAGAACGAAGGCTTCACCGAGCCCTACGATTTGCCGAATTCAACCGCCTGGCAGGAAAGCTGCGCGGCCGCCGGCCTCGCCATGTGGAGCCATCGGCTTTGCCTGGCAAAAAAGGATGGGCGCTATGCGGATGTGATGGAACGCGCCCTCTACAATGTCATCCTGGCAGCCATGGCTCACCAGGGCGACCAGTTCTTTGCCCGCAACCTCCTGGAAAGCGAAGGCCAGCACCATCGCCAGCCGTGGTTCGACTGCGCCTGTTGCCCGCCGAACGTCATGCGCGTGCTCTCCTCGATCGGTCATTATGCCTATGCCGTCTCGCCGGAAAACTTGTATATAAATCTTTATATACAAGGTGGTGCGGATTTCCAGGCCGGAGACAACGAAGGGACGGTTTTCGTCAATACAGATTACCCGTGGAAAGGCGGAGCGCAGATCGTCTTCAAAGTGAGGAAGGAGACGCAGCTCGGTCTTCGGCTCAGGTTGCCCGGGTGGTGCCGCAAATTCCACCTCAAGGTGAATGGCCAGACCATGCGGTCGCCGCGCGTTCATCGAGGCTACATTGAAATCGATCGTGCCTGGCAAACGGGAGACTGGGTCGAATTGGAGATGGAGATGCCCGTGGAACGGATGGAGTCGCACCCGGAAGTCTCGGCGAATCGAGGCCGTGTCGCTTTGCAGCGCGGCCCTCTGGTCTACTGCTTCGAGGGGTGTGACCAATCGATTCCCGTCTCTTCGATTCAACTCCCCCCCACGACAAGCCTCAATCCAGAATACCGGCCGAACCTGCTCGGCGGAATCACCATTCTTTCTGGCATTGGGACCTTTGTTCCCGATTCGGACTGGCAGGACGGCAAGCTGTATCGTGCCGAATATCCCCCTCAACCCGCGCCTCTTGTTGCTGTTCCCTATTACTGCTGGGGCAATCGCCGGACGAGTGAAATGCGCGTTTGGATTCCAACCGCCCCCGGCCTTTCGTAATCGAAAAAAGGGACGGAGTTTTGCTTCCCCTTTTCGCGGGAAATCATGCCCCGTGAAAGCTCATGTCCTGGAAATCTGCTCAAACAACCCTCAACCACTGGTTCTCCCGCTCCGATTGGAAGCCGTTCTCCTATCAGAAGGAAGCCTGGCGAAGCTATCGCCAGGGGGCCAGCGGACTGGTCCATGCTCCGACGGGAACGGGCAAGACACTGGCGGTCTGGGGCGGACCACTTTTGGAATGGCTTGCGGAAAACCCCTCTCCGGATAAATGGCCCGGGGAGAACGAGCCAATTCGCGTTCTCTGGATCACGCCTCTGCGCGCTCTCGCAACGGATACCACCGAGTCCCTGCGCATGCCAGTGAAAGATCTACAGCTTCCCTGGTCGGTGGAAAAACGAACCAGCGACACGACGCCATCGATCAAGTCACGACAGAAAAAACGACTCCCAACGGGGCTGGTCACAACACCGGAAAGCCTCTCGCTCCTCCTGTCCTATCCAAAATCCCGCCAGATGTTTTCCACGCTTCGTTGTGTCATAGTTGACGAATGGCACGAGTTGCTGAGCACGAAGCGGGGCACACAGACCGAGCTTTGCCTGGCAAGATTGCGTGCATGGCTCCCCGGGCTGCGCGTCTGGGGATTGAGCGCAACATTGGGAAACATCGAGGAGGCCCTGGAAACACTGGTGCCTTCGCAAAGCGGAAAGCTGATCCAAGGGAAACGCGGCAAGGAAACTTTGCTGCAGACGCTGATTCCTCCAAATATCGAACGCTTTCCCTGGTTCGGCCACTTGGGGATCAAGCAACTCCGCCCCGTCATCAAAGCGATCGAGCGGGCGCGGAGCACCCTCTTTTTCACCAACACGCGTTCGCAGGCGGAACAGTGGTTTCGGGCGATTCTTGCGGAAAAGCCGGAGTGGGAAGGGCGGATTGCCTTGCACCATGGATCCCTTGACCGCGAGTTCCGCCGCCTTGTCGAAGACCGGTTGCGTTCGGGCGGCCTGCTGGCGGTCGTGTGCACCTCGTCGCTCGACCTGGGAGTTGATTTCTCGCCCGTCGACCAGGTGATTCAACTTGGAAGCCCCAAAGGCATCGCGCGCTTATTGCAGCGCGCGGGGCGCAGCGGACACCAGCCTGGCGCAAGGAGCCGAATTCTCTGCGTGCCGACCAATGCTTTTGAGCTCGTGGAATTCGCGGCCGCGCGCAAGGCCGCGGCCAAGCGAGCCGTGGAATCCCGCCGGCCACTCCGGGCCCCCTTGGATGTGCTTGTTCAGCATCTGGTGACCGCTGCCCTCGGTGGAGGATTTCGAGGCGAGGAGATGCTCACTGAAGTCCGCGGCACGAAATCTTACCGGGAACTCAGCGCGGAAGACTGGAGCTGGGCGCTGGACTTTGTGACACGCGGCGGTAAGGCGCTGGAGGCATACCCCGACTATACGCGGGTCCAGGAAAGGAACGGGCGCTATCGCGCGCTGACTGAAAAGACCGGCCGCATGCATCGCATGAATATCGGCACGATTACCAGCGACGCCTCGGTCGAAATCAAATCGGGCAATGGCGCGATGCTGGGCCGCGTGGAAGAGAGTTTTCTGGCGAAGCTGAAACCGGGCGACCGATTTCTGTTTTCAGGAAAGGTGTTACAGCTTGTGCGTATCCGGGATGCGACGGCCCGGGTGCGGACGGTGAAAGCCGAAACGAGCGCCGTACCCCGCTGGATGGGCGGTCGCATGCCGCTGTCCACGCTGCTTGCCGAAGCCGTGCAAGAACGCCTCGGCGAGGCTTTGCAATCGCGCTATGAGGGTCCGGAAATGCAGGCGGGGCGGGCGCTTTTGGAAACCCAGAAAACTCTTTCCCAACTCCCTTCGCAGAGCGACATCCTCATCGAGCAGATTCAAACCCGCCAGGGCCTCCATCTCTTTGTCTATACATTTGCAGGACGGCTTGCCCACGAAGGGCTCTCGGCACTCGTGGCATGGCGCCTCGCCCGCAAGACGCCGCGTACAGTCAGCACCATGGCGACGGACTACGGGTTCGAGATTCTGAGCAACTCGCGGGTAGACCTGGCGGAGCAGGACTGGCGAGAGCTTCTCAGTCCCAAAAACCTGGAAGCGGAGCTTCTGGAGTGCCTGAATGCCGCGGAAATGAGCCGCCGAAAGTTCCGCGAAATCGCACGCGTGGCGGGCCTGGTCATGCAGTCCTATCCCGGAAACCGCAAGTCCGCGCGCCAACTCCTCACATCGAGCAATCTCCTTTTCGACGTCTTTCAGCAATTCGATCCGGAGAATCGACTCCTCCGCCAGGCCCGGCAAGAGGCTCTCGACACCCAGCTCGACGGGGAGCGCCTTCGGAGGACGCTGGATGAAATCCAGCACAAAACACTCATCCTCGAGACGCCGGAACGCCTTACCCCCATGGCATTCCCTCTCTGGGCGGAACGTATCCGGCAAAACGTTTCCTCGGAAGATTTCGCCCGGCGAATTCAAGACATGATCGGCAAGCTTGATAAAAACAGCATCTATACGGACCCGGAACATGCCGCGCTTTGAATGGATGGGGCAACAGCTGGAGCCGCTTTCCGGCCGAGCGCTGCTCTGGATCGATCAGGCGACAATGATTCTCGCTGATCCGCACTTCGGAAAAGGCCAGACGTTCCGCAACCGCGGAATCCCTGTCCCGTCTGGATCAACCTCCGCGGACATTCACCGCCTTGCAAAACTCATGCGGCTTCATGAACCAGCCCGCCTCGTGATCCTGGGAGATTTCTTCCACACGCGGGAAAGCCAATCCGCCGAAGTGCTTCATTCATTGGAGGAGTGGCGCGGCGAGTTTCCACAAACGGAAGTGACGCTGGTTCGTGGCAATCACGACCGCCATGCAGGGGACCCTCCCGCCTCGCTGGGGATTCGCGCCGTCTCTGAACCCTATTCTACCGGGCCGTTTTCGTTTTGCCACTTCCCGCAGGCGACCCGCGGCTATACGTTGGCCGGCCATCTCCATCCCTCCGTTCAAATCCGAAACGGCCGGCAGAAACTCACCAATCCCTGCTTCGTCTTCGGTCAAGAGACAGCGATTCTTCCCGCCTTTGGCAGCTTTACCGGCAGTTGCCGAATCACCCCCGATCAAACGGATCGCATCTTCCTGGTCATACCAAACCAGGTGATGGAAATCCCCGTGGAGCTCGTCTCTGGAAGTAAAACGAAATAAGGAAAGAGGAGTTACTGCTTCTTCTCGTCTTCCATGAATTCATCGATGGAATCGTTCTCCCCCGCCGGCGTTTCCGGATGGCCATTTTCCTGGTCCGATTGAACAGGAACACCGTGGACGGGAGTGAAGTCTTCGAGGCCGACCATATCGAAAGATGGAAATTCCTGGGCCGAAGAGCTGATCTCGTCCCGGGCCCCTTCGTCCACCTGGCGGGATCCCTCGAGCAAGGCGCTCATGGCTGAAAGGCCGATCGACTTTTTGTCTGACAGACATCCCTTGTGGACGCGGATCTCCGGCGAATCGATGCAAATCAGGCGTTTAAAGGCTACCATGCCCTCTTCCTCGTCCATTGTCTCGCAATGGGTGACGTTCCCCCCGTGGAGAAAGATGGAACCTGATGTGCCTCCGCCGGTGACGCGGATCGTTTTTGCGATTCGCTTCTCGCCATAGAGCTGAATCAAGTCGGAAAGCTCGAGGCCAAAGGCATCCGACTGCAGTTCGCTCAACTCCTTGAGAAGGGTCCGAAGCTGATGTTTGGCAGCCTCCAGATCCTGCTCGGGATGCTTGATGACTTTGACGGCTCCCTGGGCAAGCAACGCCACCGAATAATAGGAAAGCACATCGGGGATCGCGACGGCGACATCCCAATACGTGGTGCGGTTTTGAATGATCTGGGAGACGCGCACAAGGTCTGTCGCCGGGTCCATGCCAACGATCATCAAGCCGGTTCGGGCTGTTTGCCATGGCTCGAAATTCAACCCCTGAACAATGCGCAGATCCTGGGGGAGGCCATCGTCTCCCATGAGGGAAATCACAGTCGCGGCCGTTGTGGGAGCGAAACCGGCGAAGACGAGTGTGTTCAGACTTCGATGCGCCATGGAAGGTTGTTTATCAGCCGCAAATCCGTGGGGTGACTTTACGCTTACTCAGTGGAACACCGGGCTTGATCGGAGTCAAACCCGAACAACTCAAGGGGATCACTCGTTGGCGGAGATCGCAGGGGCGGGCTTTAAAACAACCACGGTGGGCTCGAGGAAATATTTGTTGGCGACACGCATGACGTCGCGGGCCGAGACGTCACGAATCGCCTCCAGAAATTCATCGTCGTATTCCAGGCTTCTGCCCGTAACATGCCAGTAGGCCAAATAGCCAGCCTGCTGCGCATTACGCTCATGATCGCGCAGATAGGATCCCTCGATATAGTTCCTGGCGCGGGCCAGCTCGCTTTCCGATACGGGTTCCCTGCGAAGCTTCAGAATCTCTTCCCAGATTCCGTGCTCGGCTCGCGAAGACCCATTCAATTCATCCCGGGAAAGAAGATTGTCGTACGACGTGCCGATAAAGGCCAGAAAGAGGCCCTTATCCTGGAGAAAGGCATTGCTCGCCCCCACGGCATAGGCAAGTCCCTGCCGGTCGCGCAGTTCGGTGAAGAGGCGGGAACTCATCCCGCCGCCAAGGATCGTGGTTGCGACGCGGACGGCGGCCTCGTCGGGATGACCCGCCTCGCAGACAAGATGGCCGAGGAGAACATAGCCTTGCTCCGAGTCTTTCACCAGCTCGACCCTCTGGCTTCCTGGAGCAATGATCTTATCGACTTCGTAAGAGCTGTCCTTCTTCGGCCGGGTTTCGCCAAAGTGCTCGGCGATCATCCCCCGCAATTCCTCAAAATCGAGGTCGCCAACCACGGACATGACCATGTTCGATGGAACGAAGTCGGCTTCGTGTCTCGCCGCCAGGTCCATCGGTTCGATGCCGGGCAAGGTTTCCGGAGTGCCCGTCACGGGGCGGGAGTAAGGATGGCTGCCGAAGAGGGCGCGTTTGAAGGCTTTCGATGCAACCACGGAAGGCTGGTCCTCTCCGATACGGATAGAGGCCAGCGTCCGTTTCCGTTCGAGTTCAAATTCGTCCACGGGAAATGTCGGATTGTGAAGAATGTCGGTGAGCAGCTCCAGGGCGGCTGGCAAATCCTCGACGATGCACTGGAGCGTCAGCGAGCAGAAATCCTGGCCCGCATTGCTGGAGAGCGAGAGGCCGAGGAGGGCGGCTTCCTCGGATATTTCATCCGCGGTGCGGTTCTTTGTGCCTTTGGTCAAAGTGCGCATGAGCAAATGCGACAGGCCCGACTTGTCCGGCGGATCGTCAGAAGCCCCTGTCCGTATATACAAGGCCGCACCAGCAATTCGATTCGCCGTATTGCGGCCATGGATCAATGTCAGCCCGTTTTGAAATGTGTGCAGCGTCACGTCTTCACCAACCTTTTTCGTGCTGGCCTGCTCGAGCCGAAAAACAGGGCGCGTGGCGGAGGCGCCCCCGGGTGTCAGCGGCCGGTAACACCCTGCAACGAGCAGGATCAGGATCGAAGCCAGAACAAACCGCGTAAATCTTACTGTCATTCCTCGCTTGCGCCGTCTGGTTGCGCCGTCACAAAGAAATAGCTCTCGTCCTCGAGAAAATGCTTCTGTATATACTCTTCCAGATCAGACTTCCCGGCGCCGCGAAGCACGTCTTCGAAACCGTCGAGGAGCCGGGTGTCCTGGAAAAACAGGTGGGAATAGCCAATGGTCGAGGCGCGCCCGGCATTCGTCTCGAGGCTGAAAAGGTGGGACGTGATGACTTGTCTCCGCACCCGCTTCATCTCGTGCGACTGGATTCCATTCTCCTTTAAATCCCGAAGCTCCGAGAAGATCTCCTGGCGGACTTCTTCGACGCGCTCGGGTGCGCACGTCCCGTAAATGAGGCAGGGCATCGGGTGGAGCTTCGATGGAAGATAAACGCCGATATTATTGACGATGCCCTTGCGCTCCTGGAGGGAACCAACCAATCGGGAACTCCGGCCGTCGGCCAGCAACGCCTCGATGCTGTCGGCGACCGCGATCTCTTCTACACTGCCGGCATCCGGACCGGGAAAAGCCAGGATGAAGTAGGCCTCGTTCCACGGCCGGGGCAGCCGGCGCGTTTCGGGCTGGGCATATTTCGTTTCGGGCGCAGCCTCGCGGTAGGCGCGGCTTTCTTTGCGAAGATCGCGAAATTCGCTTTCCACCCGGCCGCGGACAGCCTCCGCTTCCACGTCGCCCACGATGACGAGGGCGATCCGGTCCGCCGCGTAAAATCGCTGGTAGTGTTCCAAGAGCTGGTCGCGTGTAATAGACTTCACCGAGTCCGCGGAGCCAATCACGGGGTGTCTATACGGGCCGCTTTCGAAAATAGTAGGGATCGTTTCATCGAACAGATACCCCATGGGGCTATCCGCTTTGCGCCGGATCTCCTCGAGGATGACTGATCTCTCGTTTTCGACTTCCCGCGGATCGATCTGGCTATTCATCAGAACATCGGCCAGATCGGACAACACACGGCCGGCATGCTCGCTCGGCACGGTAATATAATAATGCGTATAATCGGAAGAGGTTCCCGCGTTCAGATAACCGCCCAGCTCTTCGATGCGCCGGTCGTAGTCGCCGGTGCGCAGGCGCTCGGTCCCTTTGAAAAGCATATGCTCAAGGAAGTGGCTGATCCCCTCCAGCCCAGCCGGTTCATCGCCGCTTCCCACGCGCACCCACACGTCCAGCGTCACCAGGGGGATGGCCCGGCTTTCCTGGACATAGAGGGTCATCCCGTTTGGCAGTACGCTTTTTTGCACAGGTGGTATCTCGTCGAAGGAATCAGTATACCGCTTCCAGGCGGCACACCCGCTTGAAAAGAAGACAAGCCATAGACAAGCCAGGATCAGAGGTGGCCGGGAAAAGACCTTAGACGTCTCCCAGAGTGCGCTTGGCCAATTCGTCGATGAGCACATCCAGGACTTCTTCGACACTCAAATCCTCCGTGTCTACCACGATATCCGCCTTTTCGTAAAGCGGCTCACGCTCTTTCAGCAAGCGGGCAACTTCGGCGCGCGGGTCCTCCGCCTTTTGCAGCAAAGGCCTGTTCGTGTCGTTTTTGACGCGCTGGTAAAGCTCGCGGGGAGACGCCTTCAGATAAACGGTGAGACCAATTGTCTCAAAAACATGGCGGTTCTGAGGATCGAGTACCGCTCCCCCGCCCGTGGCGATGACTTTGCCCAAAGCATCTGCCAGGCTCGCGATGGCCTCCGCCTCGCGCCGGCGAAAACCCTCCTCGCCTTCTTCTTCGAAAATTTGGGGAATGGTTTTTCCGCTTTGGTCTTTGATAATCTGGTCCGTATCCAGAAATTCGTATCCCAGGGTCTCCGCCAGGTTCCTCCCAACCGTTGTTTTACCCGAGCCCATTGGCCCGAGAAGAGTCACGCATCGTTGAGACATTTTGCAGACCTCCAATTCGCGCCCCTTCGAGGGGCTGAAATCACTATTCGTTTTCTCTCAGCCGCCGGAAGCAAGGGCCTCTCGCATCACTTCGCGGTTTGGCTGGCGCCCGAACCAGAATTCAAAAGATGCCGCACCCTGTTCCAATAGCATGGCGAGCCCATCGGTCGTACGCAACCCCTTCGCTCGCCCTGCCTTCAGGAAAGGAGTTTGAAGCGGCGAGTACACCGCCTCAAGCAGGTGGCAGGATTTCTTAAGCAACCCCGGATCGAGGGGAATATCCGTGTTCTCTCGCATTCCCATGCTGGTCATCTGGAAAACGATATCCACACCATCCCAGTCAGGCCACCCCTCACGCTCGCCCTCCTGCAGCGGGCCGGCTTCCCATTCGATCTCTGGGTCCAGCGCGATTTTGCTGCTCAGGTCCGCAATCAACTCCTGCGCCCGCTCTACCGTTCTGTTCAGAACGATAATGCGATCGGCACCGGCAAAAGCGCATCCCGCGGCGACGCCCCGCGCCGCACCGCCGGCCCCCAGAATCGCCACCGTTTTTCCGCGCACCCGCGTTCCGTCTTCCTCCACGGCCCGCACCGCCCCGAGGCAATCCGTATTATGACCCGTGAGCGACCCGTCCTCTTCGACGCGGATGGTATTCACCGCCCCAATGGCTTCGGCCTCGGGCGTCAACGTGGCCATGTGGGAAAGCACGCCCTGCTTGTGGGGAATCGTGACATTGCACCCAACGAAGCGCATCGCCCGCAGGCCGGCAAGAGCCTCGGCCAGCTCCTCCGGCGGCACTCCCAGCGGAACGTAAGCCGCATCGGTCCGCGCATGGCGCAGCGCCGCGTTCTGCATCTGGGGCGAGCGCGAATGCTCCACCGGCCAGCCCAGCAGACCGACAAGTTTCGTCTCCCCCGTAATCCATTCCGTCATAGAACAAACCAATCCTGGAAAATCACAACAAACACCGCCCCCAGGGCAATCCAGGGCCCGAACGGCAAATGATGCACGGATCGAGCGCGTGGCAGATGCCGGCCAATCTCGACCAGTTCACCCAAGGCGCCATGATCGACCTGGGCCTGCTTCTCGCCATCGGCTTCGTCCTCTTGCGCAGCAGGCGAAGATTCCTCCAGCCGATCCGGCCCAGCCTGGAGCAACGACGGACCCGGCCGCCGGAACATCGCCGGCACTCGGCCCAGCAACCCAGCCACCGCGCCAAAAATGCAGGCCACCATCAAAGCGATCAACACACCCTTGATACCGATCGTCGCACCGACCAGAGCAAACAGCTTCACATCGCCCAAACCCATGGCATCCTTGCGGAAAAGCAGCTTGCCCAGGAAGCCAATGGAAAACAAAAGCCCCGAGCCGAACCCTGCTCCGAGAACCGCATTGGCCAACGAATCGATCCACGTAACTTGTTCGGGCGAAACCTGGAGCAAGCGCGGCCCATTCAAAATATCCATGAACAGATAGAAGAAATCTTCGCCCCAATAGAGGCGCAAAACCGGAAAGGGCCCAAACTCGGCCAGCAGCGGCATGGGATCCACAAAACCAATCACCACCGACGCCAGAATCCCAGCCAAAGCCCCGCCCAGCGTCACTCCGTCAGGAATAATCCACGCATCCAGATCCGTAAACGTGCCCACAATCAAAAGACCCGTAAACGCCAGAAACCAGATCGTCGCGATCTGAAACGGCTCACCCGCCCCCACGGGATTCGTCCCGATAAACACCGCCGCGAACAAAATCCCTGTCATCAACTCGATCAGCGCATAGCGCGCGCTGAATCCCGACCCGCAATGGCGGCATTTTCCCTTCAAGACCAGGTAACTGATCACCGGAATGTTGTCGTACCAGCGAATCAGCGTGCCGCAGCGAAAACAAAAGCTCCGCTTGGGCCGGTTGACCGTCAGCCCCGCCGGCAGCCGATAAATGCAGACATTGAAAAAAGACCCCCAGAGCAGCCCGAAAACGAGCACCAGCGCCGCCCAAACCCAATACATCGCGGGATTCCAAAGGATTTCGGAAACAGTCAGGGGTTCAAGGCTTTCCGTAGGCAACCGCAGGCTCCGGAACTGGGATCGGCTCAAACTCCCGGCAGCGTCGGAAACGCCCTCATCGAGCGCAACCGGAGAAATCGCGCCCTGCCCTCGGCCAAAAGGGCGGCCTCTGAACCCCAGGAAACCTCCCGAGCCCCCGCGCCCTTTACCCCCTTGTTTTTTCGAGATTGAGTGATCCCCCGGAAAACCCAGTTTTTTTCCAAGAAACCCTTGACCTGACCCCCGAAAATCCGCAAAAGCAAGCCCCGCTGACGGGCAAACAACCTCTCAGCGCCCCACCGGTTCCCCCATAGCTCAATCGGTAGAGCGACGGACTGTTAATCCGCAGGTTCGTGGTTCGAGTCCACGTGGGGGAGCCATTCACTACAACTTTGCGAACCAATTCCCTCTGAACCCTCATCATCGCCACCTAAGGTCTTTGGAACCAATGGCGTAGGGAACATGGACATTTTGTAACGTCCCGCCTTGGATCCGTCTTCAGCCGGAAACCAGCAGATCTTTCTGATGACCGTTGGGAGAAGTCGTTGGAGTTGTTCCCGGTCCGCGACCCTAATCGTCCGCTCAATACTCCGGAAAGACTCGACGATCATAGCATCGGGAATCCGGTCGGCTTCGAGCATCGATATCCTCGTCGTCACGGCCCTGAGATCGGCCTCGATCTCGGTCTTCTTTCCTTCGAGTGCGCTCAACTCATTCCGGAGCGATGAGAATGAGTCGGCCCCTTTCAGTTTTAGAACATCGAGTAACGTACGGATCTGAGAATTCACCTCGTCGAGGTTTCGCTGATACTCC